>DASXGQ010000251.1:0-6209 GCA_036488995.1 Caulobacteraceae bacterium
CAACAAGGCCGCGGATCGAAGCTTTGGGTGAACTCCCCACTCCGCCGTCCAGATGTCCCGCAGCGCCGGCAGCTTCATCCGCTCGAGCGCACGGACGCGAGTCTCTAGGTCGGAAGTACAGCCTTCCGACGGAATGGCTTCCGGCATGCCAAACTCCCTTGTCGAGGGTGAAGACAGACCGGTCGGATCAACCCACACATTCATCGGCAAGGCCAACTTGGCCATAAGCAATTATCTGTGAAAACAGCATCTTAGGTGGCGAAAATGGAGACTAGTTGCGGCGTGACTGGCCCCACCCGCCCTAGCAGCGGCAGGGCTCCGTGCGCCGAATCGAACCTGCTCGCCGGAAAGCGACGGACTGGAAGGGCGACGGTCACGCAAGTGGCGCAGACATGTTCAGGTGACGCCCGAGGTTTCGCGGTGGCTGAGGCCCGCAAGGACGACGGGCGCGATATGTCGCCTCAATGGCCCGCGACCGCGTTCCCGCCTCACGGCGATCCAACACCTCACTCTCGCACGCAGATGCCGTCCGGGAGCGAGAGCTGTCAGGTTAAGTCGCGCGCCGATGAGATCCCCCTCCCCGCACGAGATTACAATCCTCAGTGGGTAGGCTCGTGCATTCAGGTGCATAATGCCGGCCAAAGTGTAATCGCCGCGCAGGTTCGAATCTCATCGAGGGACCAAGCTTTAGATAAGCAGATGGCCCGCGACGTTATCGGGATGAAAACGCCTCCAACCGTGCAATCCGCACGATCAGTGCATCGGATCAGCTCGCGATTGGGTCGTAAGCGCGCGAGGCCATTCCGGCGAACACGGCCCCGGCGACACGAGCCTCGTCGTCGCACATTAGCTGATCGAGACGCTCCGCCGCGACCAAGCAGGCCGACAAGTCGCGGTCGGCAGACATCAGGCGTCGAAAGAGATTGAGAGGGAGATCCTTCAGCGTCTTGGCGTCGCCCTGTACTTGGGACTCGAACGCGCTGTCGGCGAGCGTTGTCACGAACGGAAAGACGCAACGCGCCTTCAGCGCGCCCGTGTAGACCAGCCGGCGCAGCACGAGGTCATAGGGCGTGTCGAGAGAAGCTTCGGCGGCCAGGAGCTCGGACAGTCGCGTCCGGGCGCGGGCATGGACGGCGTAGGCGCTGGCGCCCGCGAAAGGCATCGCAGCCAGGTCGAGGGTCGTGAAGCGGCCCGCAAACGGCCGCCTCCGCCGGATCAAGTCCAACATGACGTTGCGATCGGGCACGGCCACGTCGGTGAACAGTAGATCCCAGTCCTCGCCGCCAGCACTCGCGGCGGCGGTCACCACTGGGAAGGTGAGCCGCGAAAGTTGTACATCGTCTTCGAGGACGAAGATGGTCTCACCGGCATCGCGGCTCGCCAGCAGATTCCGGTGGCTGAGAAAGCAGGCCTTTTCAGGGGTTGAAATTTTGCCATCCGCGGCGGCTCCCGCCTCGGCCGTGACGGCCGAAAAACGGATGAGGTCGGCCGCAGGCGCTACTAGGGCGGCGTTGGATTCCAGCGCCGCGCGGCGGGCGTGGGCGGAATTGAGATTGATATAGTGAAACCGCATCGACGAAAGCCTATAGGCCCCGCCCGACTTGCGGAAGGGTCGAGTGGTGGGGCTGCAAGCTCTTGGAATTCGAGGGCAGCGCAGTATTGAACTAAGCGTCTCCCGTCGGTGCCGATTCTCGCGAGAACGACCCACACTGTGGCCTTAGAGCGAGGACTCCAGCGGAGGGTAGACTCGCCTTGCCAGCCCAAGGCAAAGATTCGCTAGTCCGCGCCCTGTCAATCGCTGCGATCAAGAATGCCTGAAGGGAAGTCTACCGTTTCGAAGGGTTTTTGGCGCAGGACAAACACTCGACCGGCGCACCGCTTTCCGCCATAGGAGCGGCTCGAAGCATCGCCACACCTGGACCTGACCGTGGAATTTCCCCAACTGCGCCAGCTGATGGCGGACGTGTTTGAGTGCGAGCCTCCCCTCATCCAGCCGGACTCCACCCCCGACACTCTGGAGGCTTGGGATTCCCTGCGGCTGCTGGACCTGGTGCTGGCCATCGAGCAGGAAGCCCACATCGAGATCTCGCCCGACCGGCTTGAGGAGATGATGAGCGTGCCAGCGATCATGGCGATCATCGCCGAGGCCGAAGCCGCCGGATGAGGGGCCACGCCGACCAGGCGATGGCGGGACTGGTTCCGACGGGGCGCCCAGAACTCTCCCGGCTGACTAATGCGCTGCTTGAAGCATGGCCGCAGCACGCTCGGTTTCTGCGCGGCAGCTTTACAGGCTATGGCGCGGCCGATCTCGTCGCCTTGGAGGATCTGGCGCGCCGGATCGTCATCCTGGCGGGCGACGACCTCCCGGACTACCTCAGCAACTACCGCTGGATGTGCGCGGAACTCTCTAAGGAGGCGCTGTTCTTTAAGAAGCACGGGCGCTATCGGCTAGCGACATTCGAGGCCGCCGAAGCTGAAGTCTACGCTAACGCGCCCTTCATGCGCCGCTACATGCAAGGGCTGCTGATCTCGCAGGTGCTGTGGCGCAACCACAGCTCGGCCTTCCTGCATTTCCAGCAGGACTTCCTGCCCAGCCTCCCGCCGGCGTTCCGCTATCTTGAGGTGGGGCCCGGACACGGCCTGTTTCTGTCCGTGGCGGCCGAAGCGGCCGCCTGCGGCCATGCGGAGGCGTGGGACGTGAGCGAGGAGAGCCTGCGCCAGACCGGCGAGGCGCTGGCCCGGCTGGGCGTCCGCCGCTCCGTCGCCTTGCGCCGCCACGACGTCCTCGCCGAGCAACCGGAGGTCCCCTCCGAGGCGCGGTTCGACGCCATCGTCATCAGCGAGGTCCTGGAGCATCTGGAGCGGCCCAAGGAGGCCCTAGTCGCCCTGAAACGCCATCTGCGCCCCGACGGCCGGATCTTCATCAACGTGCCGATCAACAGCCCAGCCCCCGACCACATCTATCTACTGGCCGACGTCGCTGCCGCCCGAACGCTGGTGGAGTCCGCCGGCCTGGAGGTCGCAAGCCTGCGCGCCGCCCCGCTGACCGGCTATAGCTTAGCGCAGGCCGAGCGCGAAAAGGCCACGATCAGCTGCCTGATGGTGGCGCAATGAGCGAGGCCACTGCTGATCCGCGCGCCGCCATCGACGCGGCCCTGGACTGTGGCGACCTGATCGCCGCGCGGGAGCTGGCGGCGACCTATTGGCGAGGACATGAGAACGCCTCCTCGGCGCGGTTCCTTTCAGCGCGCCTGCAGCGGTTCTGGCCGAACGGCGCGCTGCGCGAGCATCGCGTCGCCTTCCTGCGCTCCTTCACCGTCGAGCCGGTCGTTCCGCTTTTGCAGGCGGAGGCGGGACTGGCGGGCTGCCGCATCACGCCGTGGGTGGGCGAGTTCAACGCCTATGGCCAGGAGATCCTCGACCGCGGCAGCGGCCTCTACGCACACGCCCCCGACACGGTGATCCTGGCGGTGCAGACCCGTGACATGGCGCCGGATCTCTGGTCCGGTTTCGCGAACCTCTCCGACGACGAGATCGAGGCGGAGATTGAGGCCGCCGCGGCGCGTCTGGGCGATCTGGTGGCGGCGCTGCGCGACAACACCACCGCCAACATCCTAGTGCATGGCCTGGAGCCGCCCCTAGAACCGGACGAAGGCCTACTCGGCCGCCGCCGGCCGACCACCCAAGTCGAGGCGATCGCCGCGGTGAACCGCAAGCTGCGCCAGCGCTTCGCCAACCTGCGCGACGTAGTGCTGGTCGACATCGACGCCCTGCAGGCGCGACATGGCCGGGCGCGGTTCCGGACGGAAAAGAAATGGGCCACCGCCAAGCTGCCGCTGTCAGTGGAAGCGCTGGCCTGGCTCGCCGCCGACTGGTGGCGGCACCTAAGCCTCTTCGCCTTGCCGCAGGCCAAGGTCCTGGCGCTCGACCTGGACAACACCCTTTGGGGCGGCGTGGTGGGCGAAGAGGGCCTGACGGGGCTCGCGCTCAGCGACGAATACCCGGGCGTCTTCTTCCGAGGCTTCCAGCGCGCGGTGCTCGACATCGCCCGGCGCGGCGTCCTCGTCGTCCTGGTGAGCAAGAACAATCTTGAGGACGCCTTGCAGGTGTTCGACAAACACCCGGGCATGCTGCTCAAGCGCGAGCACCTGGCCGGCCTGCGGGTGAACTGGGAGCCGAAAGCGGCCAACCTGGTCGCCTTGGCCGAAGAGCTGAACCTTGGCCTTGAGTCGTTCGTCTTCCTCGACGACAACCCCGTGGAACGCGAGGCGGTGCGGCGCAGCCTGCCGCAGGTGACTGTGCCCGAGCTCAGCGCGGACCCTTCGACTTACGCCGACATCCTGCGAAGCCTGCCGACGCTGGAGCGGCTGCAGATCTCGGCGGAGGATACGGAGCGCACCCGGTACTACGCCGAGGATCGGCAACGGCGGGACCTGCAGTCCTCCGCCGAGAACCTGGAGGACTTCCTGGCGTCCCTCGACATCCGAATCGAAATCGCCCCCATCGACCCCATGTCCATCGGCCGCGCTGCGCAACTGACCCAGAAGACCAACCAGTTGAACATGACCACCCACCGCTACAGCGAGGCCCAGTTGTCGGAGCTGCTCGCCCGGCCGGGTTGGGCGGGTCATGTGCTTCGCTCGGCGGATCGGTTTGGGGACAACGGCATCGTCGGCGTCGCATTGACCCATGACGAGGGCGGCGCCTGCGAGATCGACACCTTCCTGCTGAGCTGCCGGGTGATCGGCCGGCGGATCGAGACCGCCTTCCTGGCGCACCTGGCCGACCGAGCCCGCGGTGAGGGCTTGGGCGAGCTGCGCGGCTGGTTCCTGCCCACAGCGAAGAACCCGCCGGCCCGGGAGATCTACGCCCAGGCCGGTCTGTCGAAGGTCCGCGAGGATGGGACGGCGGAACTGTGGTCGATCAACCTCACCCTGGCGTCGCCGCAGGTCCCGCCGTGGATCTCGACCGCGACCCTGACCCTGCAAAGCGCGACCTAACTCCATGACCTATGCTTCCGCCCAGCCGATGCTGGCCGCCTATCGCAGGGGCGATGCACAAGCGGCCCTGGCCGCCGCCGCGCAGGTGCTGGCTGCCGATCCCTACGCCGCCGACGCCCACCTGATCTGCGGCCTTATCCACCTGCGGAGCGGGGCGGTCGCCGAGACAGTGAGCAGCCTGAAGGCCTGCCTGAAATCCAGGTCGGCCGAATGGGTGCTGGAGCGCCTGCGGCGCGACCTGATCGTGCGGGGCGGCCGGCCGCTCGGTCGCGACATGGTGCTGAAGGTCGGCGCCCTGCTGCGCTCAAACCTCTCGCCGCTTGGGGCGCCCCTGCCGCCCGAGCGGCGGCGCGCCAACCACGCCTACGTCAATGTCGTCGGGAGCAGCTGGGTGCGCAGCTTCGGGGCCAGCACCGGCATCTTCCCGCTGTTCATCGGGATGGGCCCCCTGATGCTGCTTCTGGATGAGCAGCTGGCCGCGGTGACCCAGCGCAAGTTCGCCGAGAACCTCAAGCGCGTGGACGCCAGCCGCAACACCCTGCTGATCTCCGGCAGCGACCCCTACTACTATGTGACCGACGCCCGAAAGGCGGACTCCGCCTGGCCGACGGAGGTGACGCCGCAGGACCTGGCGATGATGGACACAGTCGCCGAGCGTCACCGTCCGATCCTTCGGGACGCCAAGGCGCGGCTGACGGGGACGACCATCCTGCTCGGCCTCACCCCGACCTTCGACGACAAGATGAATGCGCTCTGCCAGCATCTGAATGTCCGCCTGAAGGCGCTCTGCGAAGAGATGGACGTCCGCTTCATCGATTGCTGGGAGGAGCTCGCCGATCCGGCCACGGGGCGCCTTCGAGAGGACGCCGCTGCCCAGGCCTACCCCGGCGACATCCATTTCTCGGCGGAATGTCTGCCGATCTTCATCACCTTGCTGCAGCGCGAGGGCCTGCTCTCGTCTTTGGTGGCGGCGGCTTGCGATTTCGACTGGACCCACGTTTTTGAGGCGCAGGTCGACAGCTCCGAGCGCACCCGCATCTGGAGCGAGCCGAAGGTGTTGCCGCGCAACGCTTTCGACTCCAGCAAGGTGGCCGCCGCGCACCTGGGGGGCATCATTGCCGACCTGCTCACCGCCTTTGCGGCCCAGCAAGCCGACCAGACCTATCTGATGATCAATGTCCGCGACGGCTTCATGCCGACCGCCATCCC
>DASXGQ010000254.1:0-3903 GCA_036488995.1 Caulobacteraceae bacterium
CGGCGGTAATGACCGGCACCACCTGGACGCCAGAAGCGCGTGCCGCGCAGGCGGCGAAGGAAGCGGGGCAGCCCAAGCTGGGTGCCACGTTGTCCCCCGACCTGGACGTGGTGAAGCGGTCCAAGGGCCCGGTGATGACCCTGGTGGACGAGTTCTACAAGGTCGGCCCCGGCCCTTCGAGTTCGCACACCATCGGGCCGATGCGGATCACCTACGACTTCTATCAGCGCTGCACGAAGCTGCCGGCGTCGCAGCTTAGCCAGGCGACCGCGCTGAAGGTCCATTTGTACGGCAGCCTCAGCGCGACCGGCAAAGGCCATGGCACTGAACGGGCGGCGCTCGCGGGCCTGATCGGCAAGGAGCCGGCGACTGTCGATCCGGCCTTCCTCGACAGTCTGCGCGACAACCCGGGGCAGGTGTTTCCAGTGAAACTCGGCGACAAGACGATCAATGTCTCGCTGCAGGACATCGTCTACGACAGTCCCAAGGGTGACTTCCCCCATCCCAACACCATGACCTGCATGCTCATGGCTGGCGACAAGCCGTTGCTCGAGCAGGAATACTATTCGGTCGGCGGCGGCTTCATCGAATGGAAGGGCTACACGCCGCCAAAGAAGAATCCGCCGAAGTATCCCTATGCGACAATGGCGGAGCTCATCCAGTACTGTGAGGCCAACAACCTGTCGGTGGCCCAGGTTGCGATGGCGAACGAAATGAGCGTCTCCGGCCGCAGCGAGGCGGAAATCGACGCCTACCTGGACAAGATGCTCGCAGCCATGCGCTCGATCGTGAAGACGGGCCTCGAAGCGCCGACCGAGACGCTTCCTGGACCGATCAAGCTGAAGACCAAGGCCGGCGATGTGTACCGCAACGCCCTGAAGCAGCCCGGCACGGCGCGCCAGGCAATCGGCCTGGTGGCCGCTTATGCGCTGTCGGGCTCCGAGGGCAACGCCCGCGGCCACCTGGTGATTACCGCCCCGACTGGCGGCTCGGCGGGCGTCATCCCCGCGGTCGTCTATTCGCTGGGACCGGAGGGGGCGAAGCTCTCCGACGACAAGATTCGCAACGGTCTGCTGGCCGCCGCCGTGGTCGGCTACCTGTGCAAGCACAATGCGACGCTCGCCGGCGCGGAGGGCGGCTGCCAGGCGGAGATCGGCGTGGCCTCGGCCATGGGCGCCGCACTCATCGCCCAGGCCTACGATGCGCAGCCGCAAGTGGTCGCCAACGCCGCAGAGTCCGCGCTCGAGCATCACCTGGGGATGACCTGTGACCCGGTCGCGGGCTTTGTGCAGATCCCCTGCATCGAACGATGCGCCTTCGGCGCCGTGAAGGCCTGGACCGGCTATCTCATAGCGAGCAACGAGATTCCGGCGAACCGCCGGGTGGATTTCGACACGACCGTCGCGGCCATGGCGCTTACCGCCAAGGAGATGAACAGCAAGTACAAGGAGACGTCTGAAGGCGGCCTCGCCGTTTCGCTGGTTCTTTGCTGAGGGGGAGCCGTGCGAGACACCTCTAAACCCCAGGCCGGCGTCTCCCGCGTGATCCTCCTCGCATGGATCGGCGCGGCGATCTTCTACTTCCACCAATATCTGATGCGCTCGGCGCCCAGCGTGATGCTGCCCGAGCTCGCGCGTGGCTATGGCTTATCGGAGACCGCCGTCGTCACCCTGGTGGCCCTCTTCTACTACGGCTATGCGCCAACCAGCCTTGTCGCCGGCGTGGCGCTCGACCAGTTCGGCGCAAGGCGCGTCATCCCCCTAGGTGCGCTTCTCGTCGGCGTCGGCGGCCTGCTCTTCGCCGCGAGCCCGCCCGCGGTCGCAGGGCTCGGCCGACTGCTCCAGGGGATGGGCGGAGTGTTCGCCCTGCTGGGCGCCGCCTACATCGCCGCACGATATTTTCCCGCGTCGCAAGCCGGAACGTTGATCGGCGCCACTCAGATGTTCGGCATGGCGGGTGGCGCGGCTGGTCAGTTCCTGGTCGGACCGGCCATAGCCGCGGGCGCGCCCTGGCGGGCGCTCTGGGTCGGTTTTGGTCTGGTTAGTCTCGCCATCGGCGCGGTGCTTCTGGTCCTGCTGCCGAAGAGTCAGTCGTCAGCCGCGGCCGAAGGCGCTGGGGGCGCCTGGCTGCGCGACGCGCTCAAGGCGCTAGGCCAGGTGTTCCGCAACCCCCAGTCGATCCTCTGTGGGCTGATCAGTGGCCTTCTGTTCCTGCCGACCACCGTCTTCACCATGGTCTGGGGCGTTCGCTTCCTGCAGGAGGCGCACGACATTCCCTACAGCTTCGCCGTTCTTCGCTCGGCCGCCGTTCCGGTAGGATGGATGATCGGCTGCCCGCTACTGGGGGCGCTTTCGGACCGGATCGGCCGCCGCAAACCCGTGATCCTCGGCGGAGCGGCAGTGCTGCTCGTCTGTCTGGGGCTGATCCTCTTCGCCCCAGCCGGCATGTTCCCAACCTTCAGCCTTGGCCTCGTCGCAGGTTTGGCCTCCGGCGCGGCCATGTTGCCCTATACGGTGATCAAGGAAGCCAACCGGCCGGATCACAGTGGCACGGCCACCGGCGTGGTCAATTTCCTCAACTTCTCGCTGTCGGCCCTGCTGGGTCCGGTGTTCGGCGTTCTGCTCGTCCGATTCTCCGAAGGGGGATCGCGAGAGCTTGGCCATTACCAGCTCGCATTCCAGCCGCTGATCGGCGGCGTCGGACTCGCGATCCTCCTCACCTTCTTCCTGCGCGAGACCGGGCGCGCCGCCCGACTCGCCCAGGGAGGCGCGTCCGCCAAGCCATCCTCCCTCGCGACACCCTGAGGTCAGAATGTCCAGCGACGTCCTCGAGCCCTCGCCCTCCGCCTCCGCCCCATCGCCCGGAGCCTTCAACACGGGTCTCTGGACGAAGGAGATCGACGTCCGGGACTTCATCCAGGAGAACTACAAGCCCTACTACGGCGACGAGAGCTTCCTCGCCGGCCCCACCGAACGCACGCGAGCCGTCTGGGATCGTCTGCAGGCCCTCTTCGTCGAGGAGCGGAAGAAGGGTGTCCTCGACGTCTCGCAGATCCCGAGTTCGATCACCGCGCATGAGCCTGGCTACATCGATCGCGACCGCGAGATCATCGTGGGACTGCAGACCGACGCGCCGCTGAAGCGTGCGATCATGCCCAACGGCGGCTTCCGCCTCGTCGTCCAGGCGTTGAAGACCTACGGCTACCAGCCGGATCCGGCGGTGGTGGAGACCTTCACCAAGCACCGCAAGACGCACAACGACGCCGTCTTCGACGCCTACACCGCCGACATCCGCCGTTGCCGCAGCTCGCATGTCCTCACCGGCCTGCCGGACGCCTACGGGCGAGGCCGGATCATCGGCGATTACCGCCGCGTGGCGCTCTACGGCGTCGACCGTCTGATCGCGCGCAAGAAGGAGGAGAAGTCGGCCCTCGACCGCGAGTGGTCGACCGACGAGATCATCCGCGACCGTGAGGAGCTTGCCGAGCAGATCCGCGCCTTGAGCGAGCTGAAGGAGATGGCCGCCAGCTACGGTTTCGATATTTCGATTCCGGCGACCACCGCGCGCGAGGCGGTGCAGTGGCTCTATTTCGCCTATCTGGGTGGCGTGAAGGAGCAGAACGGCGCGGCGATGTCGCTCGGCCGCACCTCCACCTTCCTCGACATCTACTTCGAGCGCGACCTGGCGCTCGGCCTGATTACCGAAGAGCAGGCTCAGGAGATCGTCGACGATTTCATCATCAAGCTGCGCATCGTCCGCTTCCTTCGCACGCCGGAGTACGACGAGTTGTTCGCCGGCGACCCCACCTGGGTGACGGAGTCGATCGGCGGCATGGGCGACGACGGTCGGTCGCTGGTGACTCGGACGAGCTTCCGGTTCCTACATACGCTCTCCAACCTGGGG
>DASXGQ010000004.1:0-2272 GCA_036488995.1 Caulobacteraceae bacterium
CTTCCGCGGCCGGTTCATCGGCAAGGTGAGCCCGGTGCACTTCTTCTGGGGGAGTTTCGACCTGGCGGTGACGCGATTTTCCGGCCGCCGCGCGCCGCCGCATCCGGGTTCGGCGATGCTGCCGGCCTCGGTCAGTGGCGAGGCCTATTCGCACGAGGTGTCGAGCTGCGGCTTCTGGCCGGGCGCGCCTGGGATCGAGCCCTTGTTCTACGCCTACGCCTATCCAGAGCCGGCCGGATTCCGCGACGCCGCCGTGCGGCCGGCGCGAGCCCGGTTCGACACCGGGCTTGGCGAGTTCGTGCTGCCCTACGCCGCCGTGCGCGCGGCGGCCGATCCGGACGCGGCCCTGCTGGCGTTCTTCCAGTCGACCTACGAGGCGGCCGCCGACCTCGCCCACTGGCCGCGCGCCGACCTGGAGCGTCGGACCGACGGGCGAGGCGAGTCCTCGGGAGCAACCCATGAGTGAGCCTGTTTCGGCGCAGCGGCGCCTGCCACTGTCGGCCTGGATCGCCACCGCGGCCGGTGCGGCCGCCTTCGGAGCGATCGCCATCGGCGCGGTCTCCATCGGCGCCCTGGCGATCGGCCGCCTGACCGTGGGCCGTGTGCGGATCAAGCGCCTTGACGTCGATGAGCTCACCGTGCGGCGCCTGAACGTCCTGGACCGCGACAGCTAGCCCATCGCGCCCTCCCTCTGACCCCAGACAGGCGAAGGCCGGCGTTCCAGACGGAGCGCCGGCCTCGTCCGGGCCTAAGGACTGGACCTTCTCAGGCCAAGACAAACCGCCTTAGGCCAGGGCGGATCCCGCCTCGGGGCGGCGCTTGGCGCGCAGCAGGCCGCCGATCCCGCCGAACCCGACGATCAACAGCGCCCAGGACGCCGGCTCAGGCAGGGCCTGGGCCGCGGCCACGCCGACCGCGCCGTTGTTGAACGACGCCGAGCCGACCGTGCCGATGCCGGAGTTGCTGATCGCCCGCGAGCTGAAGCCGTCCTGCGTCGTGCCGCCCAGGGTGGATTCCGCGGTCAGGGTGATGGTGATCGGGGTGAACGGACCGCCGGTCGTCTGGAAGTCCGGGCCGTTGTAGGTGAACACCAGGTCCGGGATCGTCGGATCGTCGCTGAACATCGGATTGACCTGCACGCCGCCGGTGGCGACGTCGAAGTTCGCCGTATTCACCACACTCGTCGTGATGTCCGCGGACGGTGCGGAGATACTGCCATCGACGTAGCCGGCGAAGTCCATGATCACCAGTTGCGAACCGGCGGTCACCCCCTCGTCACCCGACAGGGTGGCGCTGTAGGTGAACAGGAAGTCCGACCCGTCCGCCGTGACCGACGTGAGGATCGGGGTGATGGAGGCGTGAGCGCCTCCCGCCATACAGAGCGCCGCCCCCGCGGCAAAAAACAGTCTCTTCATAGTGGGTCTCCCAGCACGGCCGGTTTCCCGGCGCCTGATCCAAACCCCCGACCTCCACAGTGGCGCATATCCTACGCTAGGTTGCAACAGCGTTGTTTTTGACAACTTGAGCAAAATCGCAAGTTGTCACAATTATGACAAATATTAATTTGAATTGATCGCAAGATATTTCGGTCTAATTTCACCGAGTATTTGCAATTAGATTGTTGTGAAACTCATATTCTGTGGAAAATCGCCAGACAAGGGCGAGAACATTCCTTTTTCCGCCACAGGAAACGCTTTGATCTCGCAGGAACTGGCGATTCCGAATGTGAGCGTCCGCTTGTGGGAGGCAGGAGAGGGCGGACGTCGCCAAGTCGTGGTTAAGTGAAAACTACCCAGGATAGTGAATCGAGGCGCCGGCCGATCGCCGCGTCATCCACGCCTCGCCGGGGTGAATTTCAGCCCGCCGCGCGCTTTTGGGATCACTCCGCCGGCGTCTTGGCCTTTGCCGCCATCGCGCCATAGGGCGAAAGGTCGATGCCGGGATAGCGCAGGGCGACGTCGCTCAGGGTCTGGGCGTTCCAGTAGGGATCGCCCGCCGGCGGCCAGCCGAACAGGTCCCGCTGGCGGGGCGTCATCCTCACCATGGCCTCTTTCCAGCCGTCGTATTCCGCCCGATCCGGCCAGGCGAGCTTGCCCTGCCAGCGCCAGCCGCGTTTCTTGAAATCCACCGGCATGACGAAGCGCGAGCGCCCGGGCGCCTTGAAGTTGGAGCCCCGGTGGAAGACGTCGGTCTTGTAGATCAGGATCGAACCCGCCGGCCCGGTCACCGCAACCTCGTCCTCGAAGAAGCGCCCAAACTCGGTGCGGTTGAC
>DASXGQ010000013.1:0-9815 GCA_036488995.1 Caulobacteraceae bacterium
CGTTAGACGACCTGCAGCCCTCTGTCAGCCGGAGGCGCCGGCGCGGAGACAGGCGCGCAGGGCGCCCCCTCCTTCCCAAACGTCGAAATGAAGGGAGTCCCTTTCCTTGCCGGCGCGTGCGACCGATCTTACGGCGAACCAGCCCGAGCCCGACGGACAGACAAGAGAGCTACGAATGAACGACACATCCCCGCCGGAGCCGCCGATCCGCGCCCTGGTCGCGCCGGTGACTCCACTGCAGCAGAACTGCACGATCGTCTGGCGCACCGAGACCCGCAAGGCGGCCGTCATCGATCCAGGCGGCGAGGTCGATCGCCTTCTCGCGGTCCTGAAGGACCAGCGCCTGGAGCTCGAGAAGATCTGGATAACCCACGGGCACCTCGACCACGCCGGCGGCGCGGCCGCGCTCAAGGCGGCCACCGGCGTCCCTATCGAGGGGCCGCACCGGGACGATGCATTCTGGATCGACCAGATCGAGTCGAGCGGGGCCCGCTGGGGGATGCCCGACGCTCGCGGCTTCACGCCCGACCGATGGCTGGAGGATGGCGACGAAGTCTGGCTGGACGGAATTCGGTTCGAGGTCTTCCACTGCCCAGGCCACACGCCGGGTCATGTTGTGTTTTTCCAGCGTCAGGCGCGGTTCGCCCAAGTCGGCGACGTCCTATTCGCTGGATCGATAGGCCGCACCGACTTCCCGAGGGGAAATTTCGCCCAGCTTATCGCCTCGATCACCGGCAAGCTTTGGCCGCTCGGGGACGACGTCACCTTTGTCCCTGGACACAACCAAACTTCGACGTTTGGCCGAGAACGGCTCACAAATCCCTTCGTATCTGATGAAGCTCTCGCATCTGCGAGGGCCTGACTGTAGATTGCGGATGGGGTTGCGGGGCGGGCTGTTTCGCTGCGTTTCACAACAGACACTCCCTCGCCAGGGAGTTCTTGCAGATCAGGACCATGACAACCACCGCCGCACCCACCGCCGAGGAGCCCCAACTGGAGCACATCCTCGTGGTCGATGACGACCCGGGGATCCGGGACGTCGTCTCCGAATTTCTCAGCCGCCACGGCTTCGCCGTCGACACCGCCGCCGATGGGCGCGAGATGGAGCGGGTGCTTTCCCGCCGTCGACCCGACCTTGTCGTGCTCGACCTCATGCTCCCCGGTGAGGACGGGCTGTCGATCTGCCGTCGCCTCGCGAGGCCCGATGGCCCGGCCGTGATCATGCTCAGCGCAATGGGCGAGGAAACCGACCGGATCATCGGCCTCGAACTGGGGGCCGACGACTACCTCCCCAAGCCGTGCAATCCGCGCGAACTCCTGGCCCGGGTGCGGGCTGTCCTTCGTCGCAGGCGCGAGCCTCGGAGCACGGACGAACCTCTTGGCGCGGCGTGCGAGTTCGCCGGATGGCGCCTCGATCTGGTGCGGCACGAACTGCGCTCGCCCAGCGGCGTGGTCGTCAACCTCTCCAGCGGAGAGTTCTCGCTGCTTCGCGCTTTCGTGGAGCACCCGCAGCGCGTCCTCACCCGCGATCAGCTTCTCGAATATGCGCGCGGGCCGCAATCCGACGCCTTCGATCGTGCGATCGACGTTCAGATCAGTCGGTTGCGTCGAAAGCTCGAAGATGGCGGCGGAGCGGTCGAACTGATCCGCACGGTGCGCAGCGAAGGCTATATCTTCACCCCCAGGGTCTCCCGCACCTCATGAAGAAGACCCTGGCGCTGCCACTGTTCCTGCAGACGCTGGGTCTTGTCATTGTCACCCTGGTCGTGGCCCAGACCTTGTCGGTGCTGGTGATCCTCAACCTGCCGCCGCCGCCGCCGCTCGTTTACACGGTGGCGGAGGTCGTTCAGGCAGTCCGGTTCGCAGGCCAGGCGCCGCCCGAAGAAGGCGTCCACGTCCTGACGACCCATATGAGCGCCCACCCGCCGACCGGCGAGACGGAAGGACGCCGCCGACTCCACTTCGGAGACGCCGTGGCCGAGGCGCTGGCCGTCGATAGGAACAGCGTCGTCGTGACCCAGCGCGGTCCCAGAATCGTGGCGCTGGGCGGGCCACGCCCGCCGACTCAGCAACGCGAGTTGCTTCGCGACGCGCCTGAACCTCTGCTGATGGGCAGTTTCGAGATCGGCATCCGCGAGGCAGACCATAAATGGCTGATCGTCGGACCGAAGACGACGTTGGGCATCGATCCCTGGCAGGAACGCCTGCTGCTGGTGGTCGCCCTCTCCGTCCTCGCCGTCTCGCCTGTGGCATGGCTCTTCTCGCGCCGCATCGCCGCGCCGATCGCCGCCCTCGCGGCTGGCGCCGAGCGGCTCGGACGCGACCCTCGCGCGCCGCACCTCGAGATCGTCGGGTCGGCCGAGGTCGCCGCGGCGGCCGGCGCTTTCAATGAGATGCAGGAGCGTCTGCGGCGTTACGTTGAGGAGCGCGTCGGCATGCTGGGCGCGATTGCGCATGACCTGCGGACCCCTTTGACGCGACTGAAATTCAGGGTCGAAGGCGCCCCCGAGCCGCTGCGGGAAAAGCTCATCGCCGATATCGACCAGATGGAAGCCATGGTGGCGTCCGTCCTCGGCTTCGTGCGGGACGCGGCGCAGACCCGCGACTACTGCAAGCTCGAGGTCTCCTCCCTGGTCGAGACGGTTATGGATGAGGCGGCGATCACCGGCGCAGACGCGGCCGTGGAGCGAGCCGACCGCGTCGTGGTCGACGGCGATCCCCTGGCGCTCAAGCGCCTCTTCGTGAACCTCGTCGACAACGCGCTGAAGTTTGGCTCCCGCGCCCGCGCCCGGGTCCTTGCCGAGGGTGACATGGCCATCATCGAGGTGGACGACGATGGCCCCGGAATGCCGGAGAACGAGATCGAACGGGTGTTCGAGCCGTTCCATCGCGTGGAGAGCTCGCGCAGCCGCGAGACCGGCGGCATCGGCCTCGGGCTTTCGGTCGCCAGGGCGGTGGCCCGCGGCCACGGCGGCGATGTCGTGCTCCGCAACAGGGCTACAGGCGGTCTGCGCGCCCGCGTCAGCCTGCCCCGTGCGCGGCCTGCATAGTGACGGAGGTCACTGCCCAAGAAGGTTGGACAGGATGTTGACGCCGAGGGCGAGCACCGCGGTGTTGTAGAAGAACGACGCCATTGCGTGCGCTGTCACGACGTTTCGGAGCTTCAGGCTCTGCACGCCCGGATCCGAGACCTGAGATGTCGCGCCCACGCAAATCGCCAGATAGGCGAAGTCCAGATAGGTGCGCGGGGGATCGCCCGGAAAAAGGAACCCCGCCTCCGGCCCTCGCGCCTCGACCGCCTGGAAGTGACGGTGAGCGTAGTGGCCGATGAACAGCGATTGTACGACAAGCCACGAACTCGCCAGTGTGAGCGCCGAGAGGGCGACGGGAAGCTCATGCGCCAGGCCATGGCTCCCACGCGCAGCGTGCAGTGCGACGTACACTCCGGCGAGCGACGCGATATGGGCTGCGGCGCCCAGTAAAAAGATGACCGGGGTCGGCTCATCGTGTCGAGCCGCACGCGCCCGCACTTCCTCCTCGTCTGACGTCAGATAAACCGTCCAGATCGCGATCAGATAGGTCGCCGCGCCCAGATTCCAGGCGGCCAAACTGGCCGTATGCAGGGAGGCGCCAACCGTCCGAAGAAAACAGAAGATCAAAATTCCAATAAATAGGCCGAAAAGAAGCCTTGGATGAAGCGTCATGTTCTCCTCGCGCCCCGACCCCTCTCAGATCCGGAATCGGCAATGTACGGATCGGGCGTGATGGCAACCGTCCGGCGGCTCGGCGGTTAACAGAGCCGTGGCAGGCCAGCGCCTTGTGTAACTCAGGAGTACCCGATGCCGACGCTCACAGAAGACCACAAGCCAAGCCGGCGCGGTTTCGCAGCCATGGACCCCGATCGCCGTCGCGAGATCGCTAGGCGCGGAGGGGCCAGCGTGCCAAGCGAAAAGCGCAGCTTTGCGCAAAACCGGGACCTTGCCGCCGACGCAGGCCGCAAGGGCGGCACCGCCTCGAGGGGTGGCGGCCGGAAACCCGCCAACACGCAATAAGCCCTTGAGGGTGCGGCGGCGTCCCCGTCGCACCCCTCATGTTCGGCGCGTGAGCGAATAAATTGCGGCGCCAGGCGCTTCAGTTGCTTACGCCTGCGGCGGATCCTGTCCCAGCAACAGCACCGCGAACTGGGGCCTGGGACTAGTCCACAGCTCCTCCACAGTCCAACCCGCTCGGCAGGCGAGATCGGCGAAGCGTGTCGGACTGAGTTTGTAGCTACTCTCGGTATGGATGGTCTCTCCGGCGGCAAACCGAAATACGCGCCCGGCCGCTCGCACCTCCTGGTCGTATAGCGACTCGAGATGCATTTCGATCCGCTCTTCCATGCGGTTCCATACCGCCCTGTGCGCGAACCCTGAGAGATCGAATTCGCCCTTCAATTCCCGATTGATACGCGCCAGGAGATTGAGATTGAACCGCGCGGTGACGCCGGCGGCGTCGTCATAGGCGGCCTCCAGGGTCTCTCGATCCTTGGCGAGATCCAGGCCCAGAACAAAGGGGGCGCCGGGTCCCAGGGCGCAGCGCACCTGGTCCAGAAGATCCACCATTTCCTGCGGGGCAAGATTGCCGATGGTGGAGCCCGGGAAGAAGCCGACGCGGGGAGCGTCCGGCAGAACACTTGCCCATGTCGCCGGGCGCGTGAAGTCGGCGACAAGTGGGGTGACCCCGAGCTTCGGATAGTCGGCGCGGATCGCAGCCGAAGCAGCCGCCAGGGCCGAGCCGCTGATATCCACCGGAACGTAGGCGGAGAGCTGGGGCGCCGCATCGAGCAGATGACGGGTCTTCTGGCTGGCGCCGCTGCCCAGTTCGACAAGAGCTGCGCCGGCCGGGATCCGGCTCGCGATCAGAGGAGCAACCTTGGCAAGCAGGGCTGTTTCCTGGCGGGTGGGATAGTATTCCGGGAGTTCGCAGATGGCCTCGAACAGTTCCGAGCCGGCTGCGTCATAGAGCCATTTCGCCGGAAGGCGCTTTCGCGCGGCGCTCAGACCTTCGATGACGTCGCGGCTAAAGGCGTCGGCGGAAATTCCGTCGTCCTCCGCATCGCGCGCGAGGCGGACGCCGGCGAACATCCAACGCTGATGGGGATAGAAGAAGTTGCGATAACTCGGCCGGGCATGATCCGGGGGCGTGACGCAGGCGCTTCCCTTGAGAGTGATCTGCCCCACCATGAACTTGCCGTTGTACTCGCCCACCGCGCCAGCGGCCGGGTGAAATCCGGGATGAGGCGCATAGGCGCTGCCGGTCCACTGCCAGAGCTGCCCAGATAGCTGTTCGAGATCGTCGGGATTCTCGGCGGCGTGCTCCCACTCCGCCTCCGTCGGCAGGCGAGCCCCGGCCCAGGCCGCGTAGGCGGCCGCCTCGAAGAAGCTGACGTGGCTCACCGGGCTCGCAGGGTCGACAGGACGCACCCCCTCCAGGGTCATGGCGCGCCAGCCTCCGTCGCCGCGCTCCCAGTACAGCGGGGCTTCCCACTCGCCGGACTGGACCGCCGCCCAGCCGTCAGAGAGCCATAACTCCGGCCGCCGGTAGCCGCCGGCGGCCATGAACTCCATCCATTCGCCGTTGGTGACCAGTCGGGAGCAGAGCTCGAAGGGCGGCAGAAAGACCGGGTGTCTTGGCGACTCGTTGTCGAAGGCGAATCCGTCGCCACGCGCGCCGATCTCGACCAGCCCGCCTTCAAAGCGCTTGAAGCGCGCCGACGCTCTGGCTGGCTGGGGCCGCGGCGCGCCCGTCGCATAGGCCGGCCTGACGGGCGATTGGGCGAACAAGGCCAGGATGTCCATCAGGATCAATTCCTGGTGTTGTTCCTCGTGCGCGAGGCCAAGCTCGACGAGATCATTCAACGCTGCGGACAACTCACCCGCCAGCAACCCCTCCATCGCCGCGTTGACGTGAGCCCTGTAGGCCATCACGCGCGAGACCGACGGCCGTGTGAGCAGACCCCGCTGCGGCCGGGGATGCCGCGCCCCAAGGGCTTCGTAATAGGAGTTGAACAGATAACCGAAGGCCGAGTCGAAAGGCCGGTACTTCGGAAGATGCGGCGTCAGGATGAAGGTCTCGAAGAACCAGGTCGTGTGGGCCAGGTGCCACTTGGTGGGACTTGCGTCCGGCATCGCCTGGGGCGTCTGATCCTCTGCGCTCAGCGGCGCGGCGAGGGAAATGCTGTGGGCGCGAACCCGCCGGAAAGCATCCAGCAGCGCGCCTCGAGCAGCTTCCCGGCCAAAAACGGTCCTCCGGGCGCCGAGAGCGAAGTCCTGAGGCATGGGTCAAGCTCCCCGGCGTCCCGGACCAGGCCGGGTGCTGCATCCTGGCAAGCCAGGAGCCGCATCCAACGTTCGGGCGCCGGAACGGTTTCGTCCGCCCACAAGTGGTGCGGCTCCGATCGGGCGCAAGACCAGAAACTGGCAGGAGCGTCGAGGGAGGCGAAGGCGCCGAGCGTTCGGTTGTGCGGCGCCGGCGCATGGGCTAATCAGCCTCCCCGTTCGCCGGCCAGCCGGTCCGACGGATCGCCAGGTGACGTGGCCGAGTGGCTGAAGGCGGCGGTTTGCTAAACCGTTGTACGGTGTAAAGCCGTACCGAGGGTTCGAATCCCTCCGTCACCGCCATCCTCCTTTGCCCTACGGGCTTCGCAGGACAGGCCCTTCGCTCCAAGTCGAAGCTGGATGCTCTCTGAAGCCTTGGCGTAGGAGGGCTGTCGCCGCGCACCCTCCGACAGGCTTCGGGCGGCAGGCTACATCGGACATCTTGCAATGGCCCGAAGGGCTCCCGAAGCTCCGCAGGAGCGCAGGGAGGCGTGGATGGATCAGGAACTGGACGATCTCGTCGCCGTCCTTGGCCCTCTGTTGCGGGTCCTCGGCGTGCTGGAGTTCGTCGCTCGACACCTCCATCCGCCCTTGCTGCGTCAGGTGCTTGCAGCGCTGGAAGATCCCTCCCCGGCCCTGCGCGGCGTCGAAGGCCGCCTTTCTGGGTGGCCCGACGCCCTGTCCCCGGTGCGCTCTGCGCTGGAGACCGCTGCGGCGGACGCGTTGGCGGCCTGGGACGGCCTCGTCGAGGCTAGCGAGACCACCGACGACCCAACCGCCGCCTGGCGATCCCTGCGGCGCCTGCCACGGGCTCAGGAGGCGCTCTGGCCCCTGGCGTCGGCCGTGGCGCCGGTGAACCGATATTTTCTCGACGCCCGCGGCCGCGGCGACCACGACCTGCAGGCGCGACTGGGCGAGGCCGCCAACGGCTCTGGAATCAGCCACTTCGGCAATGCCTACGCCGAGCGGGGCGGCTATTCCCTCTATCTGCCCGAAGCGCGAGACCCTGGCTCACCCGCGCCGTTGATCATGGCGCTCCACGGGGGCTCCGGCCACGGCCGCGGTTTTCTCTGGACCTGGTTGCCCGCAGCTCGCGCGGCGGGCGCGGTTCTCGTCGCTCCGACCTCGATCGGCGCCTCCTGGAGCTTGCACGGCGAAGATGTGGACACGCCCAACCTCCGTCGGATGCTCGATGAGGTAGCCGCTCGGCGGGCGCTGGACACGGAGCGTCTCCTGCTGACCGGCATGAGCGATGGTGGAACCTTCACCTATCTGACCGGTCTCCAGGCGGATTCGCCGTTCACCCATCTCGCCCCGGTGGCGGCGGCCTTCCATCCCGTCCTCCTGGCCCTTGCCGATCCCCGGCGGCTGAAGGGGCGGCCGATCCAGATCGTGCACGGGCGGCTCGACTGGATGTTCCCTGTCCAAGTGGCACGCGAAGCGACGGCGAGCCTCGAGGCCGCGGGGGGGCAGGTGACCTATCGCGAGATCGCCGATCTCTCGCACACCTATCCCCGCGAGGCGAACGCCGACCTGCTGGACTGGCTCGCCGGCGTCTGAGCGTCACCGACCGCCCGGGCGGACCCCTACAGGTGCAGCGTACGTCCGAAGGCCGCCAGCGAGGCCTCGTGCATGGCTTCGCTCATTGTGGGATGCGGGAAGACGGTGGCGAAGAGCTCGGCTTCGGTCGCCTCCAGCGTCATCGCAAGCGCGAACCCCTGGATCATTTCAGTAACCTCGTGGCCGACCATGTGGGCGCCGATGAGGGCGCCGGTCTTGGCGTCGAACACCGTCTTCACGAGGCCGGTCGTCTCGCCTGCTGCTATAGCCTTGCCGTTCACCCGGAACGGGAAGCGACCCACCTTCGCCTCGATCCCCTGGTCGCGCGCCTGTGCCTCGGTCAGGCCCACCGATGCGATCTGAGGAGCGGCGTAGGTACAGGCGGGGATCGGCGCGGTCACGTGCTCGACCGGCAGGCCGGCAATGTGCTCCACACAGCGGACGCCTTCGTGCATGGCTTTGTGGGCCAGCCACGGCGGTCCAGCCACATCCCCGATCGCATAGAGTCCTTTGACATTGGTCGCGCCCGTGGGGTCGACCACCACGTGTCCGCGATCGACCTGGAGGCCCAGGGCCTCGACGCCGAGACCCTCGATATTGGCTTCTATTCCCACCGCGACGATGGCGCCTTCGGCTTCCAGCCGTTCGGCCTTGCCGTCGGTCTCGAGATCCACGGCGATCCCCGAGCCGGTCTTCTGCAGCCCGACGACCTTCGCTCCGGCGCGAAAGGTCATGCCGCGGGCCTCGTAAGCCTTGCGCGCCGCCTGAGCGATCTCCTCATCCTCGAGGGGCAGTATCCGCGGCAGCGCCTCGACCACGGTGACCTCTGATCCGAGCGCGCGGTAGAAACTGGCGAACTCGATGCCGATGGCGCCCGAACCGATCACCACCAGACTGGCGGGTCGGATCTTGGGCGTCATCGCCTCGCGATAGGTCCACACCCGCTCGCCATCCGGGGTGAGACCGATGGCGGGAATAGTGCGGGCCTGCGCGCCAGTGGCCAGGATAACCGACTTGGCCTCCAGCAGCCTGGTCGATCCGCCCTTTTCTTCCACCACCACTCGAGGCGCGCTGGTCCCAGGCTCGAGGCGGGCGACGCCCTCGACCACCGTCGCCTTGTACTTCTTCATCAGGAAAGCGACGCCGGAAGACAGCTGCTTGGCCACGTCGCGAGATCGCTTGATCACTCGCTCGAAGTCATAGGAGCGACCCTCAACGGCCAGGCCGTAGTCGGCGAGGTGCGCCAGACCCTCGTACAGCTCTCCAGTCTTCAGGAGCGCCTTGGTCGGAATGCATCCCCAGTTGAGGCAGATGCCGCCGAGGTTCTCCCGTTCGATGATCGCGGTCTTCAGACCCAGTTGGCCGGCCCGGATTGCGGCGACATAGCCGCCCGGGCCGGAACCGATGATGACCAGATCGAAGCTCTCGGCCATGGACTAAAGCGCCGCCTCTATTGCGCTCTCGAGCGCCTGCGGCGGTGTCGTCGGTGGATAACGGCCGATGACCCGGCCGTCGCGGCCCACGAGAAACTTGGTGAAGTTCCACTTGATCGCCTGACTGCCCAGCAACCCCTTCTTCTGGGACTTGAGCCACGCCCAGAGCGGATCAGCGGTCGGCCCGTTGACGTCGATCTTCGCCATCATCGGGAAGGTCACGTCATAGGTGAGCGAACAGAAACTGGCGATTTCCTCGGCGTCCCCCGGTTCCTGGGAGCCGAATTGGTTGCAGGGGAAGCCGAGCACGACGAGCCCCCGGTCGCGATGCCTTCGCCAAAGGGCTTCGAGGCCCTCGTACTGGGGCGTGAACCCACATTTGCTGGCCGTGTTGACGACGAGCACGACCTTGCCGCGGTAGTCGGACAGGGACGCCCGGCCGCCTTCCAGGCTTGCGGCCTCGAAC
>DASXGQ010000040.1:0-15610 GCA_036488995.1 Caulobacteraceae bacterium
GGGCGGGGGAGGGGGACCACGAAGTGGTGGAGGGGGCGGCCGCGGCTCGGGCGTTGACCGCAACTGACTTGGCGGTGGATGAATTGGCAGACGCATCACGAACCCCGCCCCCTCCACCACTTCGTGGTCCCCCTCCCCCATTTCGCTTCGCTCCATGGAGGAGGAACCTGAACGCTATGACCGCCGCCCCACCGCCCGCCACCCACGCCGAGGCTTCCCGCCAGCGGCGGGACATCGTTTCGGGCGAGGTGATGGAGGAGGATCGGTTGATCCGGTTCGTGGCCGGGCCGGAT
Organism: Caulobacteraceae bacterium; assembly: GCA_036488995.1. GTDB lineage: Bacteria > Pseudomonadota > Alphaproteobacteria > Caulobacterales > Caulobacteraceae > Acaudatibacter. Next base: position 294 of record DASXGQ010000040.1, read on the forward strand.
GGCCATGTGATCCCCGATCTCGGCCGCAAGCTCCCTGGCCGCGGCATGTGGGCCGCGGCGACTCGTGAAGCGGTCGCGGCCGCAGCGAAGAAGAATTTGTTCTCCCGCTCGGCCAAGGCGAAGCTCATCGCCGCGCCGGATCTGGCCGACCAGGTGGAATCTCTGCTTCACAACCGCCTCCTCGCCGGCTTGGGTCTTGCGCGGAAGGCCGGCGCGCTTACCTGCGGATTCGAGGCCGTGCGCGAAGCATTGGCCTCGGGTAGGGTTCGGTTCCTCGTCGAAGCCTTCGACGGCGCTTCGGATGGCCGCCGCAAGGTGTTGGCTCTGGTGCGCAAATCGCCTCAGCCGGTGACGATCGTCGGGGTGTTTTCTCAGGCGGAAATGGGTTTGGCCTTGGGCCTGGAGAATGTGGTACACACCGCGCTCCTTGCCGGGCGGAGCACGGAGCGCTGGGCGGTCGACATCGATCGCCTGGCTGGGTTTCGCCCCCTGTTCCCCGAGACGTGGCTGTCTCCCGGGCCTTGACGAGGAGACCGGGCCACGCCCGGCCACCGGACGAGTTCACAAGTAGACGCCGGGGCGGTCCGCCGTCCCGGAGGTGTTTGATCAAGCGAGCGCATGACGGACGAGAACGATAACAACAGGCCGGCCGGTTCCGGGGCGCCCGGATCGCGGGCGCCGCTGACCCTCAAGCCCCGCACCGGCGGGGCCGTGAGCTCCGGCATGGTGAAGCAGAGCTTCAGCCATGGCCGGTCCAAGACCGTGGTGGTGGAGACGAAGCGTCGACGCGTGGACGCGCCGGCCGCCAGCGTCCCTGAACGTCGTCCGCCCATCGAGACGCGTCCACCCGCGCCTGCGCCCCGTCCCGCCCCGGCGGCGTCGAGCGGGCCTGCGCCCCAGGCCGGTGGTCCCCAGCGCCAGCTTTCCGAGGGTGAGCGCGCCGCCCGCCAGCGGGTGATCGAGGAGGCCACGCGCGCCTCGCAGGAACGCGCCGCCGCCGAGCGAGCCGAACGCGATCGCGCCGAATCCCAGGCCGCCGCCCAGCGCGCCGAAGCCGCCCGCGCCGCCGCCGCTGCGGCGGAAGCCCAGCGCGCGGCCCAACAGCAGGCGGCCGCTGAGACCGTGACTGTCGCCGCGCCGGCCCCGTCACCCGAACCCGCCGCGCCGGCGCCGGCCGCCACCGCTCCAGCCCCCGCAGAGGCTCCGGCGACAGTGGCCCGCGCCCCGGCCCCCGAGGCTCAGCGCCCCGCGGCTCCGGCCGCCCGGCCTGCCGAAGCGCCGGCCCGTCCGGCCTACAACCAATCTCGCCCCGAACAGGCCCGCACGCCGCCGAACCACGGCCGCGGATACGAGGGCCAGCGCCACGAAGGTCAGCGTCAGGGCCCGCCGCCGCAGCGCTCCGGAGAGGCCGCGCGCCCGACGGCGCCCGGCCAGACCCGGACCTACGAGCCGAGCCGCGAGCGTCGCGACGACCGACCCACGACGACCACCTACCGACCGGCGCCTACCCAGGGCGTCGCCTTCAACCAGCGGGTTGCGCGTCCGGATCAGGCCCGCCCCCCGCGCGACGAAGCCCGCGGCCCGCGCGACGACGCTCGTGGCCCGCGCGACGACACGCGCGGCCCGCGCAACGATCGCCCAGAGGGGCGGTCCGAAGGGCGGTCCGACTCGCAACGCCCACAGACTGTCCGCTACTCCGCGATCGCGCCCGCGCGTCCGCCGCGCGAGGGCGGCCCCCGCACCGGCGGCCCCCGCCCTGGAGGCCCGCGTCCACCGCAGTCGTCCGCGCCGAGCGGACCCGAGGTCCAGCGCGCGACGCGCCAGGCGCCGCGCCCTGGCGCCGCCACTCTCGACCGTCGTCCCGACTTCGACGACGAGAGCGCGTCGTCCGCCAACCGCGGCCGGACTGCCGCGCGCGGCACGGCGGTCTCGCGCACCAAGGGCGAGCCCAAGCGCCGTGAAGGCCGCCTCACCATTCAGGCCGTCGCCGGCGATGACGAGGGCGCGGTGGAGCGCATGCGCTCCCTGGCCTCGGTCCGCCGGGCGCGCGAGCGCGAGCGCGAAAAGCGAAAGGGCGGCGCCACCGAACAGGCCCGCTCCGCCCGCGAGGTCGTGATCCCGGACATCATCACCGTCCAGGAGCTGGCCAACCGCATGGCCGTCCGGGGCGTGGAGGTGATCAAGTTCCTGGTCCGCCAGGGCCTGATGCTGAAGATCAACGACGTGATCGACAGCGACATGGCCGAACTGGTGGCCGCTGAATTCGGGCTGACGGTCCGCCGCGTGTCCGAAAGCGACGTGGAGACCGGCTTCTTGTCCGAGGACGACGACGAAGACGGAACCGTCCCGCGTCCGCCTGTGGTGACCGTCATGGGCCACGTCGACCACGGCAAGACGAGCCTGCTCGACGCCCTGCGCTCCACCGACGTGGCCGCCGGCGAGGCGGGGGGCATCACCCAGCACATCGGCGCCTACCAGGTGCAGCTGCCCAGCGGTGATCGCGTCACGTTCCTCGACACGCCCGGCCACGCCGCCTTCAGCGCCATGCGCGCGCGCGGCGCCAACCTGACGGACATCGTGGTGCTGGTGGTGGCCGCCGACGACGGCGTCATGCCCCAGACGGTGGAGGCGATCTCCCACGCCAAGGCGGCGGGCACGCCGATCATCGTGGCGATCAACAAGATCGACAAACCCGACGCAAATCCGACCCGCGTCATCAACGAGCTGCTGCAACACGAGATCGTCGCCGAAAGCCTCGGCGGCGAGACCCAGATGATCGAGGTTTCGGCGCTCGAGAAGCTGGGCCTCGACGACCTGCTGGAGGCCATCCTTCTCCAGGCCGAGGTGATGGACCTGCGCGCGAACCCCGACCGCAACGCCGAGGGCGTCGTGATCGAAAGCCAGATCGACCGCGGCCGCGGCGCCGTGGCCACGGTCCTGGTCAAGCGCGGCACGCTCAAGCGCGGCGACATCGTCGTGGCCGGGGCCGCCTCAGGCCGCGTGCGCGCCCTGCTCAACGAGCGCGAGGAGCAGGTGACCTCCGCCTGCCCCTCCACGCCCGTGGTGATCCTCGGCCTCGACGGCGCGGCCGATCCCGGCGAGCCCTTCGCCGTGGTCGAAAACGACGCGCGCGCCCGCGAGCTGACCGACTACCGCATCCGTCTGAAGCGCGAGCGCAACCTCACGCCGGTGGGCGCGGCGCCGACCCTGGCCGACATGATGGCCAAGCTGGCCGACAAGAAGGTCAGTGAGCTGCCGATCCTGATCAAGGCGGACACCCAGGGCTCGGCCGAGGCGATCGTCGGCTCGCTCGACAAGCTGGGCACCGACGAGGTCCGTGCACGGTTCATCCTGTCGGGCGCCGGCGCCATCAACGAGAGCGACGTGATGCTGGCCAAGGGCGCCAATGCGCCGATCATCGGCTTCAACGTCCGCGCCTCCAAGCAGGCGCGGGCGCTGGCCGAGCACGAGGGCGTGGAGATCCGCTACTACGCGATCATCTACGACCTGATCGACGACATCAAAGGCGTGCTCTCGGGCATGCTGGCCCCGATCCAGCGGGAAAGCTTCCTCGGCTTCGCCGAGGTGCTGCAGGTGTTCGACATCACCAAGGTCGGCAAGGTCGCCGGCTGCCGCGTCCGCGAGGGTGTGGTGCGTCGTGGCGCCCGAGTACGGATCATCCGCAACGACATCGTCGTCCTCGAACTGGGTACGCTTCGCACCCTCAAGCGGTTCAAGGACGAAGTGGCCGAGGTCGCGAACGGCTTCGAGTGCGGCATGGAGTTCGCCGGCTTCCAGGACATCCAGGTCGGCGACCACATCGAGTGCTTCACCGTCGAAGAGGTCAAGCGCTCGCTGTAGGCGGCGAAGGCGTCATCCCCCTCTCTCCTCCCCCTTCATGGGGGAGGTGGATCGGCCGGCGCGGCAAGCCGTGCTTGAGGCCCTGCCACTAGAGCCCGTGGTCGCGTTCGTCAGCCCAGCGCGTGGCGCGTCGGAGGGGCTGTCACGGCATCACCCTCTAGCCAGAGCTCGATGACGTCCCCGTTGCGGATCTGGGCCAGGCCAAGCTCGTGGCCGAACCGATGCTCGACGAGGGCATGGATGGCGTAGCCGTGCGTGACGGCGATCAGCGGCCCTTCGGTTACGGCCAGCGCCTCGCTCAAGGCTTCCCAGCAGCGCTCGGCAATGGCGTCGCGGCTCTCTCCGCCGTGCACGCTGACGTCCAGCGCGGTCAGCCGGTTCTGCGCCATGTGCCTGCCCACGTCGGCGTAGGACATGTCCTCCATCCAGCCGAATTCGCCCTCGCGGATGCGATGGTCGTGCGATGGGGTCCAGCCGCATAGCGCGGCGATCTCGTCGGCCGTGGCGCGGGCGCGGGATTGGGGGCTGGCGATCAGTGTCGCGAAGCCGATGTCCTGGGCCGCAATGAAAGCGGCGACGCGCCGGGCCTGCTCGCGCCCGGCCTCGCTCAGCGGAGAATCGCCCCTGCCCTCGAGGCGCCCGGCGGCGTTCGCCTGAGACTGGCAATGGCGAACGAGCAGGATCCGGCGTGGCATGCGCCCCAAAATCCTGAGGACCGACCAGGCGTCAACCCGGCGAGGCGCCGCTACATGCGCTCGACGATGATCGCCGGGGCCATGCCGCCGCCGGCGCACATGGTGACGAGGCCGCGCTTGAGGCCCTGGCGCTCGAGCTCGTCGACCATGGTCCCGATCAGCATCGAGCCGGTCGCGCCGATGGGGTGGCCGAGCGCAATGGCGCCGCCGTTCACGTTGACCTTCTCCCGGTCGAGCCCCAGGTGGCGGACGGTCCGCTCGACCACGACCGCGAAGGCCTCGTTGATCTCGAAGAGGTCGATGTCGTCGATGGTCAGCCCGGCCTTATCCAGCACCTTGCGGATCGCGGCCACCGGTCCGTTGAGCATCAGCGTGGGACAGTCGCCCTGGTTGGCCATGGCCACGACCCGGGCGCGCGGCTCGAGCCCATGGCTCCTGGCGTAGTCGGGCGAGGCCAGCAGCAGGGCGGCCGAGCCGTCGACCACGCCGGAGGAATTGCCGGCATGGTGGACATATTGGATGTCCAGCCCGGGATACTTCTGCAGCACCAGGCCCTTGAAGGTGACGCCGGTGGCGTCGACCGGAACGTCGGCCATGGCCGCGAAGGACGGCTTCAGCGCCGCCAGCCCCTCCAGGGTGGTCTGCGGGCGCGGATACTCCTCCCGGTCGAGGGCCAGCGTCCCATCCTCGTGATGGACCGGGATCAGGCTCTTCTCGAAGCGGCCTTCGGCGATGGCGATCGCCGCGCGGCGCTGGCTTTCCACCGCCAGTTCGTCGACATCCTCGCGGGTGATCCCCTCGATCGTGGCGATGGCGTCGGCGCAGACGCCCTGCTGGGTCTGCGGATGGCGCTCGCGCAGGCGCATGTTGCCGTTGTCGAACACCGGCGAGGTCCCCGGCAGCGGCGTCGGCCGGTCCTTGCCACTCATCATCTCGCACCCGCCCGCCACGACGAGGTCGGACATGCCGGCCATGATGGTCGAGGCGGCGAAGTTTACGGTCGTGATCCCCGAACCGCAGAAGCGGTCGAGCGTGACGCCGCTGCTCTTCACGTCATAGCCGGCGTCCAGAGCCGACATGCGGCCAAGATCCCGCCCCTGCAGCCCCACCTGGGCGCTCGTGCCCCAGATCACGTCGTCGACGTCGGCGGTGTCGATCCTGTTGCGCTCGGCCAGGGCGCGCAGAACGGTCGAGCCGAGCTGCTGGGGATGGATCTCCGCCAGCGCCCCCTTGCCAAGCTTGCCGATCCCCCGCGGCGTGCGGCAGGCGTCGATGATCCAGGCTTCGCTCACGAGGGTTCCTCCTTACCGGTCTGCCACGAAGACTGCCCCCTTCGCGCCGCGTAAAGCAATCGCGGGCCGCCTTCACGCAGCTGAAACGGCCGCTCGCTCACTCTGACCCAAAAGCAGACCCGCCGAATGTCCGGGGGGTGGATTTTGGACAGCCGCTGGGCCGATAAGGGGGGCATTCAAGTTGGGGGGTCGGTTGGCTGCTCGCATTCAGCCCTTGGCGTATTGGAGCCGGTGGAAAGCGGCAGCCCTGGCATCCGTCGCCGCCGCGCTAGCAATCATCCCCAATCTCCCCGGCTTTAGCCGTGGGCTTAGATACACTGCGTTCTACTTTACGCCAGTAGGCGCTCCGATCCGCGTCCTTTCGTCTGTCATTCTTGGCCTCACCGGCCTCACACTCATCCTGCTCGCGATTATTTACAACATTCATCGTTTGGCGGTCTGGATCGAGGAAGACAATCTCTCTTGGCGTGCCGTTACGGTCAAGAAGTTGCATTTGACAAACGTCAAAGCTGTGGCCCTGACGGCGACGGGCAACATTCGGATCGAAAGAGCAGACGGCGGTAAGGCAGTCGAGATTCCGGCTTCACTCATGAGATCGCGGTCAGACATCCAAAAAGTCTTGAGCGTGTTGAAGACATAGGAAACTCCCGTCCCCAAAAACTCCGTCATCCCGGACGGAGCGCTCGCAGAGCGCGCAGATCCGGGATCCAGCCTCCACCGCCTCGACGCGGCGAATGACGCCCGCGGCCCCGCCAGTTAGGCTCGTTTCATGGTCGGGCCGGACTCCTGGATCGCCGTCTAAATCATGGCGAGCGCGCGAAACGGCACGCTCTACACGGGCGTGACCAGCACGCTTGTGACTCGCATTCGACAGCACAAGCTTGGAGCCTACGAGGGCTTCTCGAAGGATTACGGATGCAAGACCCTGGTCTGATACGAGGCCCACGCGACCATGCCGGAGGCGATTCAGAAGGAGAAGCTGATCAAGCGCTGGCGTCGCGACTGGAAGCTCGCCCTCATCGAGGCTGAGAACCACGCTGGCGGGATCTGTCCGAGGAGTGGTTCGAGACACCTGAAGGTCCGCTGTCCTGGACCCAGCGCCCATAGAGCGCGGTGGCCAGGCTGGGGAGGCTGGGTCCCGGATCTGCGCGCTCTGCGAGCGCTCCGTCCGGGATGACGGATGGTTGGGGCGGAGCGCGGACTGGCCGGCAAAGACCTGGCGCTATATTTCGCTGGCGCCATGTCCGAGCTGCCGCCGAACCTGCGCCCTGAGGCGTTCGCCGGTACGGCCGACGACTACGTGCGTTACAGACTGCCGTATCCTCGCGCTGTTCTCGACGGCTTCCTCGAGGAGGCGCAGCTGGCGCTTGGCGGGCGTCTCCTGGACCTGGCCTGCGGACCGGGACGCGTGTCATTGCCGATCGCGGATCGCTTCGCGGAAGTCTGGGCGCTCGACCTGGAGCCCGAGATGATCGAGGCCGGCCGCCGCGAGGCGTCCCGCCTCGGGATAACCAATGTCCGCTGGAGCGTGGGTCGTGCGGAGACGTTCGACGCGCCTTCTGGCGCATTCGCCCTCGTCACAATCGGAGAGGCTTTTCATCGTCTCGACCGGCCGCGCGTGGCGCGGCTCGCGTTTGAATGGCTCAGACCTGGCGGCGCGCTCGTCACCTTGGGCTTCCCCGTTCCCAAAGAGCCGGCGGCGTGGCGACACGTCGTAGCCGAGGTTGTCAGGGATTTCATCGGCGATCCGGCGAGGCGCCTCGGCGGGCCGAATACGACCCCCCTCGCGGAACACGCAGATCAGGAACGCGAAATCCGGGACGCCGGCTTCGTTGACGTCACGACCCGCTCGTTTGCCTTTTCGCACGAGTGGACGCTGGAGACGTTGCTCGGCAACGTGCGTTCGACTTCGATACTCTCCCGCGCGGCGCTTGGCCGGCGGCATCCTGATTTCGAGGCCGCCCTCGAGAAGGCGCTCATCGCCTTCGACTCCTCCGGGCGATACCGCGAGGACATCAGCTGCGGTTACACATTCGCGCGCCGTCCCTGACGCCGAGGCCACTGCCCGTGGGCGACCTCGTCGCACGACTCAAAGATTCGAAAGGCCCGCCTGCAGGTCAGCCGCGTCCATGGCGGGGCTCAACTCAATGGTGGCGTTCAATCCAGTAAAGAACGGCTCCATCAGCGGCGGAATGTGAGCGGTCGAGGGCAAGTCGAACACCGCGACCATAGTTCTCTTGCCGTCTAGGGCGGTAAACCAGGCCCCCTCAGGTTTGGCCGTCTCCATGAATCCCTGGACTATTTTTGGCATGCTTCCGTCTTTGATGGCCCGGTTGGCGGCCTCGACTTCCATCTGAACCTTCAGAAACATGCGCATAGCCGCTCCCCTTCGCCTTGATGGCTTGCCGGTGTCGAAACGACAGCTCAGCCCCAAAAAGGGGTTTTGCGCCATTCCGACCCTTTCCGATAGAGACCGCAAAGAGTCCGGAAGCGCCCGCTCCGGGCACCTCACCATTCGAGGGAGCGGCCGCCCGCTCAACCCGACGCGCAAGCGGACTCGCCGCATGTCCTGTGGGGGGGTCAGGAGACTTTCGGACTCTCGACCGCGTTTGGCTCCGCCTCGACGTACCAGACGAACCAGAGGGCATCGGCAACGTCACCACCGCGCGCTTCGAATTGCTGAAGGTGCGTCGCGAAGCCTGCGCGTCCGTCAATCAGGAAGTCGTGCTTCTCACGAATCTGCCGATATTGCGCATGGGCCGACTTAGCTGTCGCTCGCACGCGTTCTGCCCAAGTTAGGCCGCTAGGGACGTCGTTATAGGTATCCACCTCGATCCAGTAGCACTCGCAGGTTCCACCGTCTGGCAGTCGAAACTGGAGTTGCCCGCCGATGCTGGCGAGGTCGACAGTTCGAGCCGCGTCTATGACATTTGGGATGTCCTCCGGCCGCCACGCATACTCGCTGCCTCGCAGAGAAGATCGAGCGAGGATGCTTGGCGGGAGTAGGCCTTCAGGTCGGTTCATACGGCGAGCTTAGCAAATGCGCACAGGGTAGTTAGGCGACCTCCCACGTGCCCGCGTCGACGGCGTCGAGCAGCAACTGAACCGTCAGACTGCGGTACCGGCGCGGCCTCCCGAGAAACTCACGTAACGGATCGAATGAGAACAGCGCTTCCGTTTCTCCAGGCGCGTAATCCATCAAGTTCATGGCGCTGAAGTCCGTCCCAAACTTCTCGTGTATTGCGACAATCGCCTCATGGAGATCATCGCCTGCAAGCCCGAGATCGTAGTACAGCTCCGTCGCTTTGGTGATCGGCCGGCGTCCAGGCGAAGAGATGTGCTTGAGCAGATCGACTATGTCGTCGAGCGCGTTGGTAGGATTGGGCACCATCCCCAAGCGGAGCACGAACGCCCGGAGTTCCGCAACGATTCGGAAGCGCCCGTCAGCTCTCGCGCCTGAACTCGCCGTTCACGGCGCCGCGCTCAGCGCCAGGCGAAGACCGGCTGCTCCAGCTGGTCGACGCGGGTGATGCGGCCGGCGGCCAGTTCGCGCAGCTGGTAGACGAGCGCGGCGGTGGGCGCATGCACGTGTCGATCGCCCATCCTCAGGCGGATCACCGGCCGGTCGCTCTCCGGGATGGTCTCGAACTCCACCGCGTCCTCCTGACCGATGTGGTCCAGGCGGATCCGCCTGACAAAGGCGACCTCGTCGGGGTTGGGCGTCATGGCGCTGGCGTCGTCGAGCCAGGCCACCACGGGGGTGATCGCGTAGCCGGAGCGGGTCGGATAGTCGTCGAGCACGCCGAGCACGTTGTCGCGTCCGAGGGTGAGGCCCAGCTCCTCCTGCAGCTCGCGAAGCGCGGTCTCCGCCGGCGTCTCGCCAGGGTCGCAGCGGCCGCCCGGAAGCGCCCACTGGCCGGCGTGGGCGCGCATCCTGGGCACACGCTTGGTGAGCAGGAAGGCGGTCTCGGCTGAGCCGTCGTCGGCGTCAACAAGCACGATGGCCACGGCCGCGCGCTTCAGCTCCGGCGCCTCGCAGGCCACGCGCGGAAAGGCGGCGCAGCGTTGCGCGATCTCGTGGCGGAAGGCCGAGGCGAAGGGATAGCTCATCGGGCGCACCTGCTGGTCATCTCAGGCCGCGATCCCGGCGGCAAGGCGCCGCCGGAGCGGCGGACGTCGCTCAGCAGTTCGGCGCGGGGCCTGTGAGGACCCGCGATGAAATCCGAGACGGGCCTCGGGGACCACGATGGCTCCCTGCGTCATTATCGGCAAGTTCGCAGCCGCATTCCTCAAGAAAGAACGAGGCCTGCGGAGGAGCGTGGCTATATATGACGGCGGTTGGCGAGCCCTGCCGACCCGCAATCGATCGTGTCGCCCGCGCCACGCACGTCCAGCTCGACCCACTGACAGACCGAAACAGAAGGAGAGATCGACGTGACGATCACGACCGAGCGCGTTCGCGAGATCTTCGAGAGTCTGGAGAACGAGAAGTTCGCGCCGGCGCCAGGCGCGCCGACCGCCTGACGCCGAAGCCAGAAACGTCGTCGAGATGCTTGAGTCTCTGAAATCCGCGCAGGCCGGAAAATACCGCAGCCGCCAGATAGCTGACAGCCGGGCCGGCCATGAGTTCCGTACGCTTTGGCTGTCCTCGTTGGGCGGGGCGCTCGAGTTCTACGATTTCGTCATCTTCGTGTTTTTCACCGGGGTGATCGGCAAGCTGTTCTTTTCGGCGGACTTGCCGGAGTGGGCGCGGCAAACCCAGGTGTTCGGCATCTTCGCCGCCGGCTACGTCATGCGCCCTCTTGGCGGGATCGTGATGGCGCATTTCGGCGACCGGCATGGCCGCAAGCGCATGTTCACGCTCAGCGTCCTGCTGATGGCCATCCCCACGCTCCTGATCGGCCTTCTGCCGACCTATCGGACCCTCGGCGTGGCGGCCCCACTGGCGTTGCTGGCCCTCCGACTGGTCCAGGGCGCCGCGATCGGAGGCGAGGCGCCGGGAGGATGGGTTTTCGTCGCCGAGCACGCGCGGCCCGGTCGCTCCGGACTGGCGATCGGCCTTCTCACCAGCGGCCTGACCGGCGGCATCCTGATCGGCTCCCTGGTGGCCGCCGTGGTCAATGTGGTCTTCAGCCCGGTGCAAATCGCCGATGGGCTATGGCGACTTCCCTTTCTGATCGGCGGCGTCTTCGGCTTCATCGCCATGTTTCTGCGGCGCTGGCTGGAGGAAACACCCGTCTTCCAGGAGATGCAGGCGCGCGCGAGCCTCTCGCGGAGCCTGCCCCTCGGCGCGGTTCTCAAAAGCCAGCGACGGGCGGTCGCCGTGTCGATGGCCTGCACCTGGATGCTGACGGCAGGCATCGTCGTGCTGATCCTGATGGCGCCCTCGCTGCTGCAACGCTCGTTCGGGCTTTCCGCGCGCGCCACGCTGTTGGCGAACCTCGCGGGGGCGGCGGCGCTCTGCGTCTCGACCCTCGCGGTGGGGGCCGCCACCGATCGGTTCGGCGTCCGGCGCGTCGCGATTCCAGCGGGAATTCTGATGATCGCCGCCACCTACGGACTGTTCCTCGGCGCAGAGTACGCGCCGTCCGCGCTCGCCTTGTTCTACGCTCTCGCTGGCCTCGGCTGCGGCGCGGTCGTCGTGGCGCCGATCATCATGGTCCGAGCCTTCCCCCCAGAGGTCCGGTTCACCGGCGTTTCCCTCTCATACAACGTCATCTACGCCATCGCCGGAGGTTTGACGCCCCTGCTGGCCGCCTCCCTTGCCCGCGTCGATCGGATAGGCCCGGCCCACTATGTCGCCGCCATGGTCGTCATCGGACTCGTGGCGTCGTTTTTCGCTCCCGTGCCGCGGTCACGGGATGAAAAAGGCCGTCTCGGCTGAGCCGTCGTCGGGCAGGGTGTCTGCGACTTGGGTCTTTGACCTCTGTGTTGAACAGGATGGTTCCGCTGATCGGCTGATCGGCCGCGTGGCGAAATGTGTGAGTGCCGCAGCCCGCTTCCTCCTTCGCCCGATGGGCTTCGGAGGACAGGTCGCGGAGGAGGATCCGCGCGCGGTGTTTCGGGGACATGCTAGGAAACTCTAGCGTTGCGGTTTCAATGATTAGGGGGCGGGGGGAGCGTGTCGAGAGTGGCGGCAGTGCGCCGGATCGCGATGGGGTGGCTGATCGCCTGCTGTGCGCTGACTCCGGTTTGGGCTCAGCCCGGTCCGGCCGCGGTGACAGGCGATCCGCGCGTGGACGCTCTGCTAGCGCGGATGACGCTGGCCGAAAAGCTCACCCTGATCCATGACGGTCGCGAGGATCCGGCGACGTACCAGGGCCAGGCGGGCTACGTCGCGGGCGTTCCGCGCCTGGGCATTCCGGGTCTGCGCCTGGCCGATGGACCGCCGGGCGTGCTCACGCGCCACCCGTCGGCGGCTGAGACCGCCACCATGGGGTTGGCGGCGACCTTCGACGTGGACCTGGCGCGGCGGAACGGCGAGGTGATCGGGCGCGAAGCGCGGGCGCTCGGCATAGATGTCGCGCTTCAGCCCTACATCAACATCGACCGCGACCTCACCTTCCGCCGCGCGTACAACACCTATGGCGAGGATCCGCTGCTGACGAGCCGGATTGGCGCAGCGGTGATCACAGGCATCCAATCCCAGCACGTGATGGCCGTAGCCAAGCATTTCATCGGCTTCGACGGTCTGGCCACCGACGTCTACATCGACCCTCAGGCGCTGCACGAAGTCTACCTGCCGCCGTTCGAGGCGGCGGCGAAGGCGGGCGTGGCGGCGGTGATGTGCTCCTACAATCACGTCAACGGCCCCTATTCCTGCGGCAGCCGCGCGACGCTGACCGACATTCTCCGCGGCGAACTCCAGTTTCCCGGCATCGTCATCTCTGACTGGGGCGCGACCCATTCGGCGCTGTTTCTGAAAGCCGGCCTGGACATGGAGATGATCGACGGGCCCGACAGCACCGGCTACCAGGAGCCGGCCTTCCTGGGCGCCGTGGCCGCCGCCCTGCCGCCCCCGCCGGAGCCGGGCGGCGAGGACAAGGGCGACATCTATGGCGGGACGATTCCCGAGGAGCCTTACGCATCGACGGACGATTCCGACGTCGGCGAGAAGGTCCCCCCAAAGACGATCGCCGAAGCGCTGGCGGACGGCAGCGTCACCGAGGCGGACGTCACGCGCGCCGCCGGGCGAGTGCTGTTCGAAATGAACCGCTTCGGCCTGCTCGACGGCGGCTCAAAGCATGAAGTCACTAAGCAAGAGATCGAGGCCAACGCCGCCGTGATCGAACAGACCGCGGAGGAAGCCGCGGTGCTGCTCAAGAACGACGGCGCCTTGCCTCTGAGGGCCGCCGATCTTGGCGCGACGGTCCTGATCGGTCCGACGGCGGGTCAGGTGGACGCGATCGGCATCAACGGTGAGCGCTCCATGGGCCTTATCGTCCGCCAGGTGGGACCGCTGGAAGCGATGAAGCGCGTTTCCGGCGATCGCCGGGTCCGCTTCGCCGTGGCGGATGACATGACCGGCGAGCCGATTCCGGCGGACCGGCTCAGCAACGATGGCGCGCCGGGCCTGATCCGGTCCGGCTCGGGCGTCTCGCGCATTGACCGTCAGATCGACTTCACCCTCGAGCATGGCGCCGCCCTTCCCGCCAACCTGACTGCGGAATGGAGCGGCACGCTGACGGTGAACAAGGCGGGCCTTTACTGGCTCTATCTTCAGGCGCTGGGAACAGACGCCAGCCTGTACGTCGACGGCAAGCGCGTGGGTGTGACGGGGACCTTCCAGGGCGATGTCCATGGCGACATCCTGCAAGCTAACCAGGACAACGTGATCCCGACCACCGATGGGCTCGACAACGTCCGCCACGCCATCGACCTCAAGGCTGGCGCGCACGCGATCCGCCTGCGCGTCAGTCCGGACACGTCCGGCGCGCCGGTGCAGGTTCGTCTCGCCTGGCGCACGCCTGAGCAGCGCGTCGCCGGCCATGCCGCCGCCATCGCCGCGGCGCGTCGGGCCAAGACAGCGGTCGTGTTCGTGTGGGCGCGGCGCCTGCCCGCCTTCTCGATTCCTGGCGACCAGGTCCGGCTGGTGGAGGAGGTCGCGGCGGTCAACCGCAACACCATCGTCGTGCTCAATACCAGCCAGCCCGTGCCCATGCCGTTCGCGGACAAGGTGCGCGCGATCATCCAGATGTGGTGGCCCGGCGACGAGGGCGGCTGGGCGACCGCGAGGCTGCTGCTGGGCAAGGCCAACCCCTCGGGTCGACTGCCGGTGACCTGGGCGAAGCGGCTGGAGGACTATGCGGCGACCGATCCTGCCCATCCTGAACGTTCACCGGCGGGCGTCGACCACAAGATCACCTACAGCGAAGGCGTCGACGTCGGCTATCGCTGGTTCGATCGCACTGGCAATGCGCCGCTCTATCCCTTCGGGCACGGCCTCAGCTACACGCGCTTCGCCTACTCCGGCCTCACGGTCAGCAGCGCGGCCGACAAGGGGCTCGATGTCCATTTTACGCTCGCCAACACGGGCGAGCGCGACGGCGATGAAGTGGTGCAAGCCTATCTGGGCGCGCCGCAGAACCCGCCGGCGGACGGGAGCTTTCCCGTCAGGACGTTGGTCGCGTTCGCTCGAGAGCGGTTGAAGGCGGGCGAAACACGTTCAGTGACGCTGCATGTCGCGCCGCGTCAGCTACAATATTGGTCGGCCACGGAGCATGGCTGGAGGACAGCGCCGGGGCCCCGCGCATTGGCCGTAGGCGCGTCTTCTCGGGACCTTCGCCTAAAGGGCTATTCCCCCCTCACCCCCGCAACGCCCGCCGCAGGATCTTCCCCGTCACTGTCTTCGGCAAATCTTCGATGATCTCGAGCTGGCGCGGGTACTTGTAGGCGGCCATCCGGGCGCGGCAGTGCGCGATGAGTTCGGCGGGGGTGGCCGAGGCGCCGGCCTTGAGGCTCACCACGGCCTTGACCGTCTCGCCGCGGTATTGGTCGGGCACGCCGACCACGGCGGCCTCGCGCACGGCCGGGTGCGCGTAGAGCACGTCCTCCACCTCGCGTGGCCAGACCTTGTACCCGGAGGCGTTGATCAGGTCCTTCTTGCGGTCGATCAGGTAGAACCAGCCCGCCTCGTCCATGAAGGCGACATCGCCGGTGCGAAACCCGTCGGGCCGCATCGCCTGCGCCGACTCCTCCGGCTTGTTCCAGTAGCCGGGGGCCACCATCGGCCCGGAAGAGACGATCTCGCCCGCTTCCCCGACCGCGGCGGGAGAGCCGTCGTCCCTGGCGATCCAGACGCGTGCGCCCGGGACGGGCACGCCGACCGAGAGGGCGCCCGAGGCGGGATCGACCGGCGCGCGGGCGTTCAGGGGGACGGCGTGAGTTGGCGAGGCCGTCTCAGTCAGGCCGTAGATGTTGTGCACGTAGCAGCTGAACTTGTTCTGGAAGGCCTCGACCACCGCCGGCG
>DASXGQ010000081.1:0-23119 GCA_036488995.1 Caulobacteraceae bacterium
GCCGCAGGCGCGACGGGTGGGGAACTTTGGGAAGGACACCAGCGCCGGGGACGATCCAAACTTCCCCACCCGGCCTCGCTGCGCTCGGCCACCCTCCCCAGAAGGGGAGGGATGTCACCCCGCCCAGCGTGACCGTTGTCGGTTCACGCCAGACCGTGCGATCCTGCGCCGAAATCAGGGAGTGGGTCGATGAATCGGGTGGCTACTGGCCTCGCCGTCCTGGCGCTGGTTTCAGCGTCGGTTACCCAGGTGACAGCGCAGCCTGCGCCGGCCTCGAGCGAGGAGTCGGCGTCGAGCGCCCGCAAGCTCGAACTCGCCCGCCAGCTCGTGCAGATCTCCGATCTGAAAACCAACATGGTCGCAGCGCTGCGCACCGTGGCGATCCAGCAGGCCGTGCAGGGCGGCGAAACGCTCGCTCCCGATCGCCAGGCAAAGCTGAAGGCCATCCAGGAAGCGGAAGCGGATGTATTGCCCAGAATGGTCCCCAATATCGTTGAGGCCATGGTTCAGGGCTACGCGCGTGAGTTCACCGAGAAGGAACTCTCCGACGCGCTCGCCTTCTACCAGAGCCCCTCGGGACGAGCGATCATCGCCAAGACGCCACAGCTGATGCAGGGGGTGATGGTCGAGATGGTGCGGATGACGCCTCAGCTGCGCCGCCAAATGGGCGAAGAGGTCTGCGCCAAGGTCGCCTGCACGCCGGCGGAAAAGGCCGCCTACTTCGGCTCGTCGCCGCCGAGCTCGGAAGGACGGACGCCGCCCGGGCGATGAGCCCGGCTCACGCCCGGGGTCACGCCGCCTGGGGCGCGGGCGCCGATGCGCCGGCCGGCAGGTGGGCAGGGGCCTGGGGCGGGTCGTCGCGCAGCTTGGCCGAATAGAACGAGGCGTTCTGGCGGCCCTTGGAGGCGTCGTTGGTGAAGCTGATGAGGTGGTGGGCGACCACCGCCGAGGAGATCAACCACTCGATCTCGCCCGCCTTGATCCGCGGCCAGGCGAACTTCCAGAAGCTCCGGCGATAGCGGGCCTTCACGCCGCAGATCCATAGCATCCGCGAGATAATTCCCACGCCCTTCTTGATGTTGGCCCAGGTCGCCGGCTGCGGGCGCGGCCGGCGATTGCGGTAGGTCGCCTCAACCTGGTGCTCGAAGCGGGCGAACAGGACCTCCGGCTCGTAGGCCGCGGCCATCAATCGGCGCCAGCCGTCGATGACCTCACGGTAGGGGCGCCGGAAGATGACGTTGGACTCCAGGCTCTCGTCGTCCGCCAGGCGTCCCTCTCGCTCCAGACGCGTCCACAGCGGCGTCTTGGGGAGCGCCTGCAGCAGGTTGATGGTCAGGAGTGGGATGTGGCTGACCTCGATGAATTTCTGGATCGCCTCGGGCGTGTCGGGCGTGTCGGTGTCGAGGCCCAGGATAATCCCGGAGACCACCTCCATGCCGTAGCTGTTCAAGGTCTCGATCCCTTCCAGGATCGGCACCATCATGTTGTGGGCCTTGTGCATCTCCTTGAGCGCCGTCGGGTCGGGGGTCTCGATCCCGCAGAACACCGTCTCGAAGCCAGCCTCGCGCATCGGTCCAAGGATCTCGGGCCGCTTTGCGATGTTGAGCGTCGCCTCGCAGGCCATTCGGTAGGGGTAGCCATTGCGCTTCTGCCAATCGATCAGGGACGGCAGCAGATCCCGCACGGCCTTTCGATTGGCGATGAAGTTGTCGTCCACGAAGTAGATCGCGTCGCGGATGCCCAGGGCGCGCATTTTGTCGAGTTCGGCGCAGACCTGTTCTGGCGTCTTGAGCCGCGGATTGCGTCCATAGAGGGCGGGGATGTCGCAGAACTCGCACTCGTACGGGCAGCCGCTGGAGAACTGGATCGAGCCCATGAAGTACTTGGGCAGTTCGGCGAGCTCGTAGGCGGGGAGGGGGAAGGCGGCCAGGTCCGTCCGCTCGCGGGTGGTGAGCACGACCTGCCGCGGCGGGCGGGAGGGATCGGCCTGGAGCCGCGCGATCAGCTCCTCCGTGGCGTCCCCCATCTCGCCCACGTGCAGGTAGTCGAAGTCGGGGTAGTAGTGCGGGCACGCCGAGACCGACGGGCCGCCCAGGGCCGTCGTACGCCCCGCCGCGTGGGCGCGCGCGCAGATGTCGTGCATCTGCTGGCGCTGGATGTGCATGCCGCTGACGAAGACCGTGTCGGCCCAGGCGAAATCCTCCGCCGTGGCGGCGCGGAGGTTCTCGTCGACGAACCGCTTCTCCCAGTGCGCGGGCAGGGCGGAGGCGACCACGAGCAGGCCCTGCGGCGGCATGAAGGCCTGCGCGCCGATGATCGGGTATGCGTATTCGAACGTCCCGAAGGAGGGCGTGTACCTGGGAAAGACCAGCAGGATCTTCCGCGCGGGCGCAGACCGCGGCTCCGCCGCCCCGGCGGGATCGAAGGGGGAATCGACGTCCATAGGGCCGCGAACTCCGCAATGGTCGGGTTGTTCCGGGGGAAACCTATCTCGTGGCAGGCGGCCGCAGAAGTTTGCCGCCGACACCCAAGCGTAACACAGTGTCCGCATTGTCACGCCCTTTCGATAGGCCGATGGGCTGGATAGGGACGAGTTGGCGGGCTAAGCGGCTGAATTCGCAATCCTCAGGCGCCGAGACCTCCTTGCCCCTCACCCGTCGAGATCTGGCCGCCATCGTCTCGGCGACGGTCCTCGTACCAACCGTGGCCGCGGCGTCTACGGCAGCGTCGGACTTCCAGCAGATCTGGACTCGCGAATGGACCTGGCGGAAGGCTCTACTCGTCCCGGAGGATGATCCGGACACACCTCTCCCGCCCTATCTGCCGGATGTCGGTGAAGAGGCCCAGGCGGCGCGCCTTGCCCGCTGGCGGGAAACGCAGGCCGCTCTTGGACGGATCGACCAGGCCTCGCTCGGCCCATCGGCGCAGATCGACTTCGATGTCTATGCGGCCCAGATCGAAGCGCTCGAGGCTTCACAGGTCTGGCGCGACTGGGAGGCGCCGTTCAACAGCGACTCCTCGTTCTGGGGGGGACTCGCGGAGGCGGCGCACCGGCCGTTCCGTACCGAGGCGGATTATCGCGGCTACATCGCCCGACTCAGCCAGACGAAGCGGTATTTCGACCAGCAGATCGCCGCGATGCGCCTGGGGTTGGCCCGCGGTTTCACGCCTCCGCGGGTCACGCTTGCCGGTCGCGATCTCTCCGTGGCGGCTGTCGCCCAGGCGGCCTCGCCCGAGGTCACGCAGTTCTGGGCGCCATTCTCGGCCATTCCGCCGATCCTCCCCGACGCCACGCGCGAAGATCTGCGGAAGTCGGCGCGGGCGGTGATTGCGCAAGAGGTCATTCCAGCCCACCGCACGCTGCTGGTGTTCCTGCGTGAGGAATACCTGCCACGGACTCGCACGACGATTTCGGCGGAGGCCCTGCCCGACGGGCGCGCCTACTACCAGTCCAAGATCAAGGAGTTCACCACCCTCGACGAAAGTCCTGAGGCGATCCACGCCTTGGGCCTCTCCGAGATCGCCCTGATCCGCGGACGAATGCGGGACGCGATCAGCGAGGTGAAGTTCGAAGGCGACATCTCCGCCTTCCTCCAGTTCCTGCGCACCGACCCACGGTTCTACGTGAAGAGGCCCCAGGATCTGCTCGATCGCGCCGCGTGGATCGCCAAGACCTTCGACGGGAAAGCCTCTCAGTGGTTCGGCCGGCTGCCCCGCTCCCGCTTCGCCATCCGTCCTGTCCCCGACGCCATCGCGCCCTTTTACACCGCCGGGCGGGGAGGGCCGGGCGTCTATCTTGTCAACACCTACGACCTGCCCTCGCGCCCCCTCTACGCGCTGCCGGCGCTCACCCTGCACGAGTCCGCCCCCGGCCACGCCTTCCAGATGCCGCTGGCCAACGAGCAGCACGACCAGCCCGAGTTCCGCCGCAAGAGCTACATCTCCGCCTTCGGCGAAGGCTGGGCGCTCTACTGTGAGCGACTGGGCGAGGAGATGGGCATGTACGAGACGCCCTATGACCGCTTCGGCATGCTCAGCTATCAGGCCTGGCGCGCGGCGCGCCTGGTCGTCGACACCGGCGTCCACGCCATGGGCTGGAGCCGCGAGCAGGCGATTGCGTACCTCGCCGACAACACCGCCCTCCCACGACACGAGGTCGAGACCGAGGTCGACCGCTACATCAGCTGGCCCGGCCAGGCGCTCTCCTACTATCTGGGACAGCGCGCGATCCTCCAGGCTCGGACCAAGGCCCACGCGCAGCTCGGGCCGAAGTTCGACATCCGCGCCTTCCACGACACGGTCCTTCAGCTGGGGTCCGTGCCTCTGCCGATCCTCACGCGCCGCATCGACCGCTTCATCGCCGATGGCGGCCCGTCGCCCTACGCCACCGATGCCTGACCTGCCCCCCATCGTCGCCTACGACGAAATCGACTCGACCAATCTCGAGGCCCGCCGCCGCGTCGACGCCGGCGAGACGGGACCGTTGTGGATCACCGCCCTGTGGCAGACCGCCGGCAAAGGGCGGCGCGGAAGGACATGGCGAAGCGGCTCGGGCAACCTTGCCGCCACGCTGCTCATGTCGACGCCAAAGCCGCCGCTGGAAGCGGCTCAGATCGCCTTCGTGGCGGCCCTGGCTGTGGCGGATCTCGCAGCCACCTATGCGCCGGCGTCCAAGGTCAGCCTGAAGTGGCCCAACGACACCTTGCTGGCCGGACGCAAGCTGTCCGGGATCCTCGTCGAATCCGGGCCGTCGCCCGCCGGACTGTGGTTGGCGGTGGGGATTGGCGTGAACCTCGCCGAGGCGCCGGACGACGTGGAGCGGCCCGCGACGGCGCTCGCGGATCACATGGATGGCCCGCCGCCGGGACCTCCCGAAGCCCTCGGAATCCTGGCGAGGGCCTTCGATCGGTGGCGAAGCCTGTGGGAAATCGCGGGTTTCGCGCCGATCGCGGAGGCCTGGACCGAGCGCGCGCATGGCCTGGGCCAACCGTGTTCGGCGCGTCTTCCCGGAGAGACCGTCGACGGCGTCGCCGAAGGGCTCGACCTCGATGGCGCCCTGCGGCTGCGCCTCGCCGACGGCTCGATGCGCCGGATAACCGCCGGCGACGTCTTCTTCTGAGCCGAGCTGCTACAGCAGGGCCGCCGCCTTCTGCAGGGCGATGAAAAGGCCGATGGCGAAGGGAATACCCACCGCCAGCCACGCCGCTGCGCCAGCGAGACCAATGCGCTCGTCGCGCGCGACGATGGCGGTTGGGCAGGTCTCCGCCGCCTCCGGCTCGGCCAGCTCCTCGAGGCAATGGGTGTCCTTCACCGGCCGCACGAGAAGGTTGCAGGCGAAACCCACCAGCATCAGGACGGCCATTGCATACAGGGTGAGGTCGTAGACCTGCACCTTGGGCAGCCCCGCGTGAAGCTGGGACTGGCGAAGGCTGGCGATGACAACCGGACCGATCACGCCCGCAACCGACCACGCCGTGAGCACGCGGCCATGGATTGCGCCGACGAAGCGCGTGCCGAAGATGTCGGCGAGGTAGGCGGGAAGGGTGGAGTACCCACCGCCATAAATGGCGGTGATCAGGCAGACGGCGCCTACGAAGGCTGCGACGAGGCCCAGATGAGCCAGGCTCGGCAGGCAGGCGTAGAGGCCCGCTCCAAGGATGAAGAAGATCGCATAGGTCGTCTTGCGCCCGATATGATCCGAGACCGAAGCCCAGAACAGGCGGCCCAGGCTGTTGAACAGGCTGATCAATCCCACCAGCCCCGCCGCAGTGACAGCGATCTCAGCTTCCTGATCCGCGTCCAGCGCCGTCCCGAGCGGCAATCCCGCCAGCCGGCCGCCAAAGACATCCTGGAACATCGGACTCGCCATGGAGATGAGGGCAAGACCGGCGGTGACGTTGGCGCACAGCACGGCCCACAGCAACCAGAACTGGGGCGTCTTCCATGCCTGGCTGACGTGCACGTGTCGGTCGGTGATCATCGACTGCAGCTTCAGCGGCGCTGGCGCCGGCCGATCCGCCGGAAGAACGCGGAATCCGAAGGCCCCGAGGCTCATGGCGATGAAATAGACGCAGCCAAGGATGGCCAGGGTCGGGGCGACTGCAGGAGAGTCCCCCATGGACAGGCGCGACATCAGCCACACGGCCAGGGGCGAGCCGATCATCGCCCCGCCGCCATAGCCCATGATGGCAAAGCCGGTGGCCATGCCGCGCCTGTCAGGGAACCAGCGGATGAGTGTGGTCACGGGGGTGATGTAGCCAAGGCCCTGGCCGATCCCCCCGATCAGGCCGGCTCCCAGGAACACCAACCAGAGCTGGTGGATCGCCACTCCGCCCGCGCCGAGTACAAGACCTCCGCCCCAGCAGGCGGCGGCCACGAAACCGGACGCTCGCGGTCCAACGCGCTCAACCCATCTGCCGAACGCTGCGGCCGACATCCCGAGCATGGCGATGAAGGTCGCGAAGATCGGCGTGACCGCCGTTATGGTCCAGTTGCAGTCAGTAGCGGTGAGCTCCGCCATGAAGCCGGTGTGACATGCCGGCGCCACCGGCAGCAGCCTGCCCATCGGCAGCCAGAACACGCTGAAGCCGTAGGCCATGCCGATTGAAAGGTGGATCGCCAACGCCGCTGGCGGCACGAGCCAGCGATTGAAGCCCGGCCGCGCGAGGATCCGCTCGCGGCTCAGCAGACCAGCGCCCGCAACACCCTCGACCCAGGTCCAGGCCATGAGCCGTCCTCCTGATGTCCGGAGCACAGTTTGGCGACCGAAACGTCTCGTTTTCAAGATCGCGTCGGGCCATCATCCGTGAAGCTTGGTGACGGGGGGAAATCGCAACCATGGGATTCTTGAGCTGGTTCGCGGCATGTCTTGCCGCGACCTCGATCGCGGCCGGGAGCGCCGCCGCGCAGATTGATCCGATGACGTCGGTTGCGGGCGGGGCCAATGTCCTCGGTCAGGGCCTGGGCGAAGCGGCCATTGCCGGCCCCAGCGTCTTCGTCACGGCCACGGGACATGCGCCGATCGGCCAGGTCCTCGTCGGTGGGTTCAGCCTGACCGTCAGCCGTCGCAACGCCTCGGCGGTGGCTGCGGTGCGCGAGCGGGACCGCGCCGTCGAGACGATCGTGAACGAGGCGCGGCGACGTGGACTTCAGACAAGTCTCGGCAAGAGCAACCTGAGCCGTCCAGTCGCCGGGCTGGCCCACAGCGTAGCCGGCGCGATGCCGCCATTGATGACGGCGCCCTCGCCAAGCGTCGTTCGACCCGCTCCGGTCTCCCCGGAATATGTCGCGACCACCGTTGTGGAAGTGCGCGGCGGCGACACCGCCAGGCAGGCCGAGCTTCTTGACGCGCTGCAAGCCGCCGGCGTCGACGCCGAGATCCCGATCGGACCGGTCGTCACGCCGTTCGACTTCACGGGTCTCTCGTCGACCGGCGCGCCCGCGGTCGACCCGGCGGTTCTCGACCGCGCCGCGGACGAGGCTGTCGCGGAGGCGCGCCGTCAGGCTGCGCGCCTCGCTTCCGACGCCGGGCGATCGCTCGGTGAGGCCCGGCAGATCATCCTCCTCGCACGCACGGCTTCCGGCAGTGAAGCCAGCGTCACCGTCGCGGTTCGATTCGCCCTTGCGCCGCAGCGATGAGCCGTAGTTCGGCGCGCCTCCACTCGACGCCTGCGCTGCGCCCCTGCTAAGCAGCGCCGCCCCGCGGCGCGCGCGGGCGGCGTTCAGGGATGCCCGATGCTGCTGGCGATCGAACAGGGCAACACCAACACGCTGTTCGCCATCTACGACGGCGAGACGTGGACCGCCCAGTGGCGCGCGGCGACCGACGCCGCCCGCACGGCGGACGAATATGGCGTCTGGCTGGGGCAGCTGCTGCGGATGCGTGACATGGCGCTCGAGAGCTTCGACGCCTGCATCATCTCCAGCGTCGTTCCCCAGTCGATCTTCAACCTGCGCAACCTCGCGCGCCGCTACATCGGCGTCGAACCGATGATCATCGGCGAGAACGTCGACCTTGGAATCGAGGTGAGGATCCTCAAACCCTCGGAGGCGGGGGCAGACCGGCTGGTCAACGCCATCGGGGCCCACATCACCTATCCGGGCGCCCTGCTCATCGTGGACTCCGGCACGGCCACCACCTTCGATGTGGTCGCCCCGGATGGGGCGTTCGAGGGCGGGGCGATCGCGCCTGGCATCAACCTCTCCCTGCAGGCATTGCACGACGCCGCCGCGCGGCTGCCGCGCGTCGCCATCCAGCGGCCACGTCGGGTGATCGGCAAGGAGACGGTGGAAGCGATGCAGTCGGGGATCTTCTGGGGCTACATCTCTCTCATCGAAGGGCTGGTCGCGCGCTTCAAGGCCGAGTACGGCGCGCCGATGACCGTGATCGGGACGGGGGGCGTGGCCTCCCTCTTTGCCGGCGCCACGACGGCGATCGACCACTTCAATCCTGACCTGACCATCATGGGGATGCTCGAAATCTTCCGCCGCAACGCCCATCTGCGCGCCCAATGACCTTGCCGCACGCCGCGCCCGACGATGAGCTCGTCTTCCTCCCCCTGGGAGGGTCCAACGAGATCGGGATGAACTTCAACCTGTACGGCTATGGCCCGCCCCACGCTCGCAAGTGGATCGTGGTGGACCTGGGCGTGACCTTCGGAGACCAGCTGACGCCTGGCGTCGAGATCATCCTGCCGGACCCCGAGTACATCGCAGAATATTCCAAGGACATCCTCGGGATCGTTCTCACTCACGCGCACGAGGACCACATCGGGGCGGTGGCCTGGCTGTGGCCGCAGCTCAAGGCGCCTCTGTACGCCACGCCGTTCACCGCCTTCCTCCTGCGCGAGAAGCTGAGGGAGGCCGATCTCCTCGACGAGGCGCCGATCACTGAGATCCCCCTGAGCGGGACCTTCCGCCTTGGGCCGTTCGAGCTGAACCTGCTCACCCTGACCCACTCCATCCCCGAGCCCAATGGCGTGGCCATCCGAACGCCCCTGGGCACGGTGCTGCACACCGGCGACTGGAAGATCGATCCTGATCCCCTGACCGGCCCGGTGACTGACGTGGACGCGATCCGTCGCCTCGGGGACGAGGGGGTGCTGGCCATGGTCTGCGACAGCACCAATGTCTTCGTGGACGGCGAAGCCGGTTCGGAAGCCCATGTGCGCGAGACGCTGACGCCCCTGATCGCCAGTCTGCAGGGCGGCGTTGCGGCGGCATGCTTCGCCTCCAACGTCGCGCGGATGGATACGATCATCCGCGCCGCCGAGGCGGCCGGCCGGCGGGTGTGCCTGGTCGGGCGCTCGATGATCCGCATGTCTCAGGCCGCACGCTCGGTGGGGCTTCTGGAGGGCGTCGGACCCTTCCTCGACGACGTGCGGGCGAAGGACGTCCCGAAGGAGCGACTGCTGTATCTGTGCACGGGCAGCCAGGGCGAGCCCCGCGCCGCGCTGGCGCGGATCGCCGACGGCAGTCATCCCCACGTCAAGCTGGGCAAGGGCGACGCTGCGATCTTCTC
Source organism: Caulobacteraceae bacterium (assembly GCA_036488995.1). Classification (GTDB taxonomy): domain Bacteria; phylum Pseudomonadota; class Alphaproteobacteria; order Caulobacterales; family Caulobacteraceae; genus Acaudatibacter. Next base: position 9,521 of record DASXGQ010000081.1, read on the forward strand.
CTCGCGGGTCATACCCGGCAACGAGATCCCGATCCGCAACCTGCAGAACAAGCTCGCCGACCTTGGCGTGCGGCTCTACACCGAGCGCGACCATCCGGGGATCCACGTCTCGGGCCATCCTTGCCGGGACGAGCTGAAGCGCATGTACCAGTGGGCGAGGCCGGAAATCGCGATCCCCACCCATGGCGAGCGTCGACATCTGCTCGAGCACGTGGCCCTCGCCCGCGACCTGCAGGTTTCGCAGGCCATCGCGCCTCGCAACGGCGACATGGTCCGCCTTGCGCCTGGCCAGGCCGAGATCATCGACGAGGTGCCGGCCGGGCGCCTCTTTGTCGACGCCGGCTTTGTGACCCCCGAACATGGCGAGGCGCTGCGGGAGCGCCGCCACGCCGCCTTCAACGGCATGCTCGCCGTGAGTGTGGCGCTGGACGGGCGCAATCGTCTCGCCTCCGGTCCCCAGGTGCGGGCGATCGGCCTGCCCGCAGACGAGGATTACACGCTCGAAGAAGCGACCGACGATCTGGCGGAGGCGGCCAAGGACGCCGTGTTCACCCTGTCGGGCGACGACCGCGACAACGACGCGGCGGTGGAGGCGGCGATCTCCCGCGCCCTGAAGAAGGCCGCCTTCCGTATCTGGAAGCGTCGTCCGGTGGTGGAGGCGACGGTCCTTCGGGTGTAACGGGTCGGCTCGAATTCGGCCGAGGGCGCAATCGAAGATGATCGGAAAGCTCAACCACGTCGGCATCGCCACGCCCTCGATCGAGGACTCCTGGCGGCTCTACCGCGATGTCCTGGGCGCCACGCGCGTGACCGAGAAGCGCGCCCTGCCGGAACAGGGGGTGTGGGTCTCGTTCGTCGACCTGCCCAACGCCCAGATCGAGTTGATCGAGCCGCTGGGCGAGGATTCCCCGATCCATGGCTTCCTGGCGAAGAACCCCCGCGGGGGGCAGCACCACGTCTGCTTCGAGGTGCCCGACATCATCGCCGCCCGCGACGAGATGCGGGCCAAGGGCGCCACAGTGCTTGGAACCGGCGAGCCTCGCATCGGCGCTCACGGCGTCCCGGTGATCTTCCTCCACCCCAAGGACATGGGCGGCGTGCTGGTCGAACTGATGGCCGAGCCGACGCACTGACGGCGCGGGAGGTCCTGGCTAGCGCCTAAGCCGCGCCCGTCGCCGCCTTGAAGAATTCGATCACGCGCTGCTCGGCCGCCTTGGTCGCGCCTTCGCCCTTGAGATTGAGCGTGAGCACGGAGTGCGGGTTCTTCATGCCCGGGAAGGGCTTGGCCTCGGCCGGATCGATGTCCCATCGCTCGAACTTCTCGCCGAACTCGCGCGCGTAGTGGTCGAACCGTTCATCGGGCACATTGGGGTCGCCCCTGAACCGCAGTCCGATCATCGATAGACCTTCATCGGCGAAGCGGCGCTTCGCGCAGGCGACTTCCGCTGGGGACACGTCGATCGCCGCCCGGTTCTTGCCGCCGAGCGGCAGGGAAGGCTGCGAGAGCACCGGGGCGGTGACGACGGGCTCGGTCATCATCGCCAGGGCGAAACCGCCGGTGAAGCACATGCCGACCGCGCCAACCCCTTTTCCGCCGCATTCGCGATGCGCATGGCGCGCCAGAGCTCGCAGCCAGTCCACCATCGGACTCGATCGGCCGGCGGCCCAGGCGGTGAACTCGCGCCGGATGCATAGAGTCAACGCGAGCTCGCCGATCAGATAGCCAACCCCAACCGGCTTGCCCGCACGGCCGAACAGGCTTGGGCAGAATACGGTCATGCCTGAGGCGGCAAGCGTGCGAGCGAAGTCCAGCACCAGCGGATGCAGTCCCGGCATCTCATGAATGACAATCACTGCCGGCCCGGCGCCCTTGCGATAGACCGGGCGCGTGTACGGCGCTTCCGTGAAGTCGAACCGCTCGAAATCCGCGAGCGCCGCCTCATAGGCCATGATGTTTCCCCCTGTCTTCAGGCTCCCTGAGCCTCTGCATTTGGATCACTCCGCCGGACCTGGGCACTGTTCTGGTCATCCGGAGTTGGCGAGAACGAACTCGGACTTGCCCGCCGTATAGGCCGCGCGCGTGGGCGCTTCCGCCGCGAGTTGCTCCTTGAGCGCCAGGTACCTGGCGCGCGTCACGGGGTCGGCGCGCAGCCGATCTCGGAATCCGAGGCACGATTTCCACTGGGCGCCGCCATGAACGACCACGTGGGCAAGGTGCGTCCGGACGGCGCCGCGACCGAAGATGTGATGTTCCGGGATTCCCTGGCTTCCGGCGTAGTCGTAGCCGAGGTGCGCCATCGACTCGATCATCGACAGTCCCTGGTCGATCTCCGCGACGCCGATCAACATGTCGATTATCGGCTTGGCTCGAAGACCCGGCACGGCCGTGCTGCCGTAATGCTCGATCGCGATCACCACCGGGCCAAGAGCCGTCTTGATGCGATCGGCTTCCTCAGCGAAGGCCCGTGGCCAGAGCGGATCGTAATCCGACAGACGGTTCACCTCCGCTTCCAGTCCCAGGCCGTAAGGGTCCCTCGTCGCCATGGTCGGGAGCGTGCCACGAAGGTCCAGTGGATGGTATGGGAGATCCACCTCCAACGCCCCGCTGGCCGTCGCTGGCTCAGTCGGATAGGAACGGTCCGAGGTAGGCGATCCGGAAGGCGCCGGTGCGCCGAGGTTTCGAGATGAGCATCGAGTTCTGCATCGCGGTCTATCTCACCATCTGGTGGACGACTCTGTTCGCGGTCCTGCCGCTGGGCGTGCGCAGCCACGCGGAGATGGGGATTCCGGTGCCGGGCGGCGGCGATCCGTCTTCGCCCGTCAATCCGAACCTGAAGCGCAAGTTCATCACCACGACCTGGGTGGCGGCGATCCTGTTCGCGATCTTCTGGGTGGTCGTGGAATTCCACCTGATCACCCTGCCAGGCTTCGGTCATCCGACCTGACGGCGCGCAACGCCGTCCGCCGACACATCGATAGAGGAAGGTTCAAGAAGGCCTATGCGCCTGTCGCGCTATTTTCTGCCCCTGCTCAAGGAGACGCCCGCCGAGGCGCAGATCGTCTCCCACCGGTTGATGCTGCGCGCCGGGATGCTGCGCCAGGAGGCGGCCGGCATCTACGCGTGGCTGCCGCTCGGCCACCGCGTGCTGAGCAAGGTCGAGCAGATCGTGCGCGAGGAGATGGACCGCGCCGGCGCAGTCGAGTTGCTGATGCCGACCCTGCAGCTGGCCGACCTGTGGCGCGAGAGCGGGCGGTATGACGATTACGGCGCGGAGATGCTGCGCGTCACCGACCGCCACGAGCGCGAACTCCTCTATGGGCCGACCAACGAGGAGATGATCACCGAGATCTTCCGCGCCTATGTCCGCTCCTACAAGGCGTTGCCGAAGAATCTCTACCACATTCAGTGGAAGTTCCGGGACGAGCAGCGGCCGCGCTTTGGCGTCATGCGCGGGCGAGAATTCCTGATGAAGGACGCCTATTCGTTCGACGTGGACGAAGCGGCGGGCAAGGCCGCCTACAACCGGATGTTCGTCGCGTATCTCCGCCTCTTCAAGCGCATGGGGCTCTCGGCAATCCCGATGAAGGCCGAGACCGGCCCCATCGGCGGCGATCTCAGCCACGAGTTCATCGTGCTGGCCCAGACCGGCGAGTCGCAGGTCTTCCTCGACCGCCGCATGCTCGACCTGCCAGTTCCCGGCGATGACGTGAACTATGACGGCGACCTCGAGCCGATCGTGTCCGACTGGACCCGGCTCTACGCCGCCACCGAGGACGTCCATGACGCCGCGCGCTACGACCGCGAGACGCCGGAGGGCGAGCGGATCACCGCCCGCGGCATCGAGGTCGGGCAGACCTTCTTCTTCGGCGACAAGTATTCGAAGCCGATGAAGGCGGTGGTCAGCGGGGCCGACGGCGTCGAGCGACCCGTGCAGATGGGCAGCTATGGGGTCGGCGTGTCGCGCCTGCTCGGCGCGATCATCGAGGCGAGCCACGACGAGGCCGGCATTATCTGGCCCGATCCGGTGGCGCCCTTCGGCGTGGGAATCGTCAATCTTCGCCCCGGCGATGCGGCGACCGACCAGGCATGCGCGGAGGCCTACGCCGCTCTCACGGAGGCCGGGAAGGAGCCGCTGCTGGACGACACCGACGAGCGCCCCGGTGGGAAATTCGCCGCCATGGACCTCATCGGTCTGCCCTGGCAGCTGATCATCGGCCCGCGCGGCCTTGCCGAGGGCAAGGTCGAGCTGAAGCGGCGCGCGACCGGGGAGCGTCACACCTTGCCGCTCACCGAAGCGCTTTCCATGGTCGGAGCCTGACGACGACCCGGATGTCGGCTCCATTCAGCGGCTGGGAGCGGGCGATCGCCATCCGCTATCTGTTCGCCAAGCGCAGCCATGGCGGCGTCGCTCTTATCTCGGTGATCTCCTTCGCCGCCATCGCCCTGGCCGTGGGGGCGCTGGTGATCACCATGTCGATCATGAACGGCTTCAGCACCGAGCTGACCGGCAAGATCCTCGGCTTCAACGGCCACGCCTTCGTCGTGGGCGGAGCTATGAGCTCCGAGCAGCGCGACGCCATGGTGGGGCGGATCCGCCAGCTCCCGGGCGTGATCCAGGCCATTCCGGTGATCGAATCCCAGGTCCTGGCCCAGGGGCCGGTCGCCGTTTCCGGAGCCGTGGTTCGTGGCGTGACGCCAGGCGACTTGCGCGCCATGCCCATCATTACCGGCAACATGAAGTCGGGATCGATCGCCGGCTTCGGGCTGGGAGAGGAGGGGGGCGACATCGTCCTGCTGGGCGACAAGCTGGCTCAGACGCTCGGCGTGCGCGTGGGCGACTCGGTCTCCCTCATCTCGCCCACCGGCGGCGAGACGGTGTTCGGCGATCTGCCGCCGGCGAAGAGCTACATCGTCGGCGGGATCTTCTCGGTCGGCATGAGCGAGTACGACCAGAGCTTCATCTACATGCCGCTAACCCAGGCTCAGCTCTTCTTCGGGCGCGGCCAGGCGGTGGACTTCATCGAGGTGCGCTTCGCAGATCCGAACAAGGCGCCGGCCATGAAAGCCGCCCTGGCCGCCGCCGCGGGTCCCGGGGCCGTCGTCACCGACTGGACCGAGCGCAACCGCGCCTATTTCGGCGCCCTGCAGGTCGAGCACAGCGTGATGCGCATGATCTTCCTCTTCATCGTCGCACTGGCGGCCCTCAACATCATCTCGGGTCTCGTGATGCTGGTGAAGAACAAGGGCCGCGACATCGCAATCCTGCGCACCATGGGAGCAGGGCAGGGGGCGATCCTGCGCATCTTCTTCATGGCCGGTGCGAGCATCGGCGTGGCCGGCACGATTGCGGGCCTTCTGTTCGGCATCGTCTTCTGCCTCAACATCGAGTCGATCCAGGCTTTCATCGAGTGGATCACCGGCGTGCAGGTGTTCAACTCGGACGTCTATTTCCTGGCTCACGTCCCCGAGCGGATCGACTGGTTGGAAGTCGCGGGCGTGACACTGTGGGCCCTGGGCGCCTCCTTCCTGTTCACCCTCCTGCCGGCCTGGCGGGCCTCCCGCCTCGATCCCGTCGAGGCCCTTCGCTATGAGTGAGCCGGTTCTACGCATCCGCGGACTGTGCCGGACCTATCAGACCGGCCAGGGCCCGCTGGAGGTTCTCCGCGGCGCTGATCTCGATGTGGGCGCTGGCGAGGTCGTGGGCCTCGTCGGCCCTTCCGGATCGGGCAAATCGTCCCTGTTGCATGCGGCCGGACTGCTGGAGCACCCAACCGCCGGGGAGATCCGCATTGAGGGACAGGACTGTGGCGATCTCAACGACCGCGCGCGCACGCGCATCCGGCTGAAGACGATCGGCTTCGTCTACCAGTTCCACCACCTGCTGCCTGAGTTCACCGCGCTCGACAACGTCGCCATGCCGATGCTCATGGAAGGCGCCCGCCGGCGCGAGGCCCTGACGCGCGCCCGCGCCCTGCTGAGTGCGTTGGGCCTTGCCGACCGCCTCGATCACCAGCCGGCCCAGCTCTCGGGAGGCGAGCAGCAACGCGTCGCCGTCGCCCGAGCGCTCGCCAACTCACCTCGCCTGCTGCTGGCGGACGAGCCCACCGGCAATCTGGACCCTCACACCTCCGAGGCGGTGTTCCAGGGCCTCCACGACCTCGTCCGACGGACCGGCGTGGCGGCCCTGATCGCCACCCACAATCTCTCGATGATCCCTCACATGGACCGGGTGCTCGCCCTGCGCGACGGTCGGCTGGTGGAACAGACCTGACCGTTCGCTCAGGTCCTGCGCAGATTGAGCACCCTGCAATCTTGGCCTAACCTTCGACACACTTCGGTTCCGGTCGGGTCCGTGATCCGATACGAGGGGGTCGGACGATGTTCAGAGGGGGGACGCCGATGAATCGCATCCGGAGCCAGGTCGCCGCCGCCGCCCTGCTGTGGAGCCTCGGAGCGGCCGCCCAGGCGCAGGCGCCGGCGACTCCCGCGATGCCCGAGGTGAGCGACGTGGCCACCCTTCCTCCGGCGGGACCCCATCGTCTCTGGCTCGAGGACGCCTTCACCGGCGCCGCTCAGGTCATCGATGGCGACACCGGCGCCCTCAAGGCGACGATCCCCGGCGCCAGCCTCTCGAGCTACGCAGCAGGGCCTGACCAGCGCATGGTCTATGTGGCCGAGAGCATCTGGTCGCTGGGCAATCGTGGACAGCGACAGGACATGGTCAGCGTCTACGACGGTCTGACCCTCAAGCTGCAGGGTGAGATCCCGATCCCCAGTCGCGCCTATGTCGCGTCGAGCGGGCAGCTCTTCGCCCTCAACCGCGACGGGTCGCGGGGGTATGTCTACAGCATGCAGCCGGCCTCGGGCGTGGTCGTCATCGACCTGGCCGCGCGCAAGGTGCTGAGGACGGTCGACACCCCCGGCTGCGCGTTGGCCTTTTCCTGGGGCGCGGATGGCGTTTCGGCCCTTTGCGGCGACGGCTCCCTGGCCACCGTGACGACCGGCGAGAAGCCCTCACTCACGCGAAGCCAGCCCTTCTTCGACGCCGAGCGTGATCCGGTCTTCGAGCAGAGCCCCACCGATCCCGCCACCGGCCGCACCTTCTTCGTCACCTATTCGGGCGTCGTCCATCCGGTGGATCTCGGGCCGACGCCACGGTTCGAGCCTTCCTGGTCCCTGCAGGCCGCCGCCGGCCTTCAACCGGCCGGGACGCAAAATGGGGATCTGGCCTGGCGACCCGGCGGCTACCAGCCGATGGCGCTGCACCGCTCCAGCGGACGGCTGTTCGTCCTCATGCACACCGGTGAGCATTGGAGTCACAAGAAGCCCGGAGAGGAACTCTGGGTGGTCGACACCGCGGCCCACAAGGTGCTCCGGCGCCTCCCGCTCAAGGATCCCAGCATCGGCGTGGCCGTCAGCCAGGACGAGCACGCGCAGGTCTATCTCGTGGACGAGAAGGGTAACCTCTCCATCCGGGACGCGGGGACGCTCGAGGAATTGCGCTCGGTCGAGGACGTGGGCCGCGGCGCCATCCCTGTTTCGCCCACGCTCTGAGCCAATGACGAGCCAGGTCCCCTTCGCGTTCGAAACGGCCGCCGCCCTCACAGGCGCGCTCGTGTTTGCCCGAGCCGCAGCGTTCAAGCTGCGGGACATCGAGGCGTTCGCGGACGCGCTCGCCGCCTATCGGATACTTCCCATCAGCCTGGTCGAGCCCGGCGCCCGGGCGCTTCCGGTTGTCGAGGCGGCTTGCGCTCTTGCGCTTCTGGCGCCGCCCACGCGCGTGGCCGGCGAAACTGCGGCCGCGACCCTGCTGACCGTCTTCGCCCTCGCCATGGGTGTGAACCTGCTGCGCGGGCGGCGCGAGATCGATTGCGGGTGCGGAGATCCTTCCCGGCGCCAACCGCTCGCATGGAGCCTCGTCGCCCGTAATCTGGCGTTCGCCGCCGCGCTCTGCGCCTGCGCCCTGGCGCCGGTCGCATCTCAGAGTCTTCTTGGGTGGCTAGTGGGGGGAGCCTCTGCGTCGGGGCTCATGCTCCTGTTGCTTTGCCATGAGGCTTTCTCCGCTCTGCCCGGCCGCAACGGCCGAGCGCCGCCGCCTCTGCTGCGCCTGGGAGATCCCGCGTGAGTCTGCTGATCGCATCCCAGGTCCTGCTGTGGGTCCTCGTGCTGGGCCTCCTGGTGGTGGTCCTCGCCCTGGCCCGCCAGATCGGTCTCCTGCACGAGCGGATCGCGCCCGTCGGCGCCCTGGCGATCGCCGGTGGACCGGAGGTCGGGCAGCCCGCCCCGGCGATGAGCCTCCAGACTCTCGAAGGGACCGACCTGCGGCTCGGCGCTCCGTCCCAGGCCGGGCGGATGATCCTGTTCGTCTCGTCCGACTGTCCCGTTTGCAAGCGACTGATTCCGCTGGCGAAATCGGTGGCCAAGGCGGAGCGGCTTGACCTTGTCTTCGCCGGTGACGCCCCCGCCACGGACCTGCGTGGCCTGGTCGGGCGCTACAGTCTCGAGACCTATCCGTTCGTGAACAGCCGCGACCTCGGCATGGTCTTCCAGGTGGCCAAGCTGCCCTACGCCGTCCTTCTCGACGAGACGGGCCGCATCGCCGCCAAGGGCCTGGTCAACACGCGCGAACACCTGGAAAGCCTGGTTACAGCCAAGGCGGTGGGGTTCGCATCCATTCAATCCTACCTCGCCGCGCGAGAGGCGGCGCCGTCGGTGACGGCATGAGACGGACTTTCGGGATTGCCTCAAAGGGGAGGGCTTCTTGGCCAGACTGACGCTTGATGGGCTGGGCGAGCAGCTGACGCGCCGCCTGGCGGGCAGGCTCTCCCGGCGTAGCGCCCTGGCGCGGCTGGGCGCGACGGTGGTGGCCGCTCCTCTTCTGCCGGTCCTGCCGGTGGCGCGAGCGGAAGCGGCCCTGCCGAGCGCCTTCACGCGCAACGCGCAGACGAAGGACCCGGCCAAGTGCGATTACTGGCGCTACTGCGCCATCGACGGTCTGCTTTGCACGTGCTGCGGGGGCGCGGTGCACACCTGTCCTCCGGGGACCCAGGCCTCGCCGACCTCCTGGGTGGGCACCTGCGTCAATCCCGACGACGGGAAGTCCTATCTGATCGCCTATCGTGATTGCTGCGGCGCGACGCCGTGCCATACCAAGTGCCATTGCGACGGCACCGAGCGGGAAACGCCCCTCTACCGGCCGCAGGGCGACAACGACGTAATCTGGTGTTTCGGCCTGACCACCATGGCGTACCACTGTTCCACCGCCGCCCTGGTCGGCCTGGCGGAGTGAAGGCTGGCCTTCTGGGGGCGGCCCTCGGCAGTCTTGTTCTGGCGCCTCTCGGGACGGGCGCGACGCCGTCCTCAGCGGCGTTCGACCAGACTTGCGCCCTGTGCCATCAGGCCGGCGGCGTCGGCGCTCCTGGACAGTTCCCGCGCCTCGCTGGACGCGCCGCGTCCCTGGCTCGCCTGCCCGCCGGACGCCGACTGATGATCGCCGCCGTGCTCGACGGAAGCATCGGACGCATCCAGGCCGACCACCAGACCATCGTGGGCGTGATGCCCGGCTTTGGCCAGCTGACCGACGCCCAGGTCTGCGAGGCGCTGAACTATATCGCCAGCCTCGACGGCGGCTCGGCCCCGCCATTCACGCCCGATGAGGTCGCCGCCGTTCGCGCCCATCCCCTGACCCCCAACGAGGTCAACGCCATGGCCCGCGACCCCGCCATCGAGGCGGCCGCCCCGTGAGCGTACTGGCCCTCGCTGCGGGGCTTGCTGCGCTGTCGACGGCCGCGCCCGCCGCGCCGCCGGCGGACCACCTCACGGCGAAGTCGAACTATCTGGAGCGCTGCGGCGGGTGCCACGGGGTGCAGGGCCGCGCGTTCGCCGCCACCGTTCCGGACCTGCGCGATCGCGCCGGCTGGTTCCTCTGCGATGCGGCTGGGCGGGACTACGTCTCCCGCCTCCCGAACATCGTATTTTCGCGCCTGACCGACGCCGACCTGGCGGACATGCTCAACTACGTCGTCTTCGACCTCGGAGGGGCAAGCACGCCCAAGGGCGCCAGACCCTACACTGCGGTCGAGATGGCCCACGCGCGTCGTGAACCCCTGAGCACGACAGACCTCGAGACCTATCGAACCGAAGTCGTGAAGGTCCTGATCGCCCGCTGCGGCGCCCCCCAGGGCCTCGCCAGCGACTACGCGCCCGCGCTGGGGCCGAAAGCCGGCGACGCGCGGTAGCCCGGCAAAGAGATTCGAGATGCCCCACACCTCCAACGCTGCCCGCCTGCTCGTCCTCCCCGGCGACGGGATCGGGCCGGAGATCATGGACGAGGCCCTGCGGGTCCTCGATCGAGTGGCTGAGGACGCGGGCCTGGCGGTGGAGATCGAGACGGGCCTGGTCGGGGGCGCGGCGATCGACGCCTGTGGCGCGCCCCTTCCTGACGACGTGCTCGCCCGCGCCCAAGCGTGCGATGCGGTCCTGTTCGGTTCAGTGGGTGGCCCGAAATGGGACCGACTCGGCTTCGATGTTCGGCCCGAGATGGCGATCCTGGGACTGCGCTCGGAACTTGGCCTCTTCGCCAATCTGCGCCCGGCGATGGTGTTCGATTCCCTCGCTGCAGCTTCGCCTTTACGGCCGGAGCTCGCGCGCGCCCTCGACGTGATGATCGTGCGAGAGGCTACGGGCGGCGTCTATTTCGGCGAGCCTCGCGGAATCGAGACGCGGCCCGACGGTTCTCGGCGGGGCTTCAACACCGAGTCCTACGACACCTCAGAGATCGAGCGCGTGGCGCGCGCGGCGTTCCACATCGCTCGCGGCCGGCGCGGCCAGGTCACCAGCGTTGAGAAGGCCAATGTGATGGAAAGCGGCCTGGTGTGGCGCCAGACCGTGGAGGCGCTCGGCGCCCGCGAGTTCCCTGACGTCACGCTCGAGCACATGTACGCGGACAACTGCGCCATGCAGCTCGCCCGCGATCCGGGGCGCTTCGACGTGATCGTGACCACCAACCTGTTCGGCGATCTCCTGTCCGACCTCGCCGGCGCACTCACCGGCAGCCTGGGTCTTCTGCCGTCGGCGACGGTAGGTGCGATCGGGACCAGGGGGCCGTTCCTGTTCGAGCCGATCCACGGTTCGGCCCCGGACATCGCCGGGCAGGGCATCGCCAATCCCCTCGGCCAGATCCTCTCGCTGGCGCTGTTGTTCCGCTGGGCCCTGCGCGTGGAAGAGCCGGCGGCCAGGATCGAGCGCGCCTGCGCCGCTGCGCTCGCGGGCGGCGCCCGCACGCGCGACCTTGGCGGCGACCTCACAACCCGCGCCATGGGCGACGCCGTCCTCGCCGCCCTGTAGGAGCGAAGGTCGGCCCGCGGCCCAGCTGCAAAAACGTCAGGGAACGGCGCTAACTGCTGGACAGTCCGCCGCCAGACGCTATCTCCCCACCAAGACGGGGTCCTAGGCGACGTCGAAGCGGCGCAAGGGCAGAGCAGAACATACCCGTCACGAGCCTTGAAGACGGGGGAACGTATGACTGCACACCTTCTCGCGGGGGCGGCCGTGGGTGCGCTTGTCCTCGGCGTGGCTTCGGGCGCCGCGGCGCAGTCAGTTGTTGGCGCCGTGGGCGCCGCCTCGGCTGCGTCTGCTGCGGCCGCTCCAGGTAACGCCAGCGTCAGCGAGATCGTCGTCACGGCGGAGCGCCGGTCCGAGTCGGCTCAGAAGGTCGACATCTCGATGACCGTCCTCAATCAGAGCGAGCTGATCAAACAGAACATTCTGACCGTCAACGATCTCCAGAACGCCTCGCCGAACTTCCAGGTTGAATCCGCGTTCGGCGGCGGCCAGCCGCAATTTCGCATCCGCGGCGTCGGCTTCCAGGACTACGCCTCGAACAACTCCCCGACCGTCGGGATCTATATCAACGACGTCGCCTATCCGATCCCGATCATGACGCAGAATGCGTTCTTCGACATCCAGCGGGTCGAGGTGCTGCGCGGCCCGCAGGGCACGCTCTATGGGCGCAACACCACCGGCGGCGCCGTTAACATCTGGACCAATCAGCCCACCGCGAACCTCACGGCCGGCGCCTTGGTCGAATACGGCAGCTACTCCTGGCTGCACGCCGAGACTTATGTTTCAGGTCCGATCGCCGAAAATCTCACGAGCCGCTTCGCCTTCCTGACCGAACAGGGCGGCGCCTATCAGTACAACCGCGACACCGGTAATTCCTTCGGCAACGCCCACCGCTTCGGCTTCCGCTGGATCACCGACTGGACGCCGATCAGCCAGTTGGACGTGAAGCTGGAACTGCACGGTTTCATCGACAATTCCGACGGTCAGGGCCTGTACCTGTTCACGCCGGCCAATGACGGCGCGGGCTTCACTGCGCCGAAGGACAAGAGCCCCTACGCCACCGGCTGGGGTCTCGATCCGACCTTCGCCAGCTTCATCGGCGCACCGCCTAACGCCTCTCCGTTCAAGCAGAACGTCCAGGACGGCGGTTCCTTGAACATCAAGTACGACCTGGGCTTCGCCGAGCTCAATAACATCTTCAGCTATGACTTCATGAACCGGCGGGAATTCGAGGACTGGGGCGCGGTGCCGCAGGAGGTGGCGGACACCTTCTTCCATACCCGCTCGACGGTCATTGCGGACGAACTGCGGCTCGTCTCTCGTGACACCGGTCCGCTTACCTGGATTGCCGGTCTGTACGTCTCGTATCAGAATCAGAACGAAGCCTATCTGTCGGACTTCCTCGACATCTACGGCATCTCCGCCGGCGTCCACTACAACCAGCACGTCAATTCCGAGGCCGTCTTCGGTCAGATCACTTACAAGATCACGAATACGGTGAAGTTGGTCGCCGGCCTGCGCTTCGAGGACGAGCACCGCTACCTGGACAACTTCACGAGCCAGTTCCTGTTCGGGACGATGCCGATCGCTGGGCTCGCGCCCTCTAACGTCAGCCAGTCGATGACGCCCGTCACCGGCAAGGTGGGTCTGGAATACACGCCGTCCGAAGATCTGATGTTTTATGGAACGGTGAGCCGCGGGGTGAAGTCGGGTGGTTTCACCACCTACAACACCGCAAATGTTCAGGGTATCTCTCCCTTCCTACCCGAAAAGCTGTGGGCGTTTGAAACCGGATATAAATACACCTTACTGAGAAATCTGCGATTCGACGGTGATATATTCTATTATGACTATCAAGATCAGCAGGTCCTCTCCGCGCTGTTCACCCCCGGGGTCAACGGCGCGCCGCCGACGATCATCGGACACTTCGTCAACGCTCCCAGATCGCACATCGAGGGCGCCGAGGTCAGTCTCGAAGGCGAACTGGCGCCTCACCTGACGATCTCACAGCAGATCGGCTACGCGATCGGGCACTACGACAACTTCAGGGAGTTCAATCTCGCGGCTTTTCAGGAAACCGGAGCCATAGGGATCAGCGACCTCTCCGGTGCATCCATGCCGTTCCCCAAGCTGAACTACCAGGGGTCCGTGACCTACTGGTTCTGGATCGGTCCCGACACGAAACTCGAGCCCGAGATCGACTACAGCTACCACGGCAACTACCCGTCGTGGCTGGGATCTCTCTACGACATCCC
>DASXGQ010000090.1:0-3490 GCA_036488995.1 Caulobacteraceae bacterium
GGTCAATCCGATGGAGCCCGATCACGACCTCCTCTTCGCCCGGTTCATGTCGCGGGAACGGGACGAGCCGCCGGACATCGACGTCGATTTCGAGCACGAGCGGCGCGAGGAGGTGATGCAGTACGTCTACCGCCGCTACAGTCGGGACCGGGCGGCGATCTGCGCCACGGTGATACATTACCGCTCCCGCCGCGCCATCCGCGAGGTGGGCAAAGCCCTGGGCCTCTCCGAAGACGTCACCGCGGCCCTGGCCAACACCGTCTGGTCCAGTTGGGGCGAGGGTCTGCCCGAGGACCACATCCGCCAGGCCGGGCTCGATCCCGACAGTCCCGAGATCCGCCGGGCGACGACCCTGGCGGCGGAGCTGATGGGCTTTCCCCGCCATCTGTCGCAGCACGTGGGTGGCTTCGTCCTCACCAAGCGCCGGCTCGACGAGACCGTGCCCATCGGCAATGGGGCGATGAAGGACCGCACCTTCATCGAATGGGACAAGGACGACATCGACGCCCTTGGCCTGATGAAAGTCGACGTGCTGGCGCTGGGCATGCTCAGCGCGATCAGGAAGGCGATGGACCTGCTGGGGATCGCCGACATGGCCGACATCCCCGAGGACGATCCTGGCGTCTACGAGATGCTCTCACACGCCGACTCCGTGGGGGTGTTCCAGGTCGAGAGCCGCGCGCAGATGTCCATGCTGCCGCGCCTGCGACCCCGGCGGTTCTACGACCTCGTCATCGAGGTGGCGATCGTGCGGCCCGGCCCGATCCAGGGCGACATGGTTCATCCCTATCTGCGCCGCCGCGAGGGACGCGAGCCGGTGGATTTCCCCGCCCCTGCCTCCGAACATGGGCCGCCGGACGAGCTGAGAGCCGTCCTTGGCAAGACCCTGGGCGTGCCGCTGTTCCAGGAACAGGCCATGCGCCTGGCCATCGAGGCGGCGAAGTTCACGCCGGAAGAGGCCAACGGCCTTCGCCGGGCGATGGCGACCTTCAAGCACACTGGGGACGTGGGCGTGTACGGGGAGAAGTTCGTCGCCGGCATGGTCGCGCGCGGCTACGATCCCGACTTCGCCCAAAGGTGCTTTCGCCAGATCGAGGGCTTCGGCTCCTACGGCTTTCCCGAAAGCCACGCCATAAGCTTCGCCAAGCTGGTCTGGGTCTCGGCGTGGATCAAGCACCACCACCCGGACGTCTTCTGCGCCGCCATCCTCAACAGCCAGCCGATGGGCTTCTACCAGCCCGCCCAGCTCGTCCGCGACGCGCGCGAGCATGGCGTGGAGGTGCGCCCGGTCGACATCCTCGCCAGCGATTGGGACTGCACGCTCGAGTCCATCCCTCCCCTTCCGGGGAGGGTGGCGCGCCGCAGGCGCGACGGGTGGGGAATGTTGGGGAAGGAAAGAGGCGCCGGGAATGATCCGGGGTTCCCCACCCGTCCTTCGCCCTTCGGGCTTCCGAGGACGCCCTCCCCAGAAGGGGAGGGATTACGCGCCGTCCGTCTGGGCCTTCGACAAGTGAAGGGCTTCAAGGAGGATGATGCCAAGCGGCTCAGGGAAGCGCGCGAGGCGGGCGCGTGCACGGCCCATGAACTGGCCCGGGTCGCGCGCCTGTCGCCGCGGGCCCTGGAGCTTTTGGCCGAGGCCGACGCCCTGCGGTCCCTGGCGATGGACCGCAGGGAAGGGCTCTGGTCGGTCAAAGCCCTCGCGCCAGAGATCCGCGTCGCCGAGGAGGCGCCCCTGCTGGCCTTGATGGAAGCGCCTGCGGAGCCTCCGACGTCCCTCCCTGCAATGACCCTCGGCGCGCACGTGGCCGAGGATTACCGCACCTCCGGTCTCTCCCTCAAAGCCCATCCATGCGCCTTCTTCCGCCCGCTTCTCCATGAGATGGGCGCAACCACAGCGGCGAGCCTGAGGTCGATGAAGGATGGGCGTCGGCTTTGCGTGGGCGGGCTCGTGCTGATCCGCCAGCGGCCCGGCACGGCCAAGGGCGTGGTCTTCGTCACGCTCGAGGACGAGACCGGTTCGGCCAATGCGGTGGTCTGGGCGGACGCTTTCGCCGCCAACCGTCGCACGGTGATGAGCGCCAGCTTCCTGGTCGTCCACGGCCGCCTGCAGCGCGCGGGCGAAGTCATTCATATCGTCGCCGAGCGTTTCACCGACCTCTCGGGATCCCTGGCGGAGCTGAAGCAACGCGGTGTGTTCAAGGATGGCGGTTCGGCCCGACCTCGCCTGATTCGCAGCCGGGACTTCCACTGACCCTGTCGGAGTCGTGGCGCCGGGGCCACACTCAAGCCAGATCTTGATGAAAAGTTAAATTACGTGGCGAATACGCCATAGACGCGCCGGGCCTTTCCGGGCCAAATCGCCGCACAGCAATGGCCGGGTTCGCACAGATCCCGCCCAACACGTGTCGGGGGAGTACCACGATGAGTCTTCGTGGATTTGGCTTTTCGTTTGCGGCGCTTCTGGCGGCGCTCGGAGGAATCGCCCGCGCCGACGAGACGATCACCGTCAAAGGTCAAGTCACCGCCGAGACCGGAACCGACATCATTTTCGGGGCTACCGGTTCCAGCCTCGTTGGGCAGGCATTCTCCATTACCTATCAGGTGTTCGACAGCTCTCCGATCTTTGAGCCGTTCACCCAGACCTTTGATTTGCCGAACAAATCCAGCGTCAGCGGCGGCTACTGGAACGGCACGTCCCCCGTCTTGGCAAGCCTGACGATCGACGGTGTCACGTTCGACGACGGCGGACTCTGGACCAACGGCGAAGCTCTGCGCGCCGGGCCCTCCTCAGGCAAGTCCGAGGTTTATTATCAGGCGGAGGACGCCAACTGGGGTCCGGGCGACGTGCAGATCTGGACCGACATCTCCAGCACCACCGATCCCTTCGTGACCAATGCCGATTACCGCACCAACCTGCAGCACACCGTCACCGCCGGAGACGTCGCCACCGGCGCGCTGACCGAAACCTACATGGACTTCGCCAATCCCTCGGTGCTCCAGTCGGCCAGCCTCACGCTTACGCCCACGTCGATCTTCATCGATCCGCCGGGAGTTCCGGAACCCGCGACCTGGACCCTCATGGTGCTGGGCGTGGGAGCCGCGGGGGCGACGCTGCGTCGACGGCGGCGCCAGGTGCTCGCCGGAGCACGCGGCGTCGCGTGATCCCGGCGAGGTGGGTCAGGTGATTCACCTGACCCGAGAGCGCCCTGACGTCACCGACCCTAGCCGCCGAAGCCCTTCTTCTCGGCCACGAGGCGCTCGAGCAGCGCTGCGGGCTTGTAGGCCTCGCCCATGCGACCTTCGTATTCCTTCATCCGCTCCAAGACCTTGGGCAGGCCGGCCACGTGCTCGCCCCACCACATCGGGCCGCCGCGATAGACCGGCCAGCCGTAGCCGTTCTGCCAGACCACATCGATGTCCGAGGCGCGGATGGCCTTGCCCTCCTCGAGGATCTTCGCCCCCTCGTTGACCATCGGATAGAGGCAGCGCT
>DASXGQ010000158.1:0-45856 GCA_036488995.1 Caulobacteraceae bacterium
CGCCGGCGCGACCGCTCCTCTGACAGCCATTGGTCGAAGTCGGCGTCGATGTCATCGAGCCGGCTGAGCAGATCGCCGGGAACCACGAGGGCAGCCGCCGCGTCCGCTTCAGTCGTACCTGCCAGAGCCTGCAGTCGCCCAAGATCCGTCACGACGCGCCCGGCGATGACCTGGGCGTGGGTCCGATCCACCGCCAGAAGAGGCGCTTCCCCCACCGTGAGCGCGCGGAGTTCGTAGAAGGTCTGGCGCAGGCTGGCGCGAGCCTGCTCTTCGCCGCGATCGCCCCAGAGCAACCCAGACAGCCGCTCACGACTTACCGGCGCCCCGGTGACAAGCAGGTAGGCGATCAGCGCACGCGCCTTGCGCCCGACAGGGGTGATGTCGGTCCCATCCGGCGCCGTCAGGATGAATTCGCCGAACAGACGCGCCCGGTATGGCGCCCGCTCGGTTGCGCGCTCCGGCTCTGCCGCCACTCCGATGCCCCGCATAAGTGCAGGTTCGCACGGTGTCGCGCCGCGCCGCAACTCCGAACGGCGCCGCGCCTCAGCGGGAACAGGACGCGAATTGACGATGGTTTTGACGCGGACGGGGCCCGCCGCTGACGCTTTTCCTGACGCTCCGGGGCCAGCGTCGGACCGCTCCAATCCCGGAGCGTGCGGAGGCCGGTCCCTGTGCGGCGTCCGCAAAGGAGGTCTCGATGCGCCTACCCCGCCACATCCTGGCTCTTGCGCTGCCCGCTGCAATCGCAGGACCGATCATCCTGACCGCACCCACGGCGGCGCGCGCCGAATATGTCCGCGCCACGTTCTCAGGAAGCATACTGGCGACAAACCCGGGAACACCGGCCAGCCTGGGTGTCGGCACGCCCATCACATTCACGGCGGTCTTTGACACGTCCACGCTGGTCGACCACACGGCCTCGGTCAACGCGGCCACGGGCCTCGGCTTCGCCAGCGTTTTCACCGCCAGTTTGTCCGACGACCCGGCAGCCTGGCTCAGCATCAAGGTCGGCCCGGTGAGCTTCAACAAATTCGACGAGGTGAACTACGGCACGCCAGGTGGCGATTGTGGTCCAACCTGTGACCTGGGCGCCGGCGACTTCCCAGTGGTGACCTATCTCAACGGCGCCTTCTCCGGGATCGGAAACATGTTCATCAACAGCGCTGGCTATAGCTTTGACGCCGACCCGATCGCGGACGCCTTTGGCGGATTCGATCTGGGCGACGGGAACGGAGGCTATGATTTCTACCTGGGCAAGGTGGGGCCGGACGGAGACCCCTTCGCCACCATCCTCGCAGTCGGCGACTACAACGCCGCCAACGTGGTCATCACCCCTGTGCCGGAACCGTCCGCCTGGGCCCTCCTTGTCGCCGGCGTCGCCCTTGCGGGAGCGACCCTGCGCCGCCGCTTCGCGCGGTCGGTCGAGCCTCTTCGCCTGTAGCGTGGACCCCGTCCGGACGGAGGCGCCCGGACGGGGGTGACTCCTATGAGCGGCCAGGCTCAGTCAGCAGCCGCGTGAGAACCTCCGGGTGGGAGAGGTGCAGCAACAGCCCGCCCTGTTCGAGGCTCACGAATCGCACGTTCGGTAGGTTGGTCCACCACTTCCGCAGATCGCTGCCACCCAGCTCGGCGCAATGGGCGACGGTCCAGCTCCGCCCGCCAACGGCGGTCGGCGGCCGCCACCCCGCCGAATAGGCCAGGCGCTCGCGCACGACGCCGCTGACGCTGCGTGCGGTCAGGGCCTGGATGTCGCTCACGATCCAAGCGAGCGCCTGCGGATCCTCGAGGGCCGCCACGTCGCCGGGGGCTCCGCCCTTGAAGCTCTGGCGCACGAGCACCTCAAGGCGACCCGTGCGTAGCTGGCGACGAAGGAGTTCGAAGAAGAGGCTCGTCACCTCCGGATGGCGCCGCAGCAGGGAGGCGGCGGCCGAAATCGGGTAGCGCCGCCGTCCCACGCTCCCGGGCGCCTCGGGATTGAGCAGGAGACCCCTGCCCACGCGGCCCGGAAAACGCTCGGCAAACGCGAGCGCCGGGGCAGCAGCGATGTCGCGCGCGAAAAGATCGGCCTCGCGCAGGTTCAAGGCGTCGAGAATGGCCGCCATGTCGTCGGCCGCCGCATTCAGGTAGTCGCCGCGATCGGGGTCGGTGAGGCCGTAGCCCGGCCTCTGCGGAATGATCGGCCTGAACCCCGCCTCGCTCAGCGTGGTCCTGAGCCGGGGCGGCAGGGTGCGGCCGCTGGACAGGGCGTGGCAAAACAGCAGGGGTCGCGCGCCCGCTGGCCCGTAATCGAGGAAGGCGACGCGGCGCCCCTCCTCGCGCGGCGCGATGCGAAGGCGTCCGAGCCCATTGCCTGACGACGTGGCGAGTTCGGAAGTCCGGGCGATCCGCGCCAGGGCGGCGAGCTCGACGCTGATGCGCCCCAGATCCTTGGCGCGCCCGACGCCGACCTTGGAGAAGGTCGATCTCAGATGGGCCTTCACCGTCTCGCGGCCGACGCCAAGCGTCCTGGCGACTATCGCGGCGGTCTCGCCGCCCGACGCCAGACGCGCGACTCGGGCCTCGCTGAGGGTGACGTTGAGGGCCGCCGCAAGCGCCTCGTCCTCGTCCTCCTGCGGGCGGTTGCAGATCAGGTCGGTGAGGCTGCGTACGAGGGCGGCGGTTCGGCGGGCGCCGACCTTGCGCATCGCGCCGCGCAGGGCGTCTCGCGCGGTGTCATGGCTCACCCCCAGCCTCTCGGCGGCGATCTCCAGAGTCGGCGCCTCGAGCATGGCGACGGCGACACCCGCCTGCAGCCGGGAAAGACCGAACGCCTGGGCCGCCTGCTCCGCCAGGTCGGGCGAGCGCGTGGGCGCGAACGCCATCAGCACCCACCGCCGCCCCGCACTCGCAAGTTCGCTTCTCAGGCGTTTGTCGAGCGGCCAGTCGCAAGCCTCCTCCGGCCGAGCGAGGCAGACGGCGACAGGCTGGCCCGCGCGGTCCTCGATCAGCCCGAGCGTCCACTCTCCCTCCTGAGCACGGCGTAGAAGCTCGATCAGACGAGGGGTGTGCAGTTCCTCGGGGAACAGCTCGGAGAATCCTGCATCGACCGCGCGGGTGCGTCCGTCACCATCCAGGACGGCGAAGGACAGGGCTCCTGGCGGCGGGGCGTCGAACGGCGCCTCGTGCAGCGCCAGTCCCCCGAGGCTGCGGGCGACGACGTCCAGGTCGGACTGAACCTCCTGCGCTCCCGGTGAGTCCGGCCAGGCGCCGCCAAGCGCCTCCACGGCGGCCTGGAAGCTGTTGCTGAGCCGCGAGGGCGGCTCGGGCCGAGGCATGCCTGTCCGCCGATCGCCGCTCACCGCAGGGTGGCCGCCAAGTCGACTACCCCTAAACGGGGGAGGCGCGACCGAAGCCAAGCTGCCACATTTGAGCCGTCATCGGAGCCGGGAGCCGATCGATGCAAAACAGTGCGAATCATGACGCCGCCATCCCCTTGGCGATTGTGCCAGATAGGACTGAATCTTGCAGCGATCGTCCAGCCATAGCGACGTTCGGCGCGGCGGCAATCATCGCGGCCGCCGCCTATGACGACCGATCGCACGGCGGGACTCTCACCGTGGTTCGGATCGACCAGATCTGCGGATCGGTCTTCGCGTCCGACCTGCCGGAACCGGCAGGCTGGGCGTTGACGACCCTCGGCATGGGCGGCGCTCGAGTGGTGTTGCGCCGTCGATGGGGAGCGGCGCTGGCCTGAGCGTAGGGGACCGGCGTCCGCGACGGCCGCCCCTCCCCGGGGGGCGGCCGAGACCCCTTTTCCAATTCATTCGAGGGGATCGGCGGCGCCGGCGCGAATTGGGCGCGACAACGGCGGTCGGTGGCGATAGCAGGTCGGGCGTGAAGTATGGGGTTGTAGATCACGGATCCTGGCTGCGGAGTGTGATGGCCGTGGCGGCGATGGTCGCGCTTGCCTTTACAGTGTTCATCCCGCCGGGGTTCATGCCAGCGATGGCGGCGAACGGCCAAGGACTGGCGATGGTGATCTGCACCGGCCACGGCCCGCTGCAGCTTGCCGCCGCAGGAGACCATCAGGGGCCTCCACAGAAATCCAAGGCTGGAGCCGCCTGCCCGTTCGCGGCGGCTGCCACAGCGCCGCCGCCCGCCGCGCCGGCCGTCTTCCAAGGTGAGGCCCGCTTCGCGGTCCTGACACCCTTCGTCGCCAGCGACCAGTCGCCCGGTCGCGGCCTCGCCGCGCCGCCGCCACCAGCCATCGGCCCCCCTTCCCCGGTCTGATCGTTCCTCCCAATTCCCCGCGCCACGGCGCGGGCGTCGCCGCACGTGCGGCCCAGATCGACCGGAAGACATTCGAATGCTGAAGTTCGCGACCGCGGCAGCCCTGGCTGTCGCCATGACGACCGTCCCCCTGGCGGCCGGCGCCCACGGATACAGGGTGGGCGACCTGGCGCTCGGCCAACCCTGGAGCCGCCCCACTCCGCGCGGCGCGCCCACGGCAGCAGGATACTTGACCGTCACCAACAACGGCCACGCGCCCGACGCCCTGCTCGGCGCGTCGACATCCGCGGCCAAGAGCCTCGACCTTCACGTGTCGTCCATGGTTGGCGGGGTCATGCGCATGCGGGCCGCGCCCGAAGGCCTTACCATCGCGCCTGGCCAGACCGTGAAGCTGCAGCCCGGCGGCTACCACCTGATGTTCATGGGCCCGAAGAAGCCGTTCGCCGTCGGCGACCACGTCCCGGCCACCCTTCGTTTCAAGCGCGCCGGGGAGGTGAAGGTGGAGTTCTACGTGCGGGAAGCGGCGCCCGAAGCCGGGGAGGGACAAGCCGCCATGGGCATAGTCGTGCATTGACCGGCCAACGCCGATGACGCGAACCTGGCGAGGTATGGGAACGACAGGGGCGGCGATCATCGCCGTCCTTCTGCTGTCCTATGCCTTCGTCCAGTCCGCAGTGATGCAGGCGGCCGCCGCGCCCGCACCCGCAACGCCGATCTGCGGCATGGACCACATGGTGGGCATGGGCGGGGCCTTCGCCGACGCCGGCAAAGCGGCCGGCCACGGCGCGCGTCACACCGCATGCCCTTTCTGCACCGCGACGGCAAACCCGCCGCTCACCGGCGCACTCATCCTGGCGCCGATCCCAACAGCCTTCGTTTTCGTCACTTTCGTCGCGCTGGAAAGTCACGGGCCGCGCGGGCCGCCCGCCCGCGAGTCCCGCGCCCGCAGCCCTCCCATCGTCCCCGTCACAGCCTGAACCGCACCGCCCAAACGCGGCGGCGCTCGCGCGTGATCGGGGGAGCTGCGTGTCCGCTCCCCCCGCGGGGAATTAGAAACGTGAAGACACTTTCGATGGCGGGCGCCGGAGCGCTGGCCCTGCTGATGGACCCTCAGGGGGTCCTGGCCCAATCGGCGGCGCCGGCGCCGAAGAACCTTTCCGAGGTGGTGGTCACCGCCTCACGCCAAGACCTGCTGGGGACGGCGATCACCGCCAGCCAGGGCGTGGTGACGCGGGAAGCGATCCAGCTGCGGCCGATCTACCGTGTGGGCCAGCTCTACGAGACAATTCCGGGCCTGGTGGTCACCGTCCACTCCGGCGAGAGCAAGGCCAACCAGTATTTCCTGCGCGGGTTCGACGTCGACCACGGCACGGATTTCGCCAGCTTCGTCGACGGCATGCCGGTGAACCGGGGGACCAACGCCCACGGCCAGGGCTATTCGGACCAGAACTTCCTGATCCCTCAGACTGTCGACAGCATCGACTACACCAAGGGCCCCTACTACGCGCAGAACGGCGACTTCAGCGCCGTGGGCTCGGCGCGCGTGAACCTGATCGACGACCTGCCAAACGAGGTCTCCCTGAGCGCCGGGACCCTGGGCGACGACGAGATCTATGTCGGGGGCACGCACCACTTCGATGCGGACAACCGCATCTGGGGCGCCCTGGAGATCGACCACATCGACGGACCCTGGGATCCGCCCAGCAACTTCAACAAGGTCAATGCCATGGTCCGGTTCAGCCATGGCGACGAGGCGAACGGCTTCAGCCTGACCGGCATGTACTATCAGAGCGCCGGCCTGCTCGAGACCGATCAGTCGATCTATGCGATCCAGGATGGGCTTATCGGCCGCTACGGCGTGCTGGACCCAACGGATCACGGAGCGTCGTCCCGCTGGAGCCTGTCCGGACATTACGGCGCAACGGGCGACGGCTGGGCCTTCACGTCCCACGCCTATGTCATTCACAGCACGATGTTCCTGGTGAACGACTTCACCCACTTCCTGCTGGACCCGGTCAACGGCGATCAGGAGCAGCAGGACGAGACGCGCGACGTCTTCGGCGGCGACGCGGCGTTCACCTTCGACCGCAAGGTGGTGGGCCTCCCCACCGAGACGGTGGTCGGCCTGCAGGAGCGGTTCGACAACATCTATGTCGACCGCCGGCACACCCGGGACGGCGACATGGCCCTTAACTATTGCGAGGTGCCATTCGTGCCGGGCGGCGTGCTCCCTAACGGCCTGCTGCCGCCCCCGGCCGATACCCCCGCGGGCGCGCTCAACGATGGCGGCCAGGGCGCGGCATATGCGGCGGTGAACGGGGCCTGCAATGCCGACCGCGTCCACCTCAACGACTTCGGGGCCTACATCCAGACCACCACGCACTGGACGCCCTGGCTGCGCTCAGTGATCGGCTTTCGCGAGGAGGCCTTCTACGCGTTCGACCGCAGCCTGACGCTCTCGCCGTCCTTCGTCGGCTCGACGACCCAGACCCTGCCCCAGCCCAAGGGGAGCCTCATCTTCGGCCCGTGGTTCCAGACCGAACTCTATCTGAGCGGCGGGCGCGGCTTCCATTCCAACGACGTGCGCGGTGTGTTCGGAACGGTCGGACTGGAGGGGCTGACCGCCGCCGCCGGGCCCACGCCCCTGCTGGCGCCCACCACCGGTGTGGAAGTCGGGCTGCGCAGCCGGATCGTTCCCAACCTGGCCGTGCAGCTCGCTCTGTTCCGTGAGGACTTCAGCTCCGAATTGTTGTTCGACGAAGACCAGGGGCAGGACCAGCCCACCGCCCCCAGCCGCCGCCAGGGCGTCGAGGTCTCCGGCCAGTACCATCCCCTGCCCTGGCTGGAGCTGAACACGGACCTCTCGTTCGTCCACGCCCGCTACCAAGGCTCGCTCACCGAGCTGGCCGACATCTACGGGCTCCCGGGGAATTCGATCGCCTATGCCCCCAGCTTCGTCGGCTCTGCGGGCATAATGGTGGACCACCTGGGCCGCTGGTTCGGCGACCTGCAGTGGCGGCGCCTGGGCGCCTATCCGATCTCAGACGGCAGCGCGTACCCGCAAGACAAGGGCTACAGCGAAGTCAATGTGGGTGTCGGCTACAAGGTGCGACCGGATCTTCGCCTGCGGGTCAACATCTACAATCTGACCAACAGCCACGCGAACGCGGCGGCGTTCGACTATACTTCGCAGCTTACCCCGACTTCGGCGCCGGTGACAGGCCCGCAGGTCCATCCCCTGGAGCCGGTCTCCGCCCGGTTCACCGTGTCGGCCTTCTTCTAGGGTGATCGGCGGTGATGTCCGGGCGGAAAGAGCGACTTAACCACTGAGACGCGGAGGACGCGGGGGTCACGGAGTGGTCCGCTGACTTCGCGGCCGCAGGCCCCGATAAATCTCCTCGATTGTCCCGCCCCACGGGCGACTTGGTGTCTTGGTGGTTTGAATCCTCCGAAGCGTCCGGAAGGGGACGTGCAGGTTCCACGACCTCAGCCCAGACCGTCACCCGCTATGGGCGAATGGGCACGGGTGTCCAATGGTCGCCTTACCGCATCATCATGTCTGTTCCTGGCGGCAGACTGGCCAGCAGGCTTGCTACGAGCACGATCACCAAGCCGATCGACGCCTCGACCGTGATGCTGCGTCTCAGATCTCGGCGAGCTGTCTGCGGAGACATCGCCGATAGCGCGGGCGTCAGATTGAAGCGGTTACGAAAGGCGCACCCGATAAGCGCCAGAAACAGTGTCAGCTTGGTCAGCGCCGCCCACCCATAAGCCGTGGCGATCAGCGCCTCGGGACTGCCAATCAGGACCCACCCTTGCCAGAAGGCAGTCAGCGCAAGCGCAAGAACGCAAACTGCGCCAACGCGCGAGTAGCGACGGCAAGCAAGGCTCGCGACGTCAGGGCTCGCGACGCGCAGCAATAACCCCAAGGGCAGTAGACTGCCCAGCCAGACAGCAGCGGCAAGGACATGCGCCACCTCGCAGATCAGCAGGGGCCTGTCCGACATGGCGGCGGCGTGAAGATGCCAGGCCTCCAGCAAAGTCGCGATACACGCGCAGAACGTCGCCGCACCGAGCCGCCAAGTCTGCCTTCCGGCGAGTATCAGTGACGCGGCGGACAAGAAAATCTGGGTCACCAGCAAATGACCAAAATCTGTTTGCAGGATCACGAGCGGAAGCGCCCTGATTGCCTGGCGCGGCCCATTCGCTCCGGCGAGCACCGCCGTCTCGGATCCGAGCCACGCAATACCCAGCAGAATGCTCATCAGCAGGCTGACGCGCGCCAGGATAAGGCAGGCGCGAAATGCGTCTTCTCGCTCCAAGCCAGACATGAGCCCTAGGGCAGGACGTGCGACACTTACCAAGAACAGCATGGTTCCGAAGCCAGAGAACAGCATGGCCAGGTAGAAACCATGTAACAATGCGACCAAAAAACTGTACTTTCATCCATGCCGAACGACGAAATCGTACCTTCTGCTGGTTCAGCGCTTGACGGTAAAGGTGTAGACGCCCGCGGTCTTATGAGTATCCGTGGACGTGGCGTGCCAGATCACCCTGTATTTTCCCGGAGGCAGCGGTTTCAGGCCGACAGCGAGATGTGATCTCCCTCGTGCGGGATGTACATTTCCAGCATCGACGCGGACACCGGATGCATTTTGCACATTGATCGAGCTGAATTCCGGCTCGACATCTTCTGTGAAGTCAATCACCACTTGTCCCGGCGGTTGCGACACGACGCTGCCGACGGCTGGACTGGCCGTCCTGACAAACGCGTGCGCCGACGCCCGCGACGAGAGCAGGGCAAACGCAGTCGCCACGAGGGCCGCCTGGGTGGTTCCCATGTCTCCGCTCCTATGACGGGTCGATTGAAGAGTGGCTTGCCGATCGAGTCTGGGAACAAATCTTCAAAAGAGACGTGCAAGCCAATCCTCGACCAGACTCAGTCGGTCATCCGGCGTCATCGACGGCGACATCGAGGCTCAAAGGCGCAAGGGGAGCCGACATCTTGGCGACCCCCCGTTAAGAACCCGGCCGCCGCCCGTCAGCTTGCGACCTGCACCTGCGCCGGCGCGCCGAGCTCGCCCGGCGTTCCCGACAGGATGACCAGGTACTGCTTCGTCGAGCTCTCATGACTCTGGACGATCTGCCGGATCGGTCCGATGGCGTTGACGATCGCCGCTCCGGCGGGGTTCGTCTTGAAGGGGGTCAGCGGCTGAAGCGGGCCGCTGCCATCGGGCTTTGCCGACAGAGCCAGGACGTAAGGCTGCCTCGGCGTGAGCCCGGTCACCGCGGCCTCCAGCACCTGCACGAGACCCTGGTTGAACAGGGTGACGGTCGTAGGCGCCGCGCCCTTCTCGGCGCCGGCCGCCGCCAAGGTGAGATGCGTCGCCTGGCCGGCAAGGCCCAAAGGCTCGAGGTTCTGCAGGCCATCGCCGCTCGGCACGGCGTCCGGCACATAGGTCAGCGCCTGCGGCGCCTGACCGATCGCCGTCGTGCCAATGACCTTATTGGTCAGTGTATCTATGGCGGTCACGCCATCGCTGTTCTCGAGGCCGACATAGATCCGGGAGCCGTCACCCGACGGCCAGAGGCCATGCGGCAAGGCGCCCACCGGAATCGTCGCCACCTGCGAGAAGTCGTCGGTGCGGAAGACCTTCACCTCGTTCAGTCCGCCAATCGTCACATAGGCGAATGTGCCGTTCGCGTTGTGGACGATGTTCACATGATTGGTGATAGGGCCGGTGTCGAGGATCTTCAGTGTGTTGAAAGGCGGCTTGGCATTGAATACCTGGGTCCGTCCGGTGTCCTTCAACGTGATCCAGACCTGCTTGCCATCCGGCGTCGCCGCGATATTCGGGCAGAAGGGGCTAGACTGCTTGACCGTCGCGACGATCTCGTGGCTGGCCACGGAGATCACATCGGTAACTGGATTGAACGACGAACAGACATAACCGTATTTGTCGTCCGGCGAAAAGATGGTCATCCCGGGACCGGGCGGCGTGATGATCCGGGCCTTCTCCTCGAAGGTCTTCCCGTCGAGCACGTCAACGTAGTTCTCGCCACGCACCGTCACCCATACCTCCTTGCCGTCCGGCGTCCAGAAGGCTTCGTGCGGGGCCCGGCCGACATAAGTGATGTGCTTCACAGTGTTCGTCGCCGTGTCGATGAACGCGACGGAGTTGGAGCCGATAGAGACCACGCCAATGGTGCGATGATCCGGCGAGAAGCCCATGCCATGCACAAGCACCTGACCCTTGTACAGCGGGCTGAAATTCGCCGGCGACGGAGCGCCAAGCTGGATTACGCCGAGCGTCTTGTTGTCCGAGGGATCGACCACCGAGACGGTGTTTGAGAACTGGTCGCCCGTGTAGACACGGTCGTGACTACTGACCGGGATGTTCGGTGCGGAGGCGCCATACGGCGCCTCCCCGGCAAGGGCAGGAGTCACGCCGGCGAGCGCCGTTCCTGCGAACAGGACCGCAGCAAGCATCTTGGGTTTCACGATCGGTATTCCTTTCCTGAATTATTGTCCGCTGGCGCCGGCGGGACTGGCCGGGGCCATCTGCATCGCAGCAGACATCTGCATCCGTGTTTGGTCGGCGTCAGATTCGCGAGCCCGTGCGGCCTGCGTCACGCCGAAGGAAGGCGCGGTGGGCGACGACGTCGAGGGCGGCAGAGGCTCGCCGAGCGCGAGGCGCATAAGGGTGATTTCCTGCATCTGATTGACGATGATCTCCTGCGAGATCGTTTTCAGCTGTGGATTTCGTCCATATCGCAATTCGGCCTGAGCCATCTCGATGGCCCCTTGATGGTGCGGCGCCATCATCGCGACGAAGTCGTGATCGACATTGTCGGTCGGTTTGACAGCCATGTTAGTCATCATCTTGTCCATCGCCGCATTCGATTGACTTACGAATGCTGCGTCACTCTTTGCGACTACCTTCTCCACGCGGGCCGCCGCCGGCGTTTCATCAGTCCCAGTCGTGACCCAGGTGGGCGTAGCGTGTTCGCCAATCGCGAGGCGCATCGCCGCGATCTCCTGCTCCTGCTCGGCGATGATCTCCTGCGCGATACGAAGAAGCTTCTGATTGCGCCCGTACAACAGCTCGGCCTGCGCCATGGCGATGGCGCCCTGATGATGCGGCGTCATCATCGCGACGAAATCGCGATCGACGTCACCCGTGGGCTTCACTTCCATGTCCGCCATCATCTTGTTCATGGCGGTCTGATTGAGCGAAAGAAAAGGTTCTTCAGTATCGGCCGCCATGGCGGCGTGTGAAACGCTCGACATGCCAACGATTCCGAGACCAGCGGCCAGGAACAGGCCGCGCGGTATGACGGAGATGCGCAATTTCATTTCAACCGCCGTCGTCTTCGAAGAAACCCTCAATGGTAAGACGATCTGGATGGGTGATTATTCCCCTTGCCCAGAAGATTTCTGCTGGTGGGTTCTCTCGTCCGGCTCTCGTCGCCTGGTCATTGTCCGCCAATGCTCGCGGGCGCGCCGCTTTCGGTAGCCAACCACCTTGTTCGGCCGGCGGGTCAGATCCCGCTGGATTCCTGGCGTCTCACCTCATTGGCGATCGGATGCAGCAGATCCTCGGGCGCCGTGCTTACCAGGCTGAAGCCAGTCCCCTGACTCGCCCAGGCATAGCCGCGAAGACCACCAAACGAGTGCTTCGACATCCGGGTGTTGGCGTCAATCGTCATCGGCCTGACCAGCATGGCGAGGCGCCGCCCTTGGTCATTATCAAACATCAGAAGCCCGGCCGGTCCGTGGGGCGTCGCGACCAGTCGGCCGCCCATGAACCGGTATCCCGAGGGCACGAGATCCGGGATTGCGATGGGGCGCCCAAGCCGGCTCGAGATCCAGCTCACGAGTTGGCTCTTGTCGGCCGCGCCGAACTCCACCGGATGCGTCGGGTCGGATCCAAAGACGTTGTAGGTGTAGGCCGCCTCCTGCGCGAGGGAAGCGATGCCGTTGGCTTCGGAAGACGGGCTTGCCTCTCCGCGCAGTGTCCACCCACCCGTCGCGCCCGCGATCAGCATGAGAACCGACGCCGCCAGGGGGCGCCACGTAATGCGTCGATCCACGCGGCGCGCCTCAACCAGATGCCGGATATTGAGCTGCGGGGGCACAGGCTCCTCGACGACATGCGCAAGCGCCGCGCGAAGCGCGTCCCGATGCTGTCGATAATGGGCCATTCTGGCCGCAACATCCGGATGCATCTTGAGATAAGTCTCGACTTCGGCGTGGCGTGTCGCATCAAGTCTTTGGTCGACGAAAGCGTGCAGTTCGTCTTCGGTGATGGGACGGGTTGAAGTCACTGGACTCTCCGCAGGTAAGCGTGTGCCGATGCGGGAGCTGAATCCTCCTCCATCAATCGCAGCAAACGTGCGCGCGCCCGCGCGAGCCGGGACATCACGGTGCCGATCGGCACGTCGAGAACACGGGCTGCTTGCGCATAGCTCAGGTCTTCAACCGACACGAGGAGCAGGACGCTGCGCTGATCGTCTGGAAGTCGGTTCACCGCAGCCATAATATCATGCTGCCGCAGGCCATCCTCCTGGGTCGACGGTGCGCTGACATCGAATTCATCCGCATCGTCCAGGGGCAGCATGCCGCCACGCCGCGCCGTCTGGCGGAGCTGGCTCACGGCCAGGTTATGCAGAATCGTGAACAGCCAGTTTCGGGCATCGCCATCCGGTCGGCGCTGACGCCAATGGCTGACGGCACGCAGCAGGGTATCCTGCACAAGATCATCCGCGGCCGCCGCATCCTTGAGAAAGCTACGGGCATAGCGCCGCAATGCAGGAATGAGCGGCTCGATCAGTTGGGTCATGTCTGCCGTCATGTCGCGTCACCTTCGGACGCATCTTCCGCCTCAACCATCATCGCATTCGCGCTCGCAGTGCCATCCACCAGTTAGACGATGGCGGTCGGCGATTATTCCAATGCTGCGCCGAAGGCGGCTGGCGCCGCTTCTTCTGGTTCCTGACGCGACTTTCTCCGCTGCTGGCGCGAGGCGGGAGGCAAGCGGCGTTGCGAACACCAGGACCGTCAAGCGGTCCGGGTTTGACTCCTCCATAGCATTCGAGACACCGCGAGGCGGTCTGGTCGGCTGCGGTAGGAGAGCGCTTCTCGGTCACCGGCTTCCGCAGCCTGGGCGCTCGACATCATTTCCCCGACGCCGGTGCTGCGGAAGCATGCCGGCGAGGACGCCGGCGCTCCGGGTAAGCCTTGCAGCGTAGGGTGCGTTCGATGCGTGGACGGGAGGGAACCAGTCCCCTAGGCCGTCTCGACCTCCGCCGGCAGGTACCGCTGGGCCACTTCGCCGGAGATGACTGAGCCCATGAAGGCGAGCCGCGCTTCTTCCATGCGCTCCCACACGCACCGGTCCGCCATCGAGGGGATCGTGATCAACTCGCCGGCTTCTGCGCCCGCGAGGGCGGCGTCCACGAGCTGGTCGGGGGTGAGGTAGGACGAATCGGGAAAGACGGAGTCGCTTAGGCCCTGGGAGCTGAAGAACTCGGTGCGGATCGGGCCGGGCATGATCAGCTGGATGTGCACGCCGGGATGGGCCTTGTGCTCGACCTGCAGGGAACGGGTGAAGTTCAGCACATAGGCCTTGGAGCCGCTGTAGGCCGCGCCGCTGGGCGAGGGCGCATGGGCCATGACCGATCCGATGTTCACGAGGAGACCCCGCCCGTCGGCGCGAAAATTGGCGAGCGCGGCGTGGGAGAGCCGCGAGAGGGCGGTGACGTTGAGCCGGATGGTCCGCTCGATCTGGTCCGCCGTGACCTGGGCCGAGGGGCCAAGTCCCCCTGCCCCGGCGTTGTTGACCAGGATGGAGATGTCGGGCCGGCCGACTCGCGCCTCGACGGCCGCCAGGGCGGCAGGATCCTCGAGGTCGGCGACGAGGGTCTCGACATCAACGCCGTGCGTCCGGGCCAGGGATTTGGAGAGGGCCTCGAGTCGATCGGCGCGGCGGGCGATCAGCAGCAGGGCGTAGCCACGGCTTGCGAGGCGCTCGGCATAGGCGGCGCCGATGCCGGACGAGGCGCCCGTGATTGCGGCGCGTCCTTTGGGCAGGGAGGTCATCTGAAACTCTCCTCTCAGGCGTGGGTGCGGCCGGAGGCGCGGTTCTCGGCCATCCAGCGTTTCTCGTCCTCCGTGCCCTCCCGGGGCGGGAAGTGGCCCTGGATGGTCCACAGGTCGAACGGCGTCTCGTCGACGTGCATTTCCCAGTCGAAGCCGCGGTCGGAGATCCACGGCGCCAGCAGCTTATTGATGAGCTTGAAGAAACCGATCCGTCGCTCGTCCGACTGGAAGGTGCGGGCGATGTGGTCGACGCTGATGCGGACGAACCGTTTGGCCGGTTCCCCACCGACGAAGAACGAGTCGGGGGCGATCTCCTGGAAGACGACGCCGACGTAGAATTTCGGCATCACCCGGCCGTAAACGCCGGTGATGGCCTGGGCGATCGCCTGTTTGTCCTCGGCGCTGTAGGCGCCCGGCGGGTGGTAAACATTCCAGAGGGGCATCGGGGTTCCGCAAGTAGGTTCTGATTTCCTACTTACACTGCGCGCGAGCCGGCGACCTGACAACGGAGGCGCGGCTCGAAATTGGCTGTGGGTGTTTGGAGATTCTCTGGCGCCCCCGACGCCGTTCCTCGACCTTTACGGCGCGGGGGCATGCTCGAAGCGGGTCCAGCCGGAGGCGCGGTACTCGGCGCCGCGGGTGACCGCGTCGACGCCGGCGAAGCGGTGGAAGATCGCCTCAACGCCGGGGACCAGGTCGTGGGGCACCTTGGCGCTGACCAGGGTTCCTCCGCGACATACGCCTTCGGCGTAGACGTGGGCGTCGGCCTCGTGGACGCCGTGGTGCGTGAGAGCGCCGACAAGGCCGCCCGCCGCACTGCCGGCGGTCACGCCGATCACAGCGCCGGCGACCGCCGAAACGATCCAGCCGGCCGCCATGACGGGGCCGATGCCGGGAATGGCCAGGACGCAGATGCCTGCAAGAAGGCCGGCGACGCCGCCCACCTCGCCTCCCACCTCCGCGGCGGCGCGGGAAGCGTGGCCGGGGACGTCGCCTTCGTCGTCGGCCCGCCCCGCTCGCCGACGCGACAGCTCGTCATTGCAGACAAGCGTGATGTCGTGATGGCGGACGCCGGCGGTCTCGAGCTCGCGCACCGCCGATTCGGCGTCGGCATAGCTATCGAAAAGGCGGCTTACGACCTGGGACATGGGTCACGGCTCCGATCCGAGCGGCTTAGCATTATGATATCGCGGCGAGCGATGATGCAATGAGCAAAGTCGCTTTAATTTCCGAGCCTGGACCGCTTGCCGGGCGTGCAAAGGCGCCTGCCCGCACGCCGACGAAATCACACTCAATTGTAGTGCTTTGTTACGGATTTCCCTAAAAATCTAGCTTCGGCTTGGCGCCCCGTTTAGGTTCGCGGACATCGCGAGGGGGCTCGCCTGGACGTCCGTCAGACCAGGCGATCTGGACCCGAGCGCGGGAGCGATCCGGCGCCGTGTTCACCCCTCCACAGTTCGCGTTCCTGTTGCAGTTCCGGCCGTCATTCGGCCCGTCGGCCGCGCCGTGGAAGTCATTGGAAGCACCATGAAGCGAGACGTCCTCAAGACGCTGTTTCCCGTGGACGAGATTCCTCGGTTCCCCTGCCCTCATTGCGAGGGCCGGCTGCGCCTGACTGGCGACGTCCGGATCCACCGGTCGGCGGCGACGGCCTGGATCGCGACTCAAGCCTGGTCGGACCTCGCCCAGATCGAGGATGAATTCCACGCCGCCCTGACCTGCGAGAGCGCCGAATGCGGCCAGGTCGTGGGGATGCTTGGCGCCGTCCGCTATTCGACCGATCACGAGGCCGGCCGCCCGGTCAGTCGCGAGCTGCTGGAGCCAAAGAGCTTCTTCCCGGCGCCCGCCCTCATCGCGATCCCGAGCAACACGCCGCCCGGCGTGATCCGCGAAATCCGCAACGCATTTTCGATCGCCTGGATCGACCCGAACGCGGCCGCCCACCGGCTGCAGGTCAGCGCCGAATACATCATGGACGACTTCGGAATTCCCGAGGTCGTGAGCGGGCAGAAGGTCAGCCTGGACCGCCGGATCAGTCTGTTCGGCGAGACGGACATGGCGACGCGGACCCACGCCGACACTTTCCGCGCCCTGCGCACACTGGGTGACACCCGCGCGCACGGAGGCGAGGTGGACTGGGTGACCCTGCTCGACGCCCTCGAGATCTTCGAGGCGGCGCTGGAGGATCTGTACGGCGACAAGGCGAACATGGTCGCTGCCGCGCACAAGCGCCTCACCGACTTCGCCCGTCACGCCCGGGCCAACGACGGCCCCGAAAGCGCCCCGCCGCCCGCGAGGCCCGTGATCCTTCGCGAACCACATGAGGACGAGGATCGCGGGGCGCCGATCCGGGGCCGCGAATGGCCGTTGGGCGGACTGCGCAATCCGGTGACTGGAGAGCCGTTCGCCTCGGAAGCCGAGGCCCAGGCGGCCCTGGCCGGCGAGGCGGCGAGCGTCCCGCGCGAATCCCGCTGGCCGGCGGGCGTGCGCAAGTTCGGCCGGATGTAACGGCGCTCCCGACCTTTGTATCTCGACGCTCTGTTTCCCCTTCATGAAAGGGAAGGAGAGCACCGCACAGAACGGCTGACCACCGCGGCTGTTGACGAACCTTAAGTTGGAGGCGCGTCCCGCCGCAAACAGCAGGAATCGGCAAGATGGGATCGGTTTTGCCCCAGTAGTCGTACGGATGAGGAGAAGCGTGACAGGTTAACGGATGGGGCGTAGCCTCCCCGGAAAGCTCGGTCGATGCATGGTGGCAGCCATCGTCGATCCGCTTTCCTCGTCGGAACGAGCGCTTCCGGTTAAGTCGGAGGAGACCCATGAACATAGAAGTCTCGCGGCGCGGCCTCTTGAAGGTTGCGGGCGTCGGGGCGGCGGGGACGGCGCTGGGCGCCTTAGGTTTTGGCGCCGCAGAGGCGGCGACAGCGGCCCATGTGAGGGCGTTCAAGCTGGCCAGGACCACCGAGACCCGCAACACCTGCCCCTACTGCTCGGTCGCATGCGGCGTGATCCTCTATTCGAAGGGTGACCTTCGAAAGGGAGATATCGCTGAGATCACCCACATCGAGGGTGACGCGGACCACCCCACGAACCGCGGCACGCTGTGCCCCAAGGGGGCGGCGCTGAAGGACTTCGTCCACTCGCAGACTCGCCTGCTCTACCCGAAAATCCGCAAGCCGGGCTCGGCAAGCTTCGAGCGGGTCTCCTGGGACGACGCCCTGGACCGCATCGCGCGCCTGATGAAGGACGATCGCGACAAGCAGTTCGTGACCAAGAATGCCGACGGCGTAACGGTGAACCGGTGGACGAGCGTCGGCTTCCTGGCCGCCTCGGCCACCACCAACGAGACGGCCTGGCTCACCTGGAAGGTCGTCCGAAGCACGGGAATCCTGCCGTTCGATAATCAGGCGCGCGTCTGACACGGACCTACGGTGTCCAGTTTGGGCCCTACGTTCGGTCGCGGCGCGATGACAAATTCCTGGACGGACATCCGCAACACGGATCTGGTCGTCGTGATGGGCGGCAACGCCGCCGAAGCCCACCCCTGCGGGTTCAAGTGGGTCGTGGAGGCGAAGGCGCACCGCGGCGCGCGGCTGATCGTGATCGATCCGCGCTACACTCGAACTGCGTCTGTGTCGGATCTGTATCTGCCGATCCGACAAGGAACGGACATCGCCTTCCTGCTTGGCGCCATCAAGTACTGCATCGACAACAACAAGGTGCAGTGGGAGTACGTCAAGAATTTCACCAACGCCGCCCTGATCGTGAAAGAGGGCTTCAGCTACCAGGACGGTCTGTTCAACGGATACGACGAACAGGCGCGCAAGTACGACATGTCCGAATGGGACTACCAGATCGGGCCTGACGGCTACGCCAAGGTCGACATGACCCTGCAGGACCCGCGCTGCGTTTGGAATCTGCTCAAGGAACACGTTGCGATCTACACGCCCGAGTTCGTCGAGCGGGTCTGCGGCACGCCGAAGGCGAAGTTCCTGCAGGCGGTGCAGATGATGGCCGAGACTTCGTCGCCGACCAAGGCGATGACCTCGATGTACGCGCTCGGCTGGACCCAGCACAGCAAGGGCTCGCAGAACATCCGCACGATGGCGATGCTGCAACTGATCCTGGGCAATATCGGCATCCGCGGGGGTGGCATGAACGCCCTGCGCGGCCACTCCAATATCCAGGGGCTGACCGATATCGGCCTGATGTCGGAGTTGATGCCGGGCTACCTGGCCATGCCACACGACAAAGAGGTCGACTTGAAGACCTATATGTCGACTCGGCAGTTCAAGCCTCTTCGCCCGAACCAAACGAGCTATTATCAGAACTATTCTAAATTCTTCGTCAGCTTACAGAAATCTTTGTTCGGATCAGTAGCGACGAAGGACAACGACTGGGCGTACGATTACCTCCCAAAACTCGACAAGCCCATGTACGACGTGCTGCAGACCTTCGAGTTGATGCACCAAGGCAAGGTCACGGGGTACTTCTGTCAGGGCTTCAATCCGATCCTCGCGTTCCCCGACCGGGCGAAGGTCACCGAGTCGCTGTCCAAACTGAAGTGGTTGGTGACCATGGACCCGCTGGAGACGGAGACCTCGAGGTTCTGGGAAAACCACGGCGACTTCAACGATGTGAACACCGCCAGCATTCAGACCGAAGTGATCCAGCTGCCGACCACCTGTTTCGCCGAGGAGGAGGGTTCGCTGGTCAATTCCGGGCGGTGGCTGCAGTGGCACTGGCCGGGCGCCTCGCCCCCTGGAGAAGCCCATCACGACAACTGGATCATGGGCCAGCTCTTCCTTCGCGTGCGCGAGCTCTATCGCAAGGAGGGGGGCGCCTATGCCGATCCGATCCTCAATCTGACCTGGGACTACGCCGATCCGCATGAGCCGAAGCCGGACGAGCTGGCGAAGGAGTTGAACGGCAAGGCCCTGGCCGACCTGCACGATCCGAAGGACAAGTCCCAGGTGGTCGCCAGGGCCGGCCAACAGCTGCTGAACTTCTCGCAACTGGCGGACGACGGGACGACGGCCTGCGGCTGCTGGATCTATTCAGGGTGCTTCAACGAGGCGGGCAACAACATGGCCCGTCGCGACAACACCGACGCTGACGGCCTGGGCACCTACGCGGGCTGGACGTGGGCGTGGCCGCTCAACCGGCGGATCATCTACAACCGCGCTTCGGCCGACTTGCAGGGCAAGCCCTGGGATCCCAGCCGCAAGATCATCGAGTGGGACGGATCCAAGTGGGTGGGCGGCGACGTGCCCGACATCGCGCCCACGGCCAAGCCGGAGGAGGTGGGCCCCTTCATCATGAACGCAGAGGGGACGGCTCGCCTGTTCGTCCGTGGTTTGATGAAGGAAGGCCCCTTCCCCGTCCACTACGAGCCCTTCGAGTCGCCCATCGCCAACCCGGTGAACCCCAAGATTCGGGGCAATCCGGCGGCCCGGGTGTTCCCCGACGACCTGGCGCAGTTCGCCACGTCCGAGGAGTTCCCCTATGCGGCGACCAGCTATCGGCTGACCGAACACTTCCACGGCTGGACCAAGCACAACCGGGTGAATGCGGCTCTGCAGCCGCAGTTCTTCGTGGAGATCTCCGAAGAACTGGCGAAGGAGAAGAACATTCCGCTCGGTGGCTGGGTCCGCGTGTGGTCGAAGCGCGGTTCGGTGAAGGCCAAGGCCGTGGTGACCAAGCGGATCAAGCCCATGGTCTGCGACGGCAAGACCGTCCACGTCGTGGGCATACCGTTGCACTGGGGCTTCACCGGCGCCGCGCGCAAGGGCTTTGGGCCCAATTCGCTGACGCCGTTTGTCGGGGACGCGAACAGCCAGACGCCGGAGTTCAAAGCATTCTTGGTCAATATCGAGAACACCACCGCGCCGGAGGGTAACTGACATGGCCCTGCCCGACAGCCCCCGCACGGCGGTAAGCAATCCCCCGACCCAGGGCTTCATCGAGAACCTGGGCCCGGGGGACGTGATCAAGCGCTCGGCGACGGACAGGCTGCCGCCGCCCACGCGCGAACTCACGCCGGTGGCCAAGCTGATCGACGTGTCCAAGTGCATCGGCTGCAAGGCCTGCCAGTCGGCCTGCATTGAGTGGAACGACACCCATCCGGCGATCGAGGAAAATGTCGGGGTCTACATGAACCCGCACGACCTGACGCCGGACATGTTCACCCTGATGCGGTTCGCCGAATGGGATAATCCGGATACGGGCAACCTCGAGTGGCTGATCCGCAAGGACGGCTGCATGCATTGCGCCGAGCCCGGCTGCCTCGAAGCCTGTCCTTCGCCCGGCGCCATCGTGCAGTACTCTAACGGGATCGTGGACTTCAATCACGACAACTGTATCGGCTGCGGTTATTGCATAAAGGGCTGCCCATTCGACATTCCGCGGGTCTCCAAGACTGACCACAAGGCCTACAAGTGCACCCTGTGCTCGGACCGTGTCGCCGTGGGCCAGGGTCCGGCCTGCGCCAAGGCCTGTCCGACCAAGGCGATCACCTTTGGGACCAAGGAGGACATGAAGGCCCTCGCGGCCGAGCGGGTCGTCGACCTCAAGTCCCGCGGCTACGAGAACGCCGGGCTCTATGACCCCGAAGGCGTGGGCGGGACGCACGTGATGTACGTGCTGCACCACGCCGACAAGCCGCACATCTACAGCGATCTGGCGGACAAGCCGAAGGTCTCCCCGGTCGTGCATGCGTGGAAGGGCGTGACCAAGACCGCGGGCCTCGCCGCCGTGGGCCTCGCCGCCGTCGCGACCTTAGCGCATGGCCTGCTCGGCCGCGCCAACAAGGTCAGCGCCGAGGACGACGCTCACGCGCGCGAGTTCCTCGACAGGGAAGAACCGGGAGGACAGCCATGAGCGATCCCGCCGCGATCGAACAGGGCGACGAGATCCTCCCCGGCAATCCGCCGCGGGTCGTGCGTTACCGTGGGGCCACGCGCCTCAACCACTGGATTACCGCGGCGTGCATGGTGCTGCTGCTCCTCTCGGGCGTGGCGATGTTCTGGCCCCCGCTGTTCTTCCTGACCGCCCTCTTCGGCGGCGGCCAGACCGCGCGCTTCCTGCACCCCTGGATCGGCGTCACCCTCGTCATCAGCTTTGCCGTGCTGGCGCGGCAGTTCTGGCGCGGCAACCTGTGGAACCGCACGGATCTCGACTGGACAGCGCACATGGGTGATCTGGTGGCCGGGCGCGAGGAGAAGATGCCGGAGGTCGGCAAGTTCAACGCCGGCCAGAAGTTCATCTTCTGGTCGATGGCGCTGCTGATCCTGGCGATGCTCGCCAGCGGCGTAGTGATCTGGGAGGAATATTTCGGCGGAATGACGTCGATCCCCATCCAGCGCGAGGCCCTGCTCGTCCACTGGCTGGGCGCGTCCCTGATCATGCTGGTCCTGATCCTGCACATCTATGCGGCGATCTGGGTGCGTGGCAGCTTCGATGCGATGATCCGCGGGTGGGTGAGCCCCGGATGGGCCTGGCGCCATCATCGGTTGTGGTTTCGGCGGCTCGCCGCCCGATCGGCGGATCGTGGCGACGCGCGGGTCTAGCCGTAGAGTGAGACGAACCGTGGCCCGGCGGGCTCGGGAGGCATGATGTCCAATCCCCACTCCCTCGAACCCGATCCCTCGGTCATCGGCGGTGTTTCCAAGCCGCCCTTCGTTCGCCTGCCCGACCCGGCCTCGCTGTTCGCGCGCCGGACCGCTCGGTTGAGGTCGCTGGCGGTCGGCGACCTCGCGCCCTACCTGGCTTTCCTCGCCGACCTGACCGAAACTCAGGCCGCCGTCGTTCCCAGCCTGGCCGAACCGCAGCTCCCAGCCCCGGAGGTGCTGGAGAGGGCGCGTGCCTTCGCCATGCCGCCGCTGGATCGCACCGCCTTCGCATCTGACGAGAATGCGCGCGAGGCGTGCCGGAGCCTGTTCGAAGCGCTCGCGGACGTAGCGAAGCCTGCGGCGGCGGAGACCGCGCTCGCCCGGCTGCGGGTCGCAGACGATCGAACGCTCGACGCGGTGATCGGTACGGTCCTCGCCAACGCGCCGCCTCCGGACGATCTCGCCGCCCATGTCCTCGCGGCTGCCGGCCTGCAGGTGCATTTTGCGCGACTCGCCTCGCGGATCGACGCCTCCACGCTGGGCCCTGTGGGTGTCGGGGCCTGCCCTGTCTGCGGGGGCGCTCCGGCTGCGTCGATCGTGGTTGGCTGGCCAGGCGCGGAGGGCGCGCGCTACGGCGCCTGCGCACTATGTGGATCGTTGTGGAACGAGGTGCGGGTGAAGTGCCTGGTCTGCGGCTCGACCAAGGGCGTGGGCCTGCAGGAAGTCGCGGGCCAGGGCGGGACGACCAAGGCCGAGACCTGCGACGAGTGCCACAGCTATGTGAAGGTGCTCTACCAGGACAAGGACACCGCCATCGAGCCGCTGGCCGACGACGTGGCGAGCCTGGGGCTCGACCAGCTCATGGGCGGCGGCGAATACCGGCGCGCCGGCGTCAATCCGTTCCTGGCGGGCTACTGAGCCCCGACTGGCCGACGCCATGATCGTCGGGACCGCGGGGCATATCGACCACGGCAAGACAGCCCTCGTGAAGGCGCTCACCGGCGTCGACACCGACCGGCTGAAGGAGGAGAAGGCCCGCGGGATCACCATCGACCTGGGCTTCGCCTATCTGGCCGCGCCCGACGGAGAGGTGATCGGCTTCGTCGACGTCCCGGGTCACGAGCGCTTCGTACGCACCATGGTCGCCGGGGCGAGCGGGATCGACTTCGCTGTCCTGGTGGTGGCCGCCGACGACGGCTGCAAGCCGCAGACTTTCGAGCATCTGGCCATCCTCGATCTGCTGGGCGTGGACCGCGGGCTCATCGCCCTGACCAAGGCCGACCTGGTCACGCCTGAGCGCCTCACGGGGGTGACGCAGGAGATCCGCGCGGTCCTGGCGGGCTCCGGCCTGGCGGGAGCGGAGATCGCGCCGGTCTCGGTCTTCACCGGCAAAGGAGTCGAGGCCCTGCGCGAGCGCCTGTTCGCCGCCGCGGGCGAGCCCGTCACCCGGCCGACGGAGAACCGTTTCCGACTGGCGATCGACCGCAGTTTCACCCTGCAGGGCGTGGGTGTTGTGGTGACCGGCACGGTGTTGTCGGGCGCGGTGTCGGTTGGAGACAGGGTGACGATCAGCCCGTCTGGCCTCTCCGCGCGGGTGCGCGGACTGCATGCGGCGAACCGGGCCGCGCTGCGGGGGCGCGCGGGCGAGCGCGTGGCCCTCAACCTCTCCGGAGACGGCGTCGCCAAGGAGGCCGTCCGGCGCGGCGACATGGCCCTCGACCCGGACCTCCACGCGCCGACAGACCGGATCGACGCCAGCCTGCGCCTGCTCGCCGCCGACGCGGCCACGCGCCAGCCGTCATTCGCCGTGCGCCTGCACCATGGCGCGGCCGAGGTTGGCGCGCGGATCGTTCGCCTGGGCGATGCGCCGGTCGCGCTGGGCGAACCGATCCTGGCGCAACTCGTCCTCGACCGCGCGATCGCCGCGGCGTCCGGCGACGGGTTCGTCCTGCGCGACGCCGCCGGCCATCGCACCCTGGGCGGAGGGAGGTTCCTCGACCTGCGCGCGCCTGCGCGCGGCCGCAGGGCGCCCGAGCGCCGCGCACAGCTTAAGGCGATGGCCCTCGCCGATCCCGCTGCCTCGCTCCGCGCCCTGCTGGAAATCGCTCCGCATGCCTGTGCCTGGAGCGCATTCGGCCGCGATCACGCCCTCTCCGAATCCCAGATGAGCACGCTCGCCCGGGCTCTAGACCTGACCGTGCTGGATGTGGGCGAAAACGCCTTCGCCCTCTCGCCCGGAGCCTGGACGAGCTTCCGACGCGACCTTGCCGAGACGCTGGGTGCATTCCACCTCGCCAATCCCGACGTCCAGGGCCTAGGTCGCGAGCGCCTGCGCCTCTGCCTACAGCCGCGCCTGCCAACCGGCGCCTTCCGCGACGCGCTGCGTAGGCTTACGACCGAGGGCGAGGTCGCGATGGACGGCGCCTTCGTGCGCATCGCCTCCCATAGCGTCCGGCTGACGACGGCGGACGAGGCATTGTGGCTCCAGATCGCCCCGTTGCTCGCCGGGGACGCCCGTTTCCGCCCGCCCAGGGTGCGCGATATCGCCGGACTCCTCGACGCGCCCGAAGAGGGCGTGCGCCGCCTGCTGAAGTTGGCCGCGCGACAGGGACGGCTCGATGAGGTCGCGCATGACCACTTCTTCCTGCGCGCGACCATTCTCGAAATGGCTCAGATCGCGGCCGCCGTGGCTGCAATGGCGCCGGAGGGGACGTTCAGCGCGGGCCAGTTCCGCGACCGGCTGGACAACGGCCGCAAGGTTGCGATCCAGATTCTCGACTTCTTCGACCGCCACGGCGTCACCCAGCGCTCCGGCGACATGCGCCGGATGGGCGCCCCGGCCGCGGACCTGCTCGGTTCGCCCTAGAGGGAACTCGTGTCAGGCCGAAAGGGCTTCCCGCTCGAGACGGAAGAGGGTGTGAGCGAGGTCCGTCTGGCGGAAGGGCTTGGCCAGGCGCGGGAGATCAGGCGCCAAGCCCTCGACCTCGGCGTAGCCGGAGAGGATCAGCACCAACGCCCTGGGACGGCTCGCGCGCACCGCGCGGGCGAGATCGACGCCGGTCATGCCCGGCATCATGTGGTCGGTGACCAGGAGGTCGATGCGCTCAGCCCCATCGAGGAAGCGAAGGGCGTCCTCGGCGCAGCCCGCCTCGACGACCTCGTAGCCGAGCTCGGCCAGCATCTCCGCAGTGCTGGCGCGCACGAGATCCTCATCGTCCACGACGAGGGCGCGGCCGTGCGCTTGCGCCGACTGCGGCGTCGATGCCGGACTCGTGGAGCCTTCCGCTACCGCGGCGCTGACTGGAAGCCAAAGCCGGATCCGCGCGCCATGTCCCGGGGCGCTCTCGATTTCCAGCGCGCCGCCGAGCTGGGACGCCAGCCCATGGACCATGGAAAGGCCAAGGCCGGTGCCCCGTCCCACGCCCTTGGTCGAGTAGAAGGGCTCGATGCAGCGACGCAGGGTCTCCTCGTCCATGCCCACGCCCGTGTCCGCCACGCCGATGAGGACGTATTCCCCTGGCGCGAGACTGTGGCGGTTGTCCGCGAGCACTTCGCGCAGGCCGGCCGAGATGGCGAGGAGCCCTCCGTCCGGCATTGCATCCCGAGCGTTCACCGCCAGGTTGAGCAGCGCCATCTCGAGCTGATTGGCGTCGGCGCGGGCCGCCGCCAGGTCTGTTTCGACCTCGAACTCGATGCGGATGCGAGGGCCGGCCGTGCTGGCGATCAGTTCCTTCATGCCCGAGAAGAGCGCGGCGACGTCGATCGCGGTGGGCTGCAGGGGCTGGCGGCGGGCGAAGGCGAGCAGGCGCTGGACCAGGGTCTTGGCGCGCTCGGCCGACTGAAGGGCGCCATCGATCAGGCGCTGCTCGCGCTCGCCGCCGACCTCGTGGCGCTGCAGCATGTCGAGGCCGCCGATGATGGGCGTGAGCAGGTTGTTGAAGTCGTGCGCCACGCCGCCGGTGAGCTGGCCCATGGCCTCCAGCTTCTGGGACTGGCGAAGGGCCTCCTGGGCGAGGACGAGCTCAGCCGCCGCCGCCTTCTCCCCGGAGATCAAACGGCCGGTGGCGTAAAGCGTCCTGCCGCCCACTCCCTCGATCCCTGCGGTCCACGAGATCCACTCGTAGTGACCCGACTTGTGCTGGCAGCGGATCTCGAAGATGTCGGATTCGGCGCTCGGTTCGACGGGCTGGTTGGGGTCCCGGTCGATCACCCCGGCCAGGGCCGTCATGACGACGTCGTGGTCGTCCGGGTGGATCAGATCCAGCACGTTCAGCCCGACGAGTTCCTCAGGAAGCCAGCCGAGGATACGGGTCACCGCGGGGTTGGCCGCCAGGGCGATCCCGTCGATATCCATCACCAGCATGATGTCGCGGGAGTAGCGCCAGAGCCGATCCCGCTCGGCCGTTCGCGCCGCAACCTGCCGTTCCAGATCGGCGGCGTTTCGGCGAAGGTCGTGTTCCGCGTGAGGATCGAGAGACGGTCGCTCGGTAACATCGACGAAGACACCCTGGGCGCCCCGCCCCCGGCACAGCAGCGTGCGACCCGGAGCTCCCCGGGACTGCAATCGCACTTCGACGCAGAAGGACGCGTCGGGGCTCGGGGCCGCAAGGGCGGCGGCCAGCCGCTCCCGATCCCATTCGACCACCCGCTCCAGGAGGTCTCCAGTCGAGAGCGCGCCGCTCGCAGGGAGACCGAACATCGCTCGCCCGTGCGCGTCCAGCTCCACGAGCCCTGCACGGGGTTTCGAGCAAAAGATCGCCACTTCGGCTGCTTCGAGGGCTGACGCGGCGTTACCGCGGTCAGGGAAGGCGCCTGAGGTCTCGACGCCGCCGATCGGCACGGCTCCGCGGCGGCGGCGCAACGGCGGGAGGGCGGACAGGGTCGGCAACCGAATACCCCCAACACGAACTCAACCGCACTATACGTCGCACAAAGTTGCTTTTTCGCAATGACACTTGTGGCAAGTCGCCGCGCAAGTTGTACGGTCGGCGCGACGCGCGCATCGGAGGCCCACGCATCCTATAACGATTGGGGATTTCGGACGCGGAGGCGGTTAAGCTGCTGCGTCCTAACCGATCCCGACCCGGACCCTTAGCCATGCGCCGCGCGATCGCCCACCAAGCCCCTGCCCTGCTCGTCGCCCTTCTTCTGGCGCCTCTCTGCGCCCGCGCCGCTCCGCCGCCCGCGGAGGAGACGGTCCCCGCCGAGGCGATGCAGGACCGACCCTTCGGTCCGGCCGAGCGGACGGCGACTCTCGACCGGATCGCCAACCTGATCGAGCGGAACTACGTCTACAAGGACAAGGCCGAGGCGATCGGCGCCGAGGTGCGGGCGATGAAGAGTGATCCTCAGCTCGCCAGGGCGACCGACGAGGTGATGTGGGCCGCCATCCTGACGGGGCGACTGCAGGCCCACGACATCCACTTCAACGTGTCCTGGTCCGCGGCCCCGACCCCCGCGTCCAACCTCGTCGGCGGCACGCCGCCCGACCCGAAGGCGCTGGAGCGGACCCTGGCCGCCGACAACTACGGGTTCGCAAAGGTCGAGCGGCTGGCGGGCAACATTGGCTACATCCAGATGAACTTCTTCGCCCCGTTCGATCGGACCCTCACCGGCGAAGCCGAGCCCGTTGCGCGCAAGGCAGGCGAGGCCGCGCTGCGGCTGGTGAGCGGAACCGACGCGGTGATCTTCGACTTGCGCCAGAACATGGGCGGTTCGCCCGACATGATCGACCTGCTGCTGTCCGCCTTCCTGGGTGAAAAGCCGGTGCTGCTGAACCGCTTCTACCAGCGCGAGGGCGATCGGACCGTCGATTTCACCACCCTGGCCAACTATGCCGGCCCACGCCTGTCGGACGCGCCCGTGTTCGTCTTGATCAGTGGCTCGACGGCATCGGGCGCGGAAGAGTT
Source organism: Caulobacteraceae bacterium (assembly GCA_036488995.1). GTDB lineage: Bacteria > Pseudomonadota > Alphaproteobacteria > Caulobacterales > Caulobacteraceae > Acaudatibacter. The sequence goes on from DASXGQ010000158.1 coordinate 27,891, forward strand.
CGCCTACGATGTCCAGACCCAGAAGCGGGGGATCGTTGTCGGCGACACGAGCGCCGGAGGCGCCAATCCAGGCGGCGTGTTCGACGCCGGCGCGGGGCTGCAGATCTTCATCTCCACCGGCGCGGCAAGGAACCCTGTGACGGGGACCAACTGGGAGGGCGTGGGGGTGAAGCCCGACGTGCAGGTTCCTGCAGACCAGGCGCTCGAGCGCGCCCACGTCCTCGCCCTGCAGGCGGTGCTCTCGAAGATCGCCTCGACCGACCCCACCGAGGCGCGCTGGACGCTCGAGCGGCTCGAGGCGCAGCGCGCGGGCTTGCGCCTGACGCCCCAGCAACAGGCCGGTTATGTCGGCGAATTCGGCGATCGCGCGGTGAGGCTGGAAGGCGGAGTGCTCATCTACCGGCGCGAGCGGCGCCCGCCCCTGCGGATGATCCCGCTGGGCGGTGACACCTTCGCCCTGGCCGACGCCCCGCGCACGCGCCTGATGCTCGAAAAAGATACAGGCAGCCCCGCAAGAGTCCTCGTGGTCCAGAGCGCCGACGGCGACCGGGCGAGCTTCGCGCGAACCGGCGGCTGAGAGCGGCGCCTCAGCGCCGCAGCATCTCCGCCCGCTTGCTCATCTCGGCGAGGCGACCCCAGGCCGGCGCGAGGCGCTGGGCTTCGGCGAAGCGCAAGGCGGCCCCCTTCGCATCCCCCTTGCGCAGCAGGGCTTCGCCCCAGAGTTCGAGGGGATCGGCAAAGCGCGGTCCAAGCGCATGGGCGGTGGCGAACTTGGCTATGGCCTCATCCAATCGCCCGCTCGCCAGCAGGAAGCTGCCCCAGTCAAGATAGGCGACGGGAAGCGAAGGTCCCTGGCGGGCCGCCTCGGCGAACCAGTGCTGCGCGCCGGCGGCGTCTCCCAACAGCGCTGCGATGCGGCCGCGCCGAAGCAGACACTCGTAGCAGTCCAGGGGACTCGCAGCGATCAGGGCGGTCGCACTGGTGAGATCGCCCGTCTGCGCCGTGGCCTCGGCGAGCATCGGCTGGTAGCGCGTGGCCGAGGCGACCTTCAGGCCCGCCTTTTCGTCCGGATCGGCCGAGGCGGCGAAGGCGCTGTCGGCGGCTGCGACAAGGTCCTGGGCGTCGGCCAGCGCGGCTCGCCCGTCCCCGCGCTCGACATCGAGATCGTAGCGCGTCGTCAGAAGGCGATAGCGGTTCGGCGTCCCGGAAGCCGTGGCTTCGGCGAGCATCGCCTCGGCGGTCGCCGGATCATGACGCCTGGCGGCGTCGTCGGCAGTCGCGACGAGACGCCGGACCCTCGACAGGTCGCCGCCGTAAAAGAGCTCGGCGTCCCTCGAGGCGGCGGTAAAGTCGCCCGTCAATTCCTCCACCTTCGCACGAGCGAAGGCGCGCATCTCGGCGGCGCCTGCGCCACGGTGAGCGAGCGGTTGGTCGGCGTCGTGCAGCTTGAGCATGTGACGGGACGTGTCGAACGCCGCCTGTTCGTGGCCCAGCGCAAGATCGGCGTCCACGAGATCAAAATTCCCCGCCAACAGGCCCGGATCGATCGCCAGGGAAATACGCGCCAGGCGCTGCTCCCATTGCGGGTCGTCGGCCTCGGCCCAGAGGGCGAAAGCGTCCGCCCGATTGAGACGTCCGCGCGCGGTCGCGGCGTTGCGCGCGGCAGCCGCCATGGCGTCGGCCTTCCGACCCTGGGACCAGTAGTAGATCACGATATTGACCGGGTCGCTGGCTGCGTAGAGGCGCTCGGCGATCTGCTGCTCGAGCTTGTCGAGGTCCGTGGGCGCGCCGGTCGCGGTGAAGGCCTCCCCACCGGCCACGCGAGCGGTCAGGGCGATGCGGCCGTCGGCCGTCTCCCGAAGATCCCCTGTCACCTTGCGCCCGGAACCCAGCCAGTCGCGCATCAGGCGCCAGGCCTCGCCGAGGGAAACGCCCGTCTCCGGGATCTCGATCTTCACCTCTTTCGCGGCGTCGGCGCTGACGCCGCTGGTGCTGGAGAAGCTGTGGGCGCGCGCGATCGCCACCATGGTCGAGAGCTTGTCCACCACATCTGCGGCCACGACCTCGCCGCTGACGCCATGCTGGTCGAAGGACGGCGGCGCGGAGAAAGCCTCCACGACAAGGCCGTGATCCTCGTGCGCCTGCCACGCCAGGACAGCGAGAGTGATGATGGCCGCGAGGCCGAAGAGGACGCCCAGGCCCTGCAAGGCCACGGACAGGCGGTCCTTCCACCGGCGGACCTGCAGGTGGGCGAGCTGCAGGAGGCGCTGTTCGTGCAGGTGCTCCGTCTGGAGATTGATCAGTCGCCGATGGTCGCGGAGGAAGGCAGTCGCCTCGGCGTCGAACCCCTTCCCCGTCCCGCCGCGCGCGGCGCGGCCGAGCGCGAGGGCCATGGCGGCTGGGCTGGCCTGGTCGAGCGCCTCTTCGGTGTCCGCCCCTGGTTCCTCAGATCTCTCGGCCATGACCCCCGTCCGCCTCGCCGCGCCTAAGCTAGCGAGGTTCGGCGCGTACGGATACGGCCCGCCTCCCCCTCACCTCCCGGCTGCCGCGGCCAGTCGCGCAGGGTCGTACAGGGAGCGGGGTTCCTCGCGTTCGAGCCCAGGAGCCCACGTGATCGAACGGGCGAGCCAGAGGTCGAGGAGGACGGCCGCGTGGGTGTCGCCGGCGCGGACCGCGGCGAGGGCCGCGGCGAGGTCGAGGTCGGCTGTGTGCAGGGCTCCGCGGGCGTCGGCCAGGTCCGAGGCGCTGTAGCGCTCGTCGATCAGGCCCAGGCGCCAACGCGCCCCCTCGACCATCAGCACGGCTGTGGGCGCGTCATGACGGTCCAAGGCCGCCAGCGCCGCACGGACGGCGCGACGGGCGTCTTCCAGCTGGTCGGAGACCCGCAGGGGTGTGCGCGCCGGCGTCGGGCAGGCCGCAGGATCGAGGCTGCGGACATAGGTCGCGAGGCCGGCGAGGACGGCCGGCGGCGGTTCGGCGCCGTCGAACTCCTCGGTGATCTGGCCGTGGATGAAGTGGGCCAGGGCGCTGCTCGCCGGGTCCTGTGGCACCTTCAAAGAGCTCTTCGGCCCGCTGAGGTCTGGAATGGGCTTGGGATTGTCGATCCCGTCGTCGCGATGCGAGCTGAAGAGGGCGGTGGTCACGTCCGCCGTCCCCGGGGCGCCGGAGAGATGGGGGAAGAAGAAGTCGGGGTTGCGCCGACCCGCCTGATGGCAGCTCTCGCAGGCGAGCCCCGCCCGCGCCGCCTGTCCGCCCAGGAGCTCAGGCGTGCGGAATGCGGCGCGTCCCACCTCGAACAGCCAGGCGCCCTGCGGATCGGCAGGCGGGCGGGCGCACTCGGCGAAGGTGGTCGTGAGCGGTCCAACCGGATCGGAGCCTGGCGTCAACCAGCGTGCGGGATGCAGGACCGCAAGCGGCGCTGCGGCGCCGATAAGGACAAGACCCGCGATGGCGACCCAGAAACGGGGCTTCAGGATGCGGGCGGCCCGTGATCGATCCACCGGCGCAGGTCCTCGCTCTCAACGCAGCCGAAGGCGCAGTCCGCCTCGAGCCGCGCCAGCATGCGCCGCGCGCCGGCAAGATCGCCCCGCTCGACCATCAGCTCGCCATAGTACTCCGTGGCCCCGACGTGCTTCGGGGCGATCGCCAGGGCCTCGCGGTAATAGGATTCGGCTCGGGCGTAGTCGCCGAGCTTGCGCCAGACGTAGCCCGTGTAGGTCAGAACATCGGGATGGGGCCCGAAGGCAGCGCGGGCCTTGGCGAGGGCGTCGAGAGCCTCGTGATAGCGGTGCAGGTTGATCAGGCGCACGGCGTCCACATAGGAGCCGTCGCCCGCAGCAGGGTCGCTTAGCAGCAGGCTTATGGCGCTGGGCGGCGTGCCGGTCTGCGGCGCAGACGCCGAAGGCGCGGCAGGAGCAGCGGTCTGCGGCGCCGTCGCCGCGGCCGGGGCGGCGGCGGAAGCCGCAGCAGGCGCTCCAGGTGGCGCAACGGCCTGCTGGGCAGTCGTCACGGCCGCGGCGAGCTCGGACGCCTGCGGGCAGGACCCGGCGCAGCTTGCCGCCCTCGCCTGCAACATGGCCAATTGGGCCTGCGCCTTGTCGGTCTGGCCCATCTTCGCCAACGTCACCGCATATTCGCGGCGCGCGGGGACCTGCTGCGGGTCGATCGACAGCGACTTTTCATAGGCCTTGGCCGCGCCCTTCTCGTCCCCGTGTCCGGCGCGGGCCACGCCAAGCATGTATAGAGTGTCGGCGTTCTTCGGGTCCGCCGATAGCGCGTTGCCGAAGTCCCGCTCCGCCTCCTTGAACTTGCCGTCCCGCAGGTCCGAGACACCCCTATGGTACTCGACGACCGGATTGTAGGAAGGCGCGGACACGCTGGGCGGCATGCTCGGCATGCCTCCGCCCATGCCGCCCCCGCCGGAGGCGGCGACAGACAACGGCGTAAACAGAAGCATTGTCGCGCCCGTCGCCAGGATCGCGCGCAGCTGCATGGCACTGGTCATCGGCGTTAGTCCTCCCGCGCCGTATCTCGCCTCGAAGAGAGTACGCTCACAGGCCAAAAAATCCACGAGTGACGCCCCTCTGCTGGTTGGTGGGGCCTCTCATGGAAAAGGTTCAAAGCGCATGCCGGGCGCAGCGCATCGAGCTCTTGGACGTCAGGTCAGCAGGGCCACTTTTCCGCTACCCAGGGCGTAGTAGCCGGCGACAATCTTCAGGTCGCCTTGCTTCACAGCGCTTGCGAGAACCGGCGAGGCTGTAGCGAGGATGCCGGCCTGGATCTGGGCGTTCGCCTTCGTGACCGCCTCCTCTCCGCCTCCGCGCGCTACCGCCTGGCTGAGCGGCGTATAGAGGGCGCTGATCTGGCCGGGCGTGGCCTTGCCCTCGATCGCAGCGTGAACGGCGCCGCAGTTCTGGTGGCCAAGGACGAGGATCGTCCGGACCCCCAGGACGGCGACGCCGTATTCGAGGCTGGCCAGGATCTCGGGCGTGACGACATTGCCCGCCACCCGCGTACCAAAAAGCTGGCCGATGCCCTGATCGAACACCCACTCCACGGGAACGCGGGAGTCGGCGCAGGAGAGCACGGCCGCGAAGGGCTCCTGTCCATCGACCGTCGCGCGGCGCCTCTCGTCGAGATTTTCCTTGGGCGAGTCCAACTGGCCGCGGACGAAGCGGTCATTGCCCGCCATCAGGCGCGCCACGGCCTGGTCTGGACTGAGCGATGTCTTGGCGCGGGCGCCCCCAGCCGCCAGCAATGGGAACGCCCCGGCCATCGCGACCAGGGCCCCCGCGCCCATGAAGCCCCGGCGATCCAGCAGCACAGGCGTCCCGTTACAGGCGCCGCACGAGCATGGCGTCGAACCCCTCATCGCCTCCTCCCGTCTTGGATCGATGTCGTACAGCAAAGAATGCGCCCTTCGCGCTCCAAGGCGAAGCAGATTCGTCGGACCGGATTGCTGAGGCGCTGGGCGCTCGGCAGGTACCGGCCAAGCCTTGGCATGCTAGGTTCGGCGACAAGTTCGCGGCGAAATTATTCTTCTACGAGCCCGGCCAGAGGAAACGGTCGGATTCGTTAAGCGCAAGTTCAGGAGACGCAGACCGATGACCGACGCCACCACTGACTCCCTGGCCCTCACCGACGAGATCAAGGCCCTGGTCAACGGCGCCCTGGCCAACGGAACGCCGCTGCTGCTGGCGGCTGTCTCCCCCGCGGGTAAGCCGGTCGTGTCCTTCCGGGGGTCCGTGCAGACCTACAGCGGCGATCAGCTCGGCCTGTGGGCGCGCCATGGCCAGGGTGGGACGCTGGAGGCGATCGCCGCCAATCCAAACGTCGTGCTCGTCTATCGCTCGACGACGACGCCGGTGCTCCAGTTTCACGGCCGCGCCCGGATCGCCACGGACGAGGCCGAGCGCAAGCGCGTGTTTGAGAACGCTCCTGAGCGCGAACAGGCCGCAGATCCCGAGCGCAAGGGCGCAGCGGTGATCGTCGATCTCGACCGCGTCGAAGGCGTGCTCCGCTTCGGACCCGATGGTCCGGTCTTCTGCAGGCTGCAGCGCCAGCCTGCCTGACCTGGCAAGAGAGCGCGGTCTCTCAACATGTGCGGCGCCAGGCGCCGGGAGACACGCCGAAGTGACGGCGGAAACGGCGGGTGAACTCGGACAGATCGCCGAAGCCGACGTCCAAGGCGATGGCGAGCACAGGCTCCGGACCGGCCCGCAGTCGTTCCGCGGCCGCCTCGAGCCGTCGGCGCAGGACGTAGTTGTAAGGCGTCACGCCCAGAGTCCTGCGGAACGCCACGGCGAACCGCTGCCGGCCCAGGCCCACCGCTGCGGCGAGGCCCTCCACGGTGAGCGGATCGGCGGAGGCCACGTCGATGATCCGAACCGCTTCGGCCGCCTTTGCCTCCTCGCGGGCAGTCGGCGTGCGCGACCCCGTCTCGCCATCGACGGCGAAGGCCGCTCGCGCCATGCCCAGGGCCAGGTCCTCCGCCTCCAGGGGATCGCGCGAGCTCGCCAAGGTCCTCGCCCTCGACAGGAGCGGGAGGAGGCGTTCGAGCGGCGGCAGATTCGGCGCCGCGAAACGTGACGCGCGGCGCCCGTTAAGGCCGGATAACGTCTCGTCGACCAGATCGGGAGCGAAGTGGAAGGCGACGCACCGATCGCCGGTCGCGTGCTCGTGGCCACATCGGAAACAGGTCCCTGCTTCACCCAGCAACACGGAGCCGGGCGTCATCAAGGCCCGACCACGATGGGAACGATAGGTGAAGACGCCGTCCAGCACCGCGGCCACCGAGGTCCAGGCGTGCTGCTCCTCGAATGGGTGATCGGCCGGGCCGGCGAGACAAACGACCTCGGCCGCCCGCCAACCCTGCCCTTCGGCGATCGGAAGCGAGCGCGTCTTCTCAGGCCCCACGGATTGTTCCGGCGTCCCGCGATCCAACCGTTTTCCCCAAGTCCCTGCGCGGGGACCGCGGCATGATGCGCGCAGCCTCGCCCTGGGAGAAGAACATGGCCTCTGTGACCGTAGAAAACGAGCTGAAGTGCCCCGCTGAGAAGGCCTGGGCGCTCCTTGCGGATTTCGGAAACCCTCACAGGGCGTTCGCCGGGGTGTTGACCGACGCGCGTCCGGAAACTGGAGGTCGGGTGGTGACGTTCGCAAATGGAATGGAGGTCCGCGAGATCGTGGTCGATCTGGACGACTCGCGCCGTCGGGTCGCCTACGCCGTCGTCGGCGGCCGCTTCAGTCAGCACGCCGCCGCCATGCAGATCGTGGAGACTGGCGGAGGGTGCCGGTTCCGATGGACCAGCGATTTCCTGCCTGACGACGCTACGCCGCTGGTGGAAGGGCTGATGCAACAGGGCGCGGCGGCGTTCGCCAGGGTCGCCGAGGGACGGCCATGAGCGATGCGGCATTCGCCCAGGGGGGATGCGCCTGCGGGGCGGTTCGATACGCCCTGCAGACCCCGCCAATGTTCACCCACTGCTGCCATTGCCGCGACTGTCAGAGGCAGACCGGCAGCGCCTTTGTGTTGAACGCGCTGATCGAGACCGATCGCATCTCGTTGCAACATGGCGAGCCCGCGCCCTTCCGCATGCCGACGTCCAGCGGTCACCCCCACGACATCTATCGCTGCGTCGACTGCGGGACGGCGCTGTGGAGCGATTATGGCGGACGTGCGAGCCTGCGTTTCGTGCGGGTGGGAACCCTGGACGAACCCGACAGGGTTGCGCCCGACGTCCATATCTTCACCCGCTCGAAGCTTTCCTGGGTCGGTCTGCCGGCGGAAACCCCAGCCTTCGAGGTCTATTATGACACCCAGCGCTTGTGGCCGGCGGCGGCGCTGGAACGTCTTCGTAAGGTCTCGGCGCGACCGGCTCCCCGCCGAGCGGACCGGGCGCGGAGTTAGGCGTCGGTCCGATACTGGAGATGCTCGCGGCTGGTGACTGAACTGCGCCTCAGCCGCCGATCACCTTCGGATGAGGGCGAACGCGCTCAGCGACGCCGCAACGCAGGCCCCGGCGGCGACGAGCATCGCGGCGTGAAACGCGGTCAGCAGCGGCGCGCCGGCTGCGGCGAGGACCGAGCCTAGGAGGGCGGTGGCGACCAAGCCGCCGCTCCGCGCTACCGCGCTGTTGAGGCCCGAGGCGGATCCGGTGTGACGCTCGTCCACCGAGGTCAGCACCGCCGTCGTCAAAGGAGCCACGGCCCCGCTCATGCCGATGGCGATGACGAGGATCACGGGGAGGACCTGGGAGACGAAGTCCGCGGGAGCGCGGATCCGGAGCGCCAGGAGGAAACCGACCGCGACGATCAGGGGTCCGACAGCGAGGGGGAGACGCGACCCGACCCGACCTGCCAGGGCTCCCAGGAAGGGCGAGGTCACGCCCAGGACGATCGGCAAAGGCAGCAGCGCCGCACCGGCAGCCACGGCGCTGTAACCGGCCGCCTTGATCAGGACATAGGGGACGAGGACGAAGAGGCCGCCCAGAGCGCCGTAGAGCAACAGAGTCAGCAGGGTCAGGCCAACGAACGTCGTCGATCCGAACATGCCTAGCGGCATCATGGCCCGATCGCCGCGTCGGTGTTCCACCAGCAGGAAGGCGGCCAACAGGCCTGCCGATGCGATGACGCCGGCGATGGCGGCGGGGGTCCAGCCGCCTCGACCGGAACCCGTGGTCAGGGCCCAGGTGAGCGCGCCGAGGCCGAGGGTCGCCAGAGCGCCGCCCCCGGCGTCCAGAGACTGACCGCTTTCGTCGGGATCTTGCGGGACGTGCCTCCAGGCCAGGAGGATCGCGCCGGCGGCGACCGGCACGTTGATCAGAAAGATCGCGCGCCAGCTTCCAAGGTCGACCAGCCATCCCCCCAAGACCGGTCCGACGGCGCCCAGCGCCGCCCCCGAGGCGGCCCAGACGCCGATCGCCCGCCCCTTCGCCTCGCCCCCGAAGGTCGAGCCCAGGATAGCGAGGCTGTTGGGCATCAGCATCGCCGCGCCCATTCCCTGCAGCAGGCGCGCGACCAGGAGGAGCCCGAGGCTGGAGGCAAACGCGCAACCCACAGAGGACAGGGCGAATACGCCCGTGCCGACGATGAGCAGCCGCCGCCGGCCGTAGCGGTCGCCGGCGGCCCCGCCCAGAAGAAGCAGCGCGCTGAGGGGCAGGAGGTAGGCGTTGACGACCCATTGCAGGCCCTCGGACTTGGCCGAGAGGCTGCGCCCGATCGCCGGCAAACCGACGTTCACCACCGATCCGTCCACGAAGGCCAGGCCGGACGCCAGGATGCATGCGGCCAGGACCAGGCGCGGGCGCACGGCCTGCGGCCGAACGACTGCCGAATGCACGGACGCCGCATCGCAGGCAGCGTGAAAGGTGGCGCTCATGGGCTAAGCTAAGCCCAAGCCGCGTCACATGGCGATGCCGCCCTGCTCGAAGGTGTCGACAAGGGCGAGATAGATCTCGCTCTTCACCCGCACTGCTGCGCGCGGATCGGCGACATAGACCCAGGCGTCCAGGTTGGCGCCCCCGCCGGCGGTGAGCGCGTCGACGAAGATCTGTGGGGCGGGAAACTTCAGTACGTCGTCCCGCGCCACGGCGAGCCGGACTATGGCGTCGCAAGCTCGCCGGATATCGGTCGGCTTGGCGACGGTGACCTGCAGCTGGACGCGCGTCTGAGCGGCGCCGAGGGTCTTGTTGACCACGTTGGTGGTGATGAGGCTCGAGTTGGGAACGATCACCGTGGAGCCATCGAGGCCGCGAATATCGGTGGCGCGGACCCTGAGGGCCTGGACGTCTCCTTCGACGCCGCCGACGCTCACCCAGTCGCCGACCTTCACGGGCCGCTCGATCAACAGGATTATGCCCGCGACGAAATTCTGGACGATCTGCTGCAGACCGAACCCGACGCCCACCGAAAGGGCGCTGGCGACAAGGGCAATCTGGGCGACGCCGACGCCGGTGACGGCCAGGGCGCAGACGACCGCGATCGCGACGCCGATATAAGCGACCCCGGTCGCGACCGAGTTGCGCACGCCGGCGTCCCAGTTGGTGACCGGCAGATACCGCCGAACCACCCAACGACGCGCCAGGTGAGAGAGGCCGACGCCGATCAGGAGAGTGACCAGCCCACCGGCGAGACCCATCGGGGAGATGGTCGCCTTTCCGACCCGGACCTCAGAGCCGAACAGGCGCAGGTGACTCATGAAGAGCTGGCCGCTCTCCCCAAAGGGCGTCAGGGCCATCAGCACGGCCGCCAGGACGATGAAGACCTGCAGCGCGGCCGAGATCAGAAGCCCGATCTGCAGCACCGTCGATGCGCTGAGGCCAAAGAGCTGGCGCATCGACTGGGTGAGGCGTCCGTGCTCTGCGAAGAGACTTCCCAGGACGTCATCGACCAGCCGTAAGGCGATGTAGGTCACGGCCGAAATCAGGCTGAGCCAGAAGATCTGACCCGAGATCAGCGACGCTAGAGTGGCGTAGCCCAGGAGGACCGAGCCCAAGGTGGCGACGATTGCCATGGCAAGGATGATCGACGCCAGGGTCCACGCCGGGGCGCGCGCCGCCTCCGCTCCACTGACCTCGCCTTCGTCGGACCGGCCGAAGCTGGCCAGCACGAGGAAGGCGGCGGCCGCGTAGGCGACGGAGGTCGCGCAATCGACGGCGATTGTCGCGTCCACGCTCGCGCCGATGACGAAGGCCAGCCTCTGGAGAAAGAACCCTGCCGCCGTGATCAGCGCCACCACCCAGAGGGCGACTCGCGCGCGCGCCGCGTCGCTGTCGCCAATGGGGAGGAGGCGAAGCTCGGGCTCGCGCCCAGTGACCAAACCGCGGCCAAGGGCGATCACGGCGGCCGCCCAGGCCACGGACCCCACTGCCGCCGCGCAGAGTTGGTCAGCCGCCGGCGACAGCAGTCCTCCCCACTGGGCCCCAAGACGAATCGCCTGGGCCGCCGCTGTGAGCGCCGCCACGTCGACGATCACGCGCCAGACCACAGCCAGAGTCCGGGCCGCGCCACGCGAGCCGACGCGCCTGGCGCGGTCCCAGCCCAAGCGGTCGAGCAGGCGGCGAAGCGGCCGTACCAGGATGGCTGCGATCAGAAGACCTGCGGCGGGGCCGACAGCGCCACGCGGCTCTGTCGCGCGCCCAGCCACGTCTGCGATATTCCGGGCGGTCCAGGCCACCCGATGAAAGTCGCCGCTGATCGCGCCGCCCAGCGAGGTCCAGAAAACCGGTGAGAATGGCGAGTCGGTCCGCTGGAGGACCCGGCCGCTGAAGCCCTGGCGCCGACGCTCAGCAATCTGGCCGTAGACCTGACCGGCGCGATTGGTCAGGCCCTGCAGCTGCGCCACCTTGGCGCGAGCGGCAGCCTGACCCGCAAGAAGGGTGGCCCGCCTGCTCTCTTCGGCTTCGGATAGGTGACGGCGCGACGGGAGACGGCGCAGGGCGGCTGAGTCGGACGCCGCCTGGGCCTGAGCCGTGGCGAGAGCAGCTCGGGCGGCAGTCTCGATCGTGGCCGCCTGATGGCTCATCGCCGCGAGAGGCGCATCTTTCGTCGTTCGCGGGAGGAGGAATTCGAGCTTCGCCAGGGCCTGGTCATTGGCGGCGACATCCACGGCGCCGGGCTGGGCGGAGGTCACGGGGGCCGGCGCGTGCGGTGGCGCCATGGGATTGGGTGCGGGCGCAGCGACAGGCGGCGTTGGGCCGGCAGCGGTGGTCGCCGACGTGGCCAGGGTCGCGGACTGCGCCGCGGCCGGGCTGGCGTCCCCGAGCGCGGATGTCGCCCAGGCGACGATGATGATCGGGATCAGGTGGCTTGCGCACCTGTGGAGGAGCGCCTTGGCTGGGAACATTCGCAGGGTCCCGGTCGGAGGCTGCGGCCGCCCACCCTCAGGCCCGTACGAACGTCAGCCGGCCGGGCATGGTTGCGAGGAGCTTTCCTGCAACGGCTTCTGACGAGACAGGGAAGGCCAGGAATCGGCCTCGACGCGAGCGGCGCACATGGTTCGTCCGGCGTTGGAACGCATCATGATAACCTCGCCGTAAGAGGGCGTCCTGACCCAGAACCGAGGTGGCGGAGGGCAAGTTTTTCCCAATAGCGCTTGCCAATTGTGTCGCGAACGCCCACTCTTACATAGTCAAATATCGCTTAGGCTCGCCTGGCGCCTTCGCCGGGATCGCAGATTTCGGCCCTGCTCTGGTTTTCGATCCTGTCCGAGAATTTGAACTCGCCGCCCACGGTGGGCGCGAGACTTTTCACCCGGAAAGGGAAAACCAATGACTATCGGCACTGTAAAATGGTTCAACGGCCAGAAGGGCTTCGGCTTCATCCAGCCTGATGACGGCGGCGGCGACGTGTTCGTCCACATCTCGGCCGTGGAACGCGCCGGCATGACCTCTCTGCAAGAAGGCCAGAAGGTGAGCTTCGAGCTCGAGCGCGACAAGCGCACGGGCAAGACCTCGGCCGGCCAGCTGCAGGCAGCCTGACCAAGCGTCTTGGACGGCCGGTGTTCGCACCGGCCGTTGTCCGCCGCTGCGGGAGGACAACATCGCCGGAATGACTAAGGCGGAAGAATATCGGGCGAGGGAGCGCGAGGCGCTGGCCTTCGCCGAAGCTGCGACGCTCGACCTCGTCCGTGAACAGCGACGACGTGCGGCCGCGATCTGGACGGCCATGGCGGAAGCAGAAGAGGCGCGGGTCCTCAGTCGCCTTGCCGCGGCGAACCAGGCCGCGCGCTGACTTCGAGTTCGCGCCTCAACGCGGGACGATCGCGAGGACCCTTGCCGGGAACCCCGTTCCGCCCTGCGCCTTCGGGAAGGCGACGATAACGAGCGCGCCGGCCTCTGGAACCTGATCGAGGTTGGCGAGGAACTCGATCTGGAAGTGGTTCAGGCCCAAAACGTAGCTCTCCAGCGAGAAATCGTCCTTGTAGGCGCGAAAGCCGGGATCCGTATCGGAAGTCTCATGACCCGAGGCGGTGATGTGGCGCGTCTCGTAGAGGTATTTGAGCACCGGCAGACTCCAGCCGGGATAGTGGAAGACCCCTGCCTTGTCCTTGTTCTGGAACGCCTCCTGGCTGGGCCAGCGCTTCGACCAGTCGGTCCGCAACGCCACGAAGGCGCCGGCCGGAATCGGCCCGTGTCGCGACTCCCACGCGCGGACGTCGGCCATCGAGACCTGGTAATCCGCGTTCGCCGCCGCTTGCCGATGGATGTCGAGCACCACAAGCGGCAGGACGAACTGCACCGGGTCGACCCGGTCGACCGTGGCGAGCCCCTGATGGAAGTGAGCCGGCGCATCGACGTGGGTTCCCCATTGGCCGATGTGGGTGAACACCTGCGCGGTGAAGCCGTCCTTCGCCTGCGTGAAGGGTGTTCGGACGACCTCGTCAGGAAACCCCTTCCAATGCGGAATGCCGGGGGCGAACGCGTGTGTCAGATCAACCATACGCGCCGCGTGAATGGCGCGGTACGCCTGGGCGAGTGACGCCGCCGAGCCCGGCGCCGGATCTGCATTGACCGCGCCGACGACGAGCATGAAGGCGCCGGTGATCGCTCCGGCCCACAGACCTCTCCCCACAGTCAGCCCTCCCCTGGCGTAGCTCCCGCCCCGCCCTCGCAAGACGGGAATGCGCCTTAGTAAAAGGCGCCGTAGATCACGTCGACGATACGCCCCGTGTGCATCTGAACGAGGAGCAGGTCGGGCCCGTAGCGAACCCAGCGATAGCCGGGCGGCGGGGGTTCCAATCCGAGCGTCGCAAAGCCGGTGTAGTAGTAGGCGGAGCTCAGGAAGAGCGTCGGCAGCGTGAGGCCAATGGCCCAGCGCCGGTAGCTGTACCCCCTCGGGTACCGCCACGCCGGCCCCCTTATCGGCCTAAAGCCCGGCGGGCGCCCCTCGCCTGGCCGGTGGGTCCCTGGCGGTGGCCGCGACGGAGCTCCTCCGCCGTGACCTTGACCTGGCCGTCCGCCAGGCGGACGGCCGCCCTGAGGCGGTTCCCCCGGTCGGGGACCGCCCGTATTGGGTGGCGTAGCCGGAGTTCCGGGTCGACCAGTCCCTCCCTGTCCTCCCCCGGGCCTTCCGCCAGGAGGACGTCCTCCAGCGGGTCGTTCGCCCCCTCCGCCGGGCCCGCCGGGCCGACCTTGGCCCTGACCTTGCGGCGGACGACCGCCGCCCTGCGGGCGTCCGCTCTGAGGGGGACTGCCCTGAGGGCGTCCGCGCGCGTTGTTCGGCGCCTCCTGCGCCCATGCCAGCGCGGGAAGCGCCAGCCCCAACGCCGACGCACAAAAGAGCCGTCTGTTCATGAGCTTCCTCTCCGAGGCCGTGGCTCGAGCCTTTGGCTTTTCGAGGAAACTCCTGCGGCTTGGAAACGTTGCTGTGGCTCTTCGACGCGAACCGGCTCAGCCGAAGCCGTGCTGGCGGTCGCCATGCTCTTCAGGCGCGATCATACGGGCGAAGAGCTCCGCGGTGGTGTGCGCGCCGACTTTGCGCATGATGTTACCACGGTGGAATTCGACTGTGCGCGGGCTGATGCCAAGCATCCGGGCGCTCTCCTTGGCCGAGGCGCCCTTGAGAAGTTGGCACAGCACCACGCGTTCCTTGGGCGTCAGCAGCTCGTGCCCGGGAAAGGACGCCAACAGGGCTTCGCCGGAGCCCTCCAAGGGCCCGCCGTGGCGGGGAGCAGGCGAGGCTTCCAAGGTCTCGAGCAGCTCCCAACGACCGTCACGTCGGGTGATTGCGCAGCGGTGGAGCCGCGCCACCTCCAGCAGGTCGGCCGAGCGGCTCACGCCCAGCTGATAGGTGCACAGAGCGGTCATCTGCTCCTGGCCCATCGCGCGATGGAGATCAGCCTCGTACTCGCGGAAATCGCTCCACAGGTCGGCCTCCAGCCAGAAGGCGTTGCCGCTGGCTCGCAGGCCTGAAAACCCCCTGGACTTCACGTCCGCCAGCTTCGTCAGCCAATAACCGGTGATGTGGTGAGCATCGAACGGCTTGCCGCGCAGGTACCAGCCGTACCCGGGCGCCAGCTGCAGCCGCCCCGCCGCAACGTGTTCGTCGACATCCGGAATCCGCTCGCGTAACCCGTCCAAAGCCGCCTCGCATGAGAGGGGATCGGACACGGCCCAGAGACAAAACTCACCGTCCTCGAGACCAGCGCGAAGGTAATCCGCATTGACGTCGATAAGATCTTGTGCCGATTCATAGAAAAGGCAGATGTGGGCGCCCCACGGCAGACCACCCACCGGTTCAATTCCAGTTCTGACTGCGAAATCCTTCAGCATCAGCTCTCTCTCGGGCGGCGCGGCTCCTGCGACGCCCATTGGCTTGACCGTTAGTTACGCCCCGCTCGATCAGGATAGGTTGGAACGCCCGGTAATTCTACCAAGTGGCTTGACGTGGCGGGGCCGCTTACGCATTCCGAATCAGGTCAGTATCGGGCCGGTATGTATGGCTTTTCATTGGATTTCGTGCGTCTTGCCTGACCGCATAGGACCCAAGGACTCCTGTCGAACTCGCTGCCCCAGCGCGCCGGCCTAGTGATGGCCGACCCTTTGGACCTCGACGCACACGGGATCCCGCTCTCGGCTCTCCTCGAAATGCTCGATGCGAGCGGCGAAGGCGCCCTCGTAGTCGCTCTCGATGACCCGCGCTTGCCGTTGACCTTCGTAAATCGGGCGTTCGAGACCATTACCGGCTATTCGCGCCGAGAGGCCATCGGCCAAAACACGCGATTCCTTCAGGCTGCCGACCAGCTGCAACCCGAGATCGCCATTCTGGAAGAGGCGGTCGCTCGCCGCGCCCCCGCTTCGGTGACGCTGCGCAACTATCGCAAAGACGGGACCCTGTTCTGGAACGCCCTTCGTCTGTTGCCCGTGATCGACGGGGCCGGTCGACCGACCCACTACCTCGGACTGATGCAGGACGTAACGGAGACGCGGCTGGCCGCGGAACGGCTCGATCGAGCCGGACAGATCGACCCTCTGACCGGCGTCCTCAATCGATATGCCCTGCAACAGAGCGTCGAGACCCTTCTGGCGGAGCAGGCGGGTCGGTTGATGATCATCAAGGTGGACCTGGCCGGCCTCCACGAGATCAACACCGGGTATGGGCATGACGCGGGCGACGAGTTGATCTGCAGGATCGCGGAACGACTGGCGGCGCTAGGGCCACAGGCCCTGGGCCGAACTGGCGGGGACGAGTTCGCAACCGCCTGGCGGCTCAGGCCCAGAGAGCCTGCTCTTGCGCGGCTCAAAGCGATGAAGTCTGCGATCGAGCAACCCTACGCCCTCCCTGGCGCGACCATTGAGCCGCGCTTCGCCATGGGCTTCGTGGTCGCCTCGCCCGGTGAGAACGCGGTCGACCTGATACGTCAGGCGGGCGCGGCCCTTCATGAATCCCGCTCCAGCCGATTGCGGGAGCCTCGGGAGTTCGACGCGTTGAGCGTCACGCGCTTCCGCAATCGGGTCCGCCTCACCACCGAGATCCAGCACGCCCTCGCAAACGGCGAATTCCTGTTCCACTACCAGCCCAAGATCGACCTGCGATCGGGCGAGGTCGTTGGGGCCGAGGCCCTCATGCGCTGGGATCACGGAGTTTTCGGCCTCCAACCCCCTGCCCGCTTCATCGATCTTGCCGAAGAGAGCGGCCTGATCGTGCCGCTTGGCCAGTGGGGAAGAGGTGAGGCCGCGCGCTTCGCCACGGAGCTCAACCGCGGTCGCGAGCATCCTCTGACCATAGCGGTCAACGTCTCCGTCGCGGAACTCATGCACCGCGACTTCGCCGACTCCCTGGCCGACAGCCTCGCCCGGTCCGGCGCCCGCCCATCGTGGCTGACCCTCGAACTGACCGAGACCCTGCTGGCCGAGGGCTCGGCCGAGGTGCTTGACCTGCTCAGGCGCCTCAGGGCGATGGGCGTCGGCCTCTCGGTGGACGACTTCGGCACCGGCTATTCCAACCTGGCCTATCTCGATCGTCTTCCGATCACGGAGATCAAGATCGACCGCAGCCTCGTGGGGGACCTGCGCCTCAATCCAGCTCGTCGCATCATCGTGGGCGCCGTGATCGCGTTGGGCCGCGAACTGGAAATCGATGTCGTCGCCGAGGGGGTCGAGCGCGTCGAAGACCTGGAGGTCCTGCGGGGGATGGACTGTCCCCTCGCCCAGGGCTTCGCGTTCAGCCGACCGCTGCCGAAGGACCGTTTCAAAGCCTTTCTCTCTCGACCGGCAGCGGACAATCCGGTTTCGGACCCGGTCCAGCGCTGAATTCCGCCGTACAGTCTCGTTCGCCGGGTCGTGTTATGACAAACCACCGGCCGCGGCCGGGACGCCCGAAACAGGAGCACGGGAATGGGTCAGTCGCGGGTGGAAAGGTCGATGGAGAGCGGACTGTTCGCCTCCCGCTGGCTCCTGGCGCCCTTCTATGTCGGCCTGGTGATCGGCCTCGCCACCCTCCTGGTAGTGTTCGTGATCTCCCTGGTTGAAGACGTTGCGGTCCTGCTTCGCACGCCGCTGCCGAAGCTGCCCGAGGCGGGCATCCTCATGTCGCTGTCGCTGATCGACCTCTCGCTGGTGGGCAATCTGGTGATCATCGTCGTGCTTTCCGGGTATGAGAACTTCGTCTCCCGGATCGAGATACAGAAACCGGACGGGCGGCCCTCATGGATGGGAAAGGTCGACTTCTCTAACCTGAAGATGAAGCTGATCGCCTCGATCGTGGCGATCTCCTCCATCGCCCTGCTCAAGACCTATCTGGAGATCCACGACCATCCGCCAAATCAAGCCGAGCTCGTCTGGGAAGTCGTGATCCTGTTGACCTTCGTGGTCTCCGGCGTGCTGCTGGCGCTGATGGACTTCCTCGTATCGCGGACCGAAGGCCACTGACTTGCATACGGAAAGGCTGGCGGCGGCCGTCCGCCGCCAGCTTCCAGGCGGTCAGAAAGCGTAGGTGAGGCGTCCGCCGATCATGCGCGGCGGACC
>DASXGQ010000160.1:0-11330 GCA_036488995.1 Caulobacteraceae bacterium
TCCTGCACGTCGGCGGGGGCCAGCACGGGCATCTCCCAGTCGGCGAAGGCGTATTCCGACTGTGAGGGCAGGGTGGAGGACTTGCAGGCGTGGTCGTCGCCGGCGACCGCAAGGACCCCGCCTTTTGGCCAGGTCCCGGCGAAGTTGGCGTGACGGAACGCATCACCGGTCCGGTCGACGCCCGGCGCCTTGCCGTACCACATACCAAAGACGCCATCGTAGAGCGCGCCCGGGAACAGGTTCGCCTGCTGCGTGCCCCACACGGCGGTGGCCCCGAGGTCCTCGTTGATCCCCTCCTTGAAGAGGATGTTCCGATTGTTCAGCAGCTTGGCGGCGCGCTCCGCCTGCTGATCGAGCCCCCCGAGCGGCGAGCCGCGGTACCCGGAAACGAAACCGGCCGTCTTCAGGCCTGCGCGCTGATCCAGCCGGGATTGGTCGAGCAGGATGCGGAGCAGGGCCTGGACGCCGGTGATGAACACGCGGCCTTCCTCGAGGACATATTTGTCGTCGAGGGTGACATTAGCATGCCTCATCCAGTCGTGATCCTTCCTACCCCCTGGCTCTTCAACGCTCATGATCATATAGGTGGCGCGGAAAGGCTTGCCAAAGTCATGCCGGTGAGCGGCTGATTTGGGGCCAGCCATGCTTCTGTTCCGCTACTGAAGAGGCAAAATTTGTCTGAAGACCTCGACGCCGTCGGCGCGCGGATTCTCGATCTGATCCAGCACGACGCCAGCTTGTCCGTCGCCGAGGTCGCCGAGCGCGTGGGCCTCTCCTCGAGCCCCTGCTGGCGGCGGATAAAGCGGCTCGAGGAAGAGGGGGTGATCCAGCGGCGCGTGACCATCCTCGATCGTGAGAAGCTGGGCCTCACCTTCGAGGTCTATTGCACGGTGAAGCTCTCGCTTCCGACCAAGCAGAACCTCGAGACCTTCGAGCGGGCCGTGGATGGCTGGTCGGAGGTGGTTCAGTGCGCGACGGTCACTGGCGCGGCTGACTATGAGTTGCGCATCGTCACGCGCGACATGCACGCGTTTGACGACTTCCTGCGCGACAAGCTGCTCTCGCTCGGCCTGATCTCCAACGTCGAGAGCCGGATCGTCGTTCGCTCGGTCAAGAACGCCACGACCCTTCCCCTCGGCCTCGTCACGCCGTTCGTCCCGAGCGGGCGATAGGGAGCAAATCCCTCCCCTTCATGGGGAGGGTGGCTCGACGCGAAGCGGCGAGACGGGTGGGGAAGTCCGGATCATCCCCGGCGTCTCGATCTTTCCCCAGGGTTCCCCACCCGGTCTCGCTGCGCTCGACCACCCTCCCCAGAAGGGGAGGGAACGCCTAGTCTGCTTGGAAACAGAGAGGGCAGCGGCGCATGATCGAACAGGTGATCGAGTCCCATCAGCGGGATCTCGGGGGTTTCACGGTGGAGAGGGTGCTCCCGCAGGCCGCCCGACGGATGGTTGGCCCCTTTGTGTTCCTCGACCACATGGGGCCGAAGGTCTTCGAGCGCGGTTTCGCGAAGTCGACGGACGTCCGCCCGCACCCGCATATCGGCCTCTCGACGGTCACCTATCTCTTTGAGGGTGAGATCACCCACCGTGACAGCGTCGGCTCGGAAATCGACATCCACCCGGGTGAGGTGAACTGGATGACCGCCGGGCGTGGCATCACCCACTCCGAGCGGTTCGACAGCCTGCGCCGGACCGGGGGAAACCTGCATGGCGTCCAGGCCTGGGTCGCCTTGCCCATCGAGGATGAGGAAACCGACCCCGCCTTCGCCCATCATGGCGCCGAAGACCTGCCGACCCTCGAGGAGGGCAAACTCTGGGCGCGTCTCGTCGCCGGCGAGGCCTTCCACGCCAAGGCGCGGGTGAAGACCCACTCGCCGATGTTCTATGTCCACTGGCGGCTGAAGTCCGGGGGGCGCGCCCAGCTCAACCCCGAATATCCGGAGCGCGCCGCCTTCATCGCCAGCGGCGAGGTGGAGCTGGACGGCCGAACCTTCCGGGAGGGCCAGATGCTGATCCTCGAGGCGGGCAAGCCAGCCCTGTTCACCGCGACTGCGGACGCCGAAGTCATGCTGCTGGGCGGAGAACCTCTGGGTCCCCGCTTCATCGAGTGGAACTTCGTCTCGTCCTCGCGCGACCGGATCGATCAGGCGAAGGCGGACTGGCGGGCCGGTCGGATGAAGCTTCCCGACCTCGACCACGACGAGTTCATTCCCCTGCCGGGCGATCCGCCGCCCGCCGCGCCGCCCCTAGGCTGAAGGGCTGCGGCTCCCGCGGGGGGATCAGCGAGGTTGCTCTGGCCGGCGGTCCTCGGGACGGGGAGCGGGCGCGGGGCGTTGCTCAGGACGAGGAGCGGGAGCCGGGGCCGCGCGCGGCGCTGGCGCCGGTCGGGCCTCGGGACGAGGTGGCGGAGCCGCGCGCGGCGCTGGCGCTGGTCGGGCCTCGGGACGAGGGGGCGGAGCCGCGCGCGGCGCCGGCGCGGGCGCCGGGCGAGCCTCAGGTCGAGGCGCGGGGGTGCGGATCTCTGGCCGTGGGGGCGGCGCGGTGGGAGCCTGCGCCCGCACAGGCGGAACGGGGTTCGGCGCCGGTCGCGCTTCGGGACGAGGCGCGGCGGGACGGGCCTCGGGCCTTGGGGGCGGAGCGGGGCGGGCCTGCTCGCGCGCCGGTGGGGCGGCATTCGGCGCCGGTCGCGCTTCAGGCGAAGGACGCCCTTGCGGCCTTGCGGCAGGCGCCACCTGCGTCTCGCGGGCGGGGGCAGGAGCGGGTCGGGCCCCTGGCCGTCCAGCGGTTGGGACCGCAGGAGCGGGCCGGGCCTCCGGATGCCCCGCGGGTGGGGCCGCAGGAATCGGCCGCGTCTCAGGCCGTCCGGTGGGCGCGGCCCCGGTCTGAGGCCTCTGTCCGCCGTGCCCGCCGGGCGAGGGCGGCGGCGCCGCGCCGCGCTCCACGTTCCCGGGGGCAGGGGCGCCGGGTGGTCCAGCGGGAGCGCCAGGGCGACCAGCGGGAGTCGTAGGATTTCGGGGTTGCGCCCCCTGAGCGGCGGGTGGCTGGCGCGAGGCCTGGATGCGCGCCGGCGGAGTGTAGCTCGGCGCTGCGCGCACCTGGGTGACGGCGCCCGGGCCATGGAACTCGCCCGCCCGAGGGGTCGCGACGACGGCAGGCCTGCCGCGGTTCACGCTCGCGCGCAGATTGGGATCACTCTGGGCCACCGTCGCCTGCTGACGCTGCGCGGCGGTGGGCGCCACGTGACTGGCGCGTGCGGCCGAGACCTGCTCAGGCGTCGGGGCCACGCGGAGCCCGCCGGGTCCTCCGGAATAGCTGGTACGGTTGTTTGTCCAATTCTGGACGTTCTGGCGGTAGACGTAGGTATTCTGAATGGCTCCTACATTGTTGACGGCGCCATTATAGTATAGGCGGCCGTTGTCCCATCGACTTCCGTAATATCCGCGGCCATTATAACCCCATCCGTAGTCGACCCCGCCGTAGTATCCGACAGTAGGTCCCCAATACCCGCGGAAGAAGGCGTAGACTCCATTGACGAACGCCCAGTATCCAGGCGTCCAGTACAGGCCGCGATTGGGCGGTTGGACCCAGGTCCCGGGCACCCAGTAGTAGTCGCCATCGGCATTGCTCCACGCCCAGTAGCCGGGCGTCCAGTAGTAGTCCGGCGCCGGAGCCGGAGGCTGGTCGTACTCGGGGATCGGCGGGGGCGGTTGATCCACATAGTAGCCCTCGTTCTGGTAGTAGCCGCCTTCGCCTTCTCCGCCACTTGGACCGGCATATCCGCCCTCCTGGGGCGGGTAGCCTTCCCCGCCGCTCGGCCCGGCGTAGCCACCGCCTTGGGCGTAGCCTTCTCCTCCGCTTGGGCCCGCGTAGCCGCCACGTTCTCCGCCGCCCTGACGACCGTATCCGCCGCCCTGACGACCGTATCCGCCGCCCTGGGCGTATCCGCCTTCCCGTCCACGGGGAGCGGCGTATCCGCCACCTTGGGGATAGCCTTCGGACGGCGCGGCCGGGGGACCAGCCTGCGCCAAGTCCCCTGTCGGAGCGTAGCCGTTGGGGTTGGAAGCCCCGGGCGGACCGGAGGCTTCGCTCTGTCCGCCGCTCGCGGCGTTGTTGGATTTGTTGCAACCCTGAAGGGCTGTGAGGGTGAGCAGTCCGCCCAGGGCGAGCGCCGAGGTGCGGAGGAGGCGGTTGCGATTCATGTCGCCATAACTCCGATCAAGCTTTACCGTTCCCGATACCTCCATTTCAAATTAATTTCGAGTTTATGAACGGGGCGTGAGGATATCGTCGAGGCTGGCGTGGGCGACCGTCTTCTCGAGATGCGGGTAGCGCAGCCCTCCGTGGTAATCGATGCGGACAGTGCGGACCTCTTCCTTGTCCTCGACCACCAGCTCGATCGGGGCGCCCTTGGCCGCCGCCCTGATGGCGGATTTCAGGCCATCGACCGTGAACTCGTCTCCATTGACCGCCAGGATCTTGGCGTCGGCAGTGAGTCCCGCCTTGAACGCGGGTCCATCCCAGACGACCTGCGTGACGTCGCCGTTCTCGCGGGTCGAGAGCGTCAGTCCGATCGAGAAGCTGAAGTCGGCGGTCTTGCGTTGGGTCTGGGCGTCCTTGAGGTAGGGCGACTCGACGTTGGTAAAGACAAGCCGGTATCCGCCACGCGCCAGGCCATCCAGCGGCGCGCCAGAACCATGGCCGTTCAGTCGCTCGTGCAGGAAACTCGCCCAGTCGTAGGGTTGAACCGAGTTGAGGGCTGAGACCACCTCGTCGAATGTGTAGGGATCGGTGACGAAGCTTCCGTTGTGGCCCCCGAAGAACTTCGCGGCGAAGTCATCGAGCGAGCGGCGTCCGCCGGACATCTGGCGGATCAGGGTGTCGGCGTCGAGCCAGACGAGTTGTCCCTCCGAGTAATAGTCTTCGCTTCTCTGCCAGCTCAGCCAGGAGAGGGGTCGCCGCTCGGCGATGATCGGATCGTTGGTCGTGTCCTCGAGGGCCCGCCATGTCCGGCCGATTCGCGCATCATAGGTGGCCGCTGTCAGGGCGATGGCGTCGAGAACCTGCTGCCGGGTCTCGAGCCCTGAGCGGGCGGCGAGCACATAGCCCCAGTACTGTGTCTGGCCCTCATAGACCCAGAGCAGGCTGTCGCGCATCGGCACGTTGAAGCTGGGGGTCCAAAGGTCGGCGGGACGGCGGAACTTTCCGTTCCAGCTGTGGGTGTATTCATGCGCCAGGAGGTCGCGTTCCGCGGCCGTAGCGTCCCAATCGGTGAAGTATTTCGGCGTCGTGCCGTCTTCGCTCGACTGATGGTGCTCCAACCCTTCGCCAGTCATCCGATCGCTGAGCCAGAGCAGGAAGTCGTAATGGTCGTAGTGGTGTGACTGGAACAGCTTATAGGCTTGCTGCACCAGCGTCTTGTGCGCTTCGATCTGCGGGACGGTGGCTTCCACCTCTTCTGCGTGGTCGGCGATCACATCGAGGTGGACGGGCGCTGGCCCGCCCGGATCGAGGTCGATCCTTCTGAAGAACTCGCCGGCGATCAGGGGTGAATCGACCAGAGTGTTGAACGGGACGGGTTTGAAGACGGTCGTGTCGCCTTGCGTGGACGCGGTCTCAAGGGCCGTGCCGAAATGGAAGCCGGACGGCAGTTTCACGCTCGGCTCTATGGTCACGTCACGTGAGAAGTGGCCGGCGGGATACAGCGCGACATTGTTCCACTTCAGGTCGACGAGCTGGGGCGTCATCTGAATGCGCCCCTCGCGGGAGGAGACGGCCGAGAGGTACTGGAAATCGAGGTCGATTGCGCCGACCCCCTCCGGGACGTCGAGGTGAAAGGCGTAGACATCCACCGGGTCCCGCTTCCACTCCAGCCGTTGGCCGCCGGCCGTAACGACGAGGCTTGCGAGCTTGTCTATCGTGCCGGTGGGGGAGTGCTCGCCTGGGATCCACTCCGGATAGACCAGAACGAGGGGTCCCGGTCCCGCCACCGGGACGGTCTCGTGTACGACGAAGATGCCGTGTTGAAGGTCGGTGGCGTCGACCTGCAACCGGATCACGCCGGGATAGGGCGTGTCACGGGGCGCGGCGATCGGCGGCATGGGCGGCGATGGCTGGGGCAGTGGCTGCGGTTGGCCTCGGGCGCCGGCAGCGGCAAGCAGTATTGCGGCGCAAGCGCCGGCGACGAGCGCGGATTTCACGGAATGTCTACCCTGAGAGTTTTTCCGCTTGGAGCGCTCTCGCGGGCTCGCCGTCAAGGTCTGGGGGCGCGCGGCTCCGGCCTCGCGTGGGGGATGAGCGCCATGTGCGCCTTCTCCCAGTATTGGGCCCCGGTGATCACCGTGATGAGCGCGGCGATCCAGAGCAGGACGTTCGCCACCGTGGTGGCGACGCCCAAAGTGCTCGGATCGCTGGGCAGCCCGAACGCGCCCCAGCAGGCGACCAGGAGCTCCGCCCCGAGGGCAACCAGCTGGAGGGCTGTCTTCCACTTGGCGAGCAGGGTCACGGGAAGGCTGATCCCCTTGCCGGCGGCCACTTCGCGCAGGGCGCTGACCGTGAATTCGCGGAACAGGATCAGGGCGGCGGGTATCGCGACCATCCCGTTCCCGCCCAGGGTGAGCAGGCCCAGCACCACGCCACAGACCAGGACCTTGTCGGCGATGGGGTCGAGAATAGCCCCCCAGATCGTCACCGCGTTCAGGCGCCGGGCGATCCAGCCGTCCACG
Source organism: Caulobacteraceae bacterium (assembly GCA_036488995.1). Taxonomy (GTDB): domain Bacteria; phylum Pseudomonadota; class Alphaproteobacteria; order Caulobacterales; family Caulobacteraceae; genus Acaudatibacter. The sequence goes on from DASXGQ010000160.1 coordinate 6,725, forward strand.
AAGTCGGTCAGGGCCGCCACGACGAACGCGTAGAAGGCGACCCGCTCGAGGAGGAACTGGGTGGCTGGCGTGAGCTTGTCGCTCAGCAGGGCTGCGCCCGCGAGGCAGAAGAAGGTGAGGAGCGCCAATCCAAGGCGCAGTCCGGTGATGAAATTGGGGATTCGCCACATGTCGGTCAGACTAACGCGTCAAGCGATGCAATGTCTTCGTCTTCTCTTGGGGTTCACGTGGCTCGAACCGCGCTGATCGTCGGCGGGTCCGGCCAGATCGGCCGCGCGGCCGCGCGCCGCCTGGTGGATGACGGCTGGCGTGTCGTCCTGGCGCAGCGCCGCCCGGTCGAAGCGCCGCCGGGCTGCGAGGCCCTGCGCCTCGATCGCGACGAGTCCGGAGCGCTGGCTCGCGCGGTAGGCCGCGGATTCGATGCAGTGATCGACACCGTGGCGTTCGACGAGTCCCACGCCCGCCAGCTCCTCGAGGTGGAGCAGGACGTCGGCACCCTGATCGTCGTCTCCTCGGCCAGTGTCTACCAGGACCCGCGGGGGCGGTCGCTGGACGAGGCGCGGGAAACAGGCTTCCCCGTTTTCCCTGAACCGATCCGCGAGGATCATCCGACAGTGGAGCCGGGGCCGCAGACCTATTCGACCCGCAAGGTCGCTCTGGAACGCACCCTGATCGATGGCGCGCGCTGTCCCGTGACCATCCTGCGTCCGGGAGCGATCCACGGGCCCCATTCGACGCACCCGCGCGAGTGGTTCTTCGTCAAGCGCATCCTCGACGGGCGTCGCCGCGTCCCGCTCGCGTGGAGCGGGCGCAACCGCTTCCACACGAGCGCCGCCGCGAACATCGCCGCGCTCGTCAGCGCCGTCGTCGCCAAACCGGCCACACGGATCCTCCACGCCGCCGATCCCGAAGTCCTCATGGCGCGCGAGATCGGCGCCGCGATCGCCCAGGCTATGGACGCCGAGCTCGAGCTCGTCCCCTTCGAAGGGCCGCCTCGTGGCGGCGTGGGCGCCCACCCGTGGGGCGTGGCCTCACCCATCGTCCTCGACATGAGCCGGGCGGCCTCGCTCGGCTATCGCCCGGTCGGCGGCTACCAGGATCTGGTGGGAGAGGCCTGCCGCTCCGCCGAGGTCGCCGCGCACGCCGGAACGGCGTTCGTCCCCTATCTTCTCAGCCTTTTCGACTACGCCGCAGAAGACGCGTGGCTTTCACAAGCGGCTCACTGAACAGGCGGGAAGATGACGGGCAGCACCTGGTCGGTCGTATAGACGCAGCGATCGTTGTGACCGCACTCGGGGACAATGACCTCCGGAGCCTTTGCGCCGAGGCTCTGACGGATGTGCTGCACGAAGGCCTCGCCGCGCTGGCGACGCGTGGCCCCCTGCGCCATGGACCGTGGCGAGGCGTCGAAGCCGCCCAGCGGCAGGGTGTCGACCTGGCTCAGGAGGAAGGTCACATCGCGATGAGCCAGGTTCCGGCGCAGTTCGTCGTCGGACATCCCTGCGGTGTAACCGTCCGTCCTGTTTTCGAGCCCGTATGGCCACTGGTCATAGCCGGGGGCCTTCGCGTCATCGAACGGGCCGAAAACGAAGCCGGCGTGGGGCGTCTCGTCTTTCCACGCCGCCGCCGCCGCCGCGGGCGAGCCTACGCCATCAGGAACCAGACGGGTCGAGTCCGGCCAGGCGTAGCTGGAGGGATTGGCGACGACGAAACGCACCGCAACCCCCAGTCCGTCAGCGACTCGGCTCGCCATGGCGTAGCGGGCGACGAACTGTCCGCCCGCAGAGTGGCCGGCGACGACGATCACCTTCAGGTTCGGAAACAGGCGCTTGTCCGCAAGCCGGCTCAGCAGCGCATCGGTGAAGTCGAAGGAGGTGAGCTTCGGATCGCTGCTCGCCGCACCGCCGGAACGCCAGGAATCCCCATTGCAGGAGAAACCGACCTCGCCGGGAGCGAGCTTGTCCCCGCAAGGGGGGTCGGCCGAATGGAAGGCTGGCGCGATGATCAGGGTGTCGTCCAGGGCGCCGGCGATGAAGCCTGCTGCCGTTGCGCTGGCGAAATAGTGGTCGGCGTTGCGCAGCGCCCCGTGCACCATGATGAGGGCGCGCCGCACGCTGGGATCGGGCTGGTCCAAAGGTCGCGTCGCATAGGCCATGGCGCGCTCGCCCGGCCTCAGCTCGAGCCACCTCTCGCACTCGGTGTTCGCGCTCACGCATGGAGCAGCGTGGGCCCACAGGGGAAGGGCGCAGGCGATCAGGGCGAAGAGAAGGGCGCGCATGACCTCTGGATGAAGCGCGAAGTCTCGCGTGTCCAGCCAAGCTAGGGCAGGGGCCGGCGCCTGAGGTAGGCCTCGGCCACGATCAGATTGGGGACCCAGGCGAGGAAGCTGATCGCCCGGTACGCGTTGTCGTAACCCCAGGGCGAGAGGAAGGCGAAGGGCAGGTAGATCCTCAGGGTGACGGCCGCGAAAGTCATGGCGTAGCTGCGGATCATCCATCGGCGGTGCTCGGCGAAACGCCTGCCGAGGGCCGCGCGCCAGGCCAGGCCGGTGGCCGAGAGCCAGAGGACGGCGAGGGAGCCGAACCCGGCGGTCGAGACCGGGCCGGTCTTCGCGCCGAAGGCAAGGACCAGGCCCGCCGAGCCGCCGGCAAGGCTGCAGACCGCGTATGTCCTGCCTATCCATCGGTGCAGCGTTGGGCGGCCCTGCCTCAGCCTTCGAAGGAACTGGAACGGTCCGAGGATCAGGGCTGTCGCCGCGAACCCGGCATGGACCGTGAGAAAGCCGTATCGTGCGAACCCGTTGGCCAGGATCGGCGGCGCGCCGCCCGGCGCGCCCGGAACGAGATACCGGTATGAGACGACCCCCACGCCGACGGCGCCAGCGAAGACGAGGGCCAGCGGCCATGCTGGTCTGCCGCCTCGTCCCTCGACTACGCTCGCCATGCTTCCTCCGGCAGCCTCCCGTGACGATCGGGACCGGAGACGCCATCTCCCGACAAACGGGACAGCGCATTGTCCAAAATCAGATCGGGAGGCCAGGATGCCGTACGAACTCTACTACTGGCCAGGCGCGCCGGGCAGGGGCGAATTCGTGCGCCTCGCGTTCGAGGCGGCGGGCGCCGACTATCGCGACATCGCCCGGCTGCCGGAAGCCCCCGGCCAGGGGATGCCGGCGTTCATGAGGGCCCTGGAGGCGAAGGGCGATCGGCATCCGCCGTTCGCTCCGCCGTTCGTCAAGGACGGCGACCTGACCATCTCTCAGGTGGCGAACATCCTGGAATACCTGGGACCAGGCTTGAAGCTGGTTCCGGACGACCAGCGCCTGCGCCCCGTCGCGCACGGTCTTCAGCTCACCATCAGCGACCTGGTGGCGGAGGTCCATGACACCCACCATCCGATCGATTGGAGCCAGACCTACGAGGAACAGAAGGAGCCGGCGAAGGCGCGCGCCGAAGCGTTCCGGCGCGACCGGATCCCCAAGCACCTTGGCTACTTCGAGCGCGTTGCGGCGGCCAATCCGTCGGGCTGGATGGTCGGCGCGGCCCTCACCTACGTGGACCTTTCGATCTTCCAGGCGCTCGAGGGTCTCGCCTACGCATTCCCGCGGGCGATGGCCAATGCGCCCAGGCGTTTCCGGTCGCTGTACGCCATCGCCGCGCGGGTGCGGGAGCACCCGCGGATCGCCGCATATCTCGCCTCGCCACGGCGTCAGGCCTTCAACGAGACCGGAATCTTCCGCCGCTATCCGGATCTCGACGGGCCGGCCGGGTGGGACGAGGCGGGCTGAACGCCCGCCTCTACATTGCGGTCAGCGCTCCGCGTCGACGGCGCGCCAGGGCTTGGTGAGTTCGTCGAGGGTGTCTTTCAGGTCCTGCGCCATCGGCCCGCCCTCGACCGCGGCGAGGCTGTCGGCCAGTTGTTCGGGCCGGCTGGCGCCGACGATCGGCGCGGTGATGGCCGGATTGGCCATCACCCACGAGACGGCGAGGGTGGTGAGACTGACGCCCGCCTCCTTGGCGATCCCCTTGAGGCGCTCCACGGTATCGAACTCGTTCTCGTGCCAATACCGCTGCTGGTACATCGCGCCGGCCCGGCCGAGGTTGAACCGGCCCTCATTGGGCTTGTCCTCCAGCCGGTGCTTGCCGGTGAGAAGGCCGCCGGCCAGGGGGTTGTAGGGGATGACCGCGATCTGCTCCTCCTCGCAAAGAGGAAGCAGGTCGCGCTCGAAGGCGCGGAACAACAGGTTGTAGCGCGGCTGTGTCGAGTCGATGCGGACGAGGCCCTTGACCTCGCTGCGGCCCAGAGCCCGGGTGACGCGGTGGCCCATCCAGTTGGAGACTCCGACGTAGCGGGCCTTGCCAGACCGGACGACGGCGTCGAGCGCCTCCAGCGCCTCGTCGATCGGCGTCGTCGGATCGAAGCCGTGCAGCTGATAGAGGTCGACATAGTCGGTGTTCAGGCGCTTCAGCGAGGCGTCGATGGCGTCCAGGATGTGCTTGCGGCTCATCCCCTGATCCCAGGGCTTGCGGCCGGTGCGCCCGACGCACTTGGTCGCGACGATGTAGTCGTGGCGCTTGCCGGCGAGCCACGCGCCGACGATCTCCTC
>DASXGQ010000177.1:0-26725 GCA_036488995.1 Caulobacteraceae bacterium
CCCGCCTCGAACTCGGCGTCGAGGAAGGCGGCGAACTCGGTCACCCACGCCTCGACCTCTTCGGCCGTGGTGACGCCCTCCCCGATGAGCCGCTTGGCGTAGATCTCGCGCGTGCTCGGATGCGCCTTGACGGCCTTGTACATCAAGGGCTGCGTCATCGTCGGATCGTCGCCCTCGTTGTGGCCGAACCGGCGATAGCAGAACATGTCCACCACCACGTCCTTGCCGAACTCCTGGCGGTATTCGATCGCCACGCGCGCGGCGAAGGTCACGGCCTCCGGGTCGTCGCCGTTCACGTGGAAGATGGGCGCCGCGACCATCAGTGCGCTGTCTGACGGATAGGGGCTGGTCCGCGAGTAGGCCGGACTCGTAGTGAACCCGATCTGGTTATTGACGATGAAATGGATGGCCCCGCCGGTGCGATAGCCGCGGATCCCCATCAGGTTGAAGCACTCGGCGACCACGCCCTGACCGGCGAAGGCTGCGTCGCCGTGCATCAGCAGCGGCAGGACGTGCCCGCGGCCCGCGCTCGGCGTCTGGCGAAGGGTGAAGGCCTGCTTGGCGCGCGCCTTTCCCAGCACGACCGGATTGACGATCTCGAGGTGGCTCGGATTGGCCGTGAGAGAGAGGTGGACGTTGTTTCCGTCGAACTCACGGTCCGAGCTGGCGCCCAGGTGGTACTTCACGTCGCCCGAGCCTTCGACGTCCTCGGGCATCGAAGAGCCGCCCTGGAATTCGTGGAAGATGGCGCGGTAGGGCTTCCCCATCACGGCGGCCAGCACGTTCAGACGGCCGCGGTGGGGCATCCCAAGGATGATTTCCTGGACGCCCAGGGCGCCGCCCCGCTTGATGATCTGTTCGAGGGCCGGCACTGCGGACTCGGCGCCATCCAGACCGAAGCGTTTGGTTCCCGGGTATCTGCGAGCCAGGAAGCGCTCGAAGCCTTCGGCCTCGATCAGCTTCTTCAGGATGGCGACCTTGCCTTCCTTGGTGAAGCTGATCTCCTTGTCCCGACCTTCAATGCGCCGCTGGATCCACGCCTTCTCAGCGGGATCCGAGATGTGCATGTACTGCACGCCCACGCTGCCGCAGTAGGTCCGCCGCACGATGGCAAGGATGTCGCGCAGGCACGCCGTCTCCAGCCCCAGCACGTAGTCCAGGAAGATCGGACGGTCGTAGTCGGATTCCGAGAAGCCGTAGGTCGCCGGGTCCAGCTCCGAGGCGTCGCCGGCGGTGATGGCCAGGCCGAGGGGGTCGAGCTTGGCCTTGAGGTGACCGCGGATGCGGTAGGCGCGGATCATCATGATCGCGCGCAGAGAATCGAGCGTGCGCGACCGCACCTCGTCGACGCTGGCCGCCGGGGCCCGCTCTTCAATCTGACGCTGCAGCTTCGCTTCGATGGTCGGCCAAAGCCCGTCGATGGGCGCCAACCAGTCCGGACGCGGCGCCGGTTCGACTTGGGGCGCCCACGGCGGCGGTTCGCCGGCCTGCCGGACGGTCTCCGGCGGATCGGCCAGGGAGGTGAAGAACTTCGCCCACGATGGCTCGACCGAGCCTGGGTTCTTCGCCCATTTGGCCTGCAGGTCTTCGACGAAGCCTGCATTGCCGCCGTAGAGAAACGAGGTCTCGGCCAGGATCTCGCTGCGCCGTCCCGCGTCGTCTGCCATGGTTGTGAACTCTTGACCGTTTCGTACTTCACGCCGTCGTGAGCGGCGCTACGCCTAAGTAGTTATCCCACCGTCGGGCGTCGATGAACCCTTAGGGCGCCCCAAAGCAGAAAATACGGCGGCGAAATCCGCCTCCGGCCGACCCCGTCACCGGAGCTCGACCGTTGTGTTTCCGGCCCGAAGCTTTGCGGCGGCTCGGGGGCGGGCGCCGTCGTCAGGTATCGAACGACCCGCCGTCGCCTCCGCCGGTGTCCCACCCGCCGGAGTCTCCGCCCTGGTCGAAGCCGCCGCCGGCATTGTCGTCATAATAGTTGTTCTCGACGATCTCCGTGGGCTGGCCGCCCCATCCGCCGCCGAACCCACCGAACCCGCCGCCGCGGTGCCCGCCGAACAGGCTCGAAATACCATCGAAGAGCAGGGCGCCGCCGGCGACGCCCGCCGCCGTCGTGCCGGCGTTGCGCAGAAAGCTGCCTAGGCCGCCGCCGCGGTTGAACGGGCCCGGTCCGGCGAAGCCACCGCCCTGGGGCGGAGGCGGCGCGTACTGGTCCTGCGCAGGAGGCGGCGGGGCGGCCGCGCGCGCCCAGGGGCTCGGACCGGGTTGGCCTCCCTGACCGCCCAGGAAACGGGCGGGCTGCGCCGGAACCGGGGCGTTTCGGAGCTGCTCCTGCAGGCTCGCGATCTGGTCCTGCGCTGCGTGCAGCGCCTGGTCCGACAGAAGCGCGTGTTGCACCAGCAGGTACGCGGCGTCTGGCGAAGCCCGCAGGGCGTCGATGATCATCCGCTCCGCTTCGCCGTCCTTCTGACCCGCGCGAGCAGCGGTGAGGTCACCCAGGAAGTTCTGCAGCAAGGTCCGTTCGTCAGGAGTCATTTCATCATTCCTCACCCGCGCCCGGCCGCTATGTGGGAGCCGGACGGCGGCCGTTCCAGGGCCGAGTCCCGGCTTCAGGCTCCCTTCAGGACATCAACCAGGGTCTGACCAAGCGCAGCCGGGGAGGGGGAGACGCAGATCCCCGCGGCTTCCATCGCCGCGATCTTGTCCTCAGCGCCGCCGTGACCACCCGAGATGATCGCGCCGGCGTGACCCATGCGCCGTCCCGGAGGAGCCGTGCGTCCGGCGATGAAGCCGACCATCGGCTTTTTGACACGCGATTCCTTGATGAAGGTCGCCGCGTCCTCTTCGGCCGAGCCGCCGATCTCGCCGATCATGATGATCGACTCCGTCTCGGGGTCGGCGAGGAACATCTCCAGGATGTCGATGAACTCGGTCCCCTTCACGGGATCTCCGCCTATTCCGACCGCCGTTGTCTGGCCAAGGCCGACCTGGCTCGTCTGGAAAACGGCCTCGTAGGTCAGGGTGCCGGATCTCGAGACGACGCCGACCGAACCCTTGCGGAAGATCGATCCAGGCATGATGCCGATCTTGCACGCCTCAGGCGTGAGGACGCCCGGACAGTTGGGGCCGATGAGGCGCGATGACGAGCCCTGCAGGGCCCGCTTCACCTGCACCATGTCCTCCACCGGTATCCCCTCCGTGATGCACACGATCAGGGGGATCTCCGCGTCGATCGCCTCGAGGATCGAGTCAGCGGCGAACGGCGGCGGAACGTAGATCACGCTCGCGTCCGGTTCCGTCGCCGCAGCCGCTTCCGCCACGGTGTCGAACACCGGCAGGCCCAGGTGCGTCGAGCCGCCCTTGCCGGGCGAGACCCCGCCGACCATGGCGGTCCCATAGGCGATCGCCTGCTCGGTGTGGAACGTGCCCTGGGCTCCGGTCATGCCCTGGCAGATGACGCGTGTCTTGGCGCCTATAAGGATCGACATCTGACTCTTTCTTGCTTCGAGAACGCTTCGAACGCGAGGATCTGTTCGACTACTTGCGGATCCGCAGCAGTTCGAGGAAGGCGCCCGACCCTTGCTTGGAGACTGTCAGCAGATTCAGTCCGCCGGAGCCGGCGGCCTGGTCGAACCCGCTGCTGTCCACGGGCTTCGGCGCGTTCGTCGGCCCGGAGAACTGGAACACCGCCTTTTCGGCGCTGTCCTGCTGGGCGGCGAAGCCGAGGGACGCAGCCACGGCGCTGCGCGCCGCGGCGAAGTCGGCCTTGGAAACGGAGATCTGGCACTCGTCGGCCTGGATAGCGCCCTTCGTACCGTGCCAGGCGAACAGCTTCAGATCGGAGTCGCCCGCGCGGGTGGACTTGGACACCTTGTTGTCGACGGCGAAACCGCTGATGGGCGTTCCGGCCATATCGCTGGCCTTCCAATCGTGACTGGTCGTGTAGGTCGTCACCGCCGCAGGTTCGGCCCCCGTGGCCATGCAGGCGTCATGGAAGGCTGTGAATACGGGATCCGTGGCCTGGGCGACTGCGGCGCTCGCCGCAGCGAGACCCAGAACCGCAGCCAGCCCGGCTGCGGCGCATTTCAATGGCGTCACGTGACGTTCCTCTTCATTTGGGGATGCGGACGGGTCGTCCGACGCTTCGACTCCATTTGACCCTTAAGTCCATGTCGGGTCGCGCGCCAAGCCCTGCCGACCCCCGCTCAGGCGGACCTCACCGCCTTGACGATCTTCTCGGCTCCGTCAGCCAGGTCGTTCGCCGCGATCACATTGAGGCCGCTACTCTCGATCACTTTCTTGCCCAGCTCGACATTGGTGCCCTCCAGACGGACGACGAGCGGGACCTTTAGCCCGGTTTCCCGCACCGCCTCGACCACGCCCTCGGCGATGATGTCGCACCGCATGATGCCGCCGAAGATGTTGACTAGGATTCCCTTCACCTTCGGATCGGCGGTGATGATCTTGAAGGCCGCGGTGACCTTCTCCTTCGAGGCTCCGCCGCCGACGTCCAGGAAGTTCGCCGGCTCGGCTCCATAGAGCTTGATGATGTCCATCGTCGCCATGGCGAGGCCTGCGCCGTTGACCATGCAACCGATTTCGCCGTCGAGGGCGATGTAGGAGAGCTCGTGCTTGGAAGCCTCGATCTCCTTGGGATCTTCCTCCGTCAGGTCGCGAAGGGCGACGATGTCGGGGTGGCGGTAGAGCGCGTTGTCGTCAAAGCCGACCTTGGCGTCCAGCACGACCAGCTTCCCCTCGCCAGTTACGATGAGCGGGTTGATCTCCAGCAGGCTCATGTCCTCGGCGACAAACGCCTTGTAGAGGGCCGGAAGGAGAGCGCGGGCCTGCTTGGCCGCATCCCCGGTCAGGCTCAGGGCCTTGGCGAGAGCGGCGCCGTGGTGTGGCCACACGCCAGTCGCCGGATCGATGGAGAAGGTGACGATCTTCTCGGGCGTCTTGTGAGCCACTTCCTCGATGTCCATCCCGCCTTCGGTCGAGGCGACCACCGCCACGCGGCTGGTTTCGCGGTCCACCAGCAGCGAGAGGTAGAGTTCCTTGGCGATGTTCGCGCCTTCCTCGATGTAGAGGCGGCGGACGACGCGGCCGTGCGGGCCGGTCTGATGCGTCACCAGCGTCATGCCGAGCATCCGCTGGGCTTCGGCTCGCACCTCGTCGATCGAGCGGGCGAGCTTGACGCCGCCACCCTTGCCGCGGCCGCCCGCATGGATCTGCGCCTTCACCACCCACACCGGCCCGCCCAGCTGCTCAGCCGCGGCCACGGCCTCCTCGACCGAGAACGCCGCCTGCCCGCGCGGAACCGGCGCGCCGTATTTGGCCAGGACCGCTTTGGCCTGATGTTCGTGGATGTTCATGAAGCCTCGCCTGAGTACGCGCCTGGGCGCGGCGGCGTTATATTGGCTGGCTGGCGCTGCCGTAAACCCGAAGCCGACACACCAGTACGGGTTGGACAGCTGCGCCTTGCGCCCGCGTGTGGTCTTTAGGCTCAGTCCGCTCCATGCTTCAGCGTCCGGCCATCGAGCTTCGTCCGAGAGAGTCCCGCGCTGGGGCGAGGGAATGGCGTTGGATTGCGGCCGTCGGGATCCTGGCTCTGGGGTGGGCGGCCGCATTGGCTGTCGGCATGCCGGGGCACTTCTCCGTCGACTCGGTGAGCCAACTCGCTCAGGGGCGAGTGGGTCGCTTCGACGACTGGCACCCGCCCTTGATGGCTTGGCTCCTGGGTCTGGCCGACCGGGTCATCCCCGGCGCGGCTCTGTTCGTCCTGGTGCAAGTGACGGTCTTCTTCCTCGGCCTCTTGGGATGGGCCCTCGCCGATCAGGCGCCGCGGGCGCGGGGCCTCGCCGTCCTTGCCCTCGCAGCCGCCTCGCCTCAGGCGCTGGTGTTCCAGGGGGTGGTCTGGAAGGACATCCTCTTCGCAGACGTGGCCATCGCAGCCTTCGTCACCTTGGCCCACTCAAGTCGAGCAAGTGGGAGGGCGCGCGTCGCCTGGCTGGGCGTCGCCTTCGTCTGCTGCGCGATCGCGGCCCTAGTGCGCCAGGCTGGGTTCGTGGTCCCGCTGGCCGCAGCCGCCGTCTACGTTGCGATCGAGATTCGCAGGTCAGCTCGGAGCTTTGCGGGGGTGAGCGCCCGGGCCGCCGCGGGGCTACTCGCCCTGCTGGCCATCGCGGTTCTGGCCCACTCGGCGTTCAAGGCTGCAAGCGACGGTCGTCCTGGTGCGGAAGCCCAGATGGCCATGCTCCGGGTCTTCGATCTTGCCGGCGCCCTGCGCCTTGAACCTGGATTGGAGCTGCAGGCTCTTCACGCGCGCGCGCCGGCGCTGGAGCGATTCGAGCGGGCAGAGGCTGCGCCGGCCTGGCGAGCCAACACGATTGACGGGCTCGACAAACTCGCTGGCGCCTCGAGCCTCCTGCCGCCCCGCACGCCGGCCCTGACGGAAGACTGGCGGAACCTCGTCCTGCGGCATCCAGGTCTCTATGCCCGGGTGAGGGCGCAGGTGTTCTGGGACACCCTGGCCACGCCCGACTCTGCCGGCTGCCCCTTGGTCTCTGTCGGCGTCCAGGACCTCGATCGCTCCGAACTCGCCCGCGCGGGCCTGCAGACGCGGCTTACCGCGACGGACCAGTGGGACGAGGATTACGTCTGGGGCTTCTGGGGCACGCCCGTCCTTTCGCACCTCGCGTGGATCACTTTGGTTCTGGTCGTCCTCGTCCTGGACGTCCGCGATCTCGCGCGGGGCGATCGTCGGCCCGGAGTGATCGCGGCGATCGGTCTGTCGGGGTGCGCCCTTGCCTACGCCGCGACCTATTTCCCGGCGTCGGTCGCATGCGACTACCGCTACCTCTACTTCCTCGACATCGCGGCCATGGCCGTCCTGGTCCGTCGGGCGGCCGCTCCGCCGTTCCGACGTCAGGCCGCGCGTCCGACGACGGCCGTCGCCCGCCTCTCGAGCTTGCCCCATCCTACGCGGTAGCCGCGGACGGCAGTGATCACCGACTTGACGACCACGTAGTACATCAGCTGGCGATACCCGAACCGCTGAACCGGCAGCCAGACCAGGTCCTGCCACGGCGCACGCCGCTCGAGCGCCATGCCGAGCGCGCCGGCCGAGAGATCCAGGAAAATGAATGCCGCCCAGTAGAAGACCGAGCGGATGAAGTCGTCCGGCGACCACTCCACCGGATGGAAGAAGCGTCCGTAGATCGCCCAGGCGAGTGACGAGACGATCGCCAGGTCGACCAGGGGCGCGGCGACGGTCAGGAAGATCTGGAACAGCCAGATCTGCGGCATGGCTACGAAACCGAGGACTGGGCGCTTGGGATTGAACAGCCCGGCGCGGTGCTTCCAGATGCACTGCAAGGTCCCGAAGGACCAGCGGAATCGCTGCTTGAGCAGTCCATCCACCGTGTCCGGAGCTTCGGTATAGGCCCGCGCGCTGGCGTCAAACTCGACCCGCCAGCCGGCGCGCTGAACCGCCAGGGTCAGATCCTGGTCCTCGGCGAGCGTATCCGCGGGGTAGCCGCCAAGGGATAGCAGGACGGAGCGGCGCCAGGCGCCCACGGCGCCGGGCACGACCGTCACCGCCCCGAGCGCCGCAAGGGCCCGCCGCTCGAGATTCTGCGCCGTGACGTATTCGAGCGCCTGCCATCGGGTGATCAGGTTCAGGCGATTGCCGACGATGGCGTTGCCCGCCACCGCGCCGACGCGTTGGTCGGCGAACCATCGCGCCAGGCGTCCAAGGGTGTCCGCCGGGAAGAGGGTGTCGGCGTCCAGGGCGACGATGATCTCGCCGCGCGTCCGGGAGAGGCCGCGGTTGAGCGCGCGCGCCTTGCCCCCGTTCTCAAACGACATCAGTTCGACGCGGGGCTCGTTGGCGAAGGCATTACGGACGACCGCGGCGGTGGCGTCCTTCGAGCCGTCGTCGAGGACGATGACCTCGAGATTCGCCCAGTGCGAAGCGAGGATCCGGGTGACCGACTGGACGATCACCTTCTCTTCGTTGAAGCACGGGATCAGCACGCTGATCAGAGGGCCCCTGGCCGGATCGAGCAGGGGCGGTTGGCGGCCGCCTTCGCGGATGCGCTGCCACAGCGCCAGCACCGCCAGGAACAGCAGCCGCGCCAGGCCCAGAACGATGGCGATCGTGAACAGGGCCTGCAGGATGTCGTTCATGTAGCGGAAGAAACCGAAGCCGATACGGTCGAGAAACAGCGAGAAGCTCGACCGATTTGTCTTGGGCATCGCGTCCTCGCGCGTCATCCCAGCCAGCTGGTCGATGGTCACGAGCTTGTACCCTCGGGCCTTCAGCTCATCGATCAGCCTCGGCAGAGCTTCGACGGTGCGGCTGCGGTCGCCGCCGGCATCGTGCAGCAGCACCACCTGGCCGGCGTACTCGCCGGTGTCCTGGAGACGGCTCAGGGTGCGCGAGACGATGAGGTTGGGGTCCGGCTTCTTCCAATCGTCGGGATCGATACGAAGGCCGACGATGAGATAGCCAAAGTCCTGCGCCTTGATCAGGGGATCGACTTCGCCCGGCGTCGATGGCTCGGCGTCTCCGAAATAGGGCGGCCTGAACAGGCGCATGGAACGTCCCGAGAGGACCTGGAACAGGCGCTGGGTGGTGTTGATTTCGAGCGCCGTCTGGGCCAGCGGCGTGACGCCGATATTGGGGTGGGTCCAGGTGTGATTGCCCACCATGTCGCCGTCCCGCACCTCGCGCTGCACGAGGTCGGGCCGCGCCTGCATGTTCTGGCCGATCACGAAGAACGTCGCTGGGACGTGCTTGGCCTCGAGGATGCGGAGGATCTTGGGCGTCCAGCGCCCGTCGGGCCCGTCGTCGAAGGTCAGTGCGACCCAGCCCGGGTGTGCGCCATAGCGGTCGATGACGTAGGAGGTCGGCATCACCTGGTACGTCTCGTCGGAGATGAGGCCGGTCTGGGGATCGGTTTCCACGGAGCGGCGTCCAGGCGTGGGGCGCGAGTCCACGTGCAGGATCTCGCCGGTTCCGTCGAAATCGACGCCGACGCTGGGGTTAATCTCCTGGAGCCCCGCGGCCTTCTCAATTCCGTAGGGCTGGTGAAGATAGTTCCACACGGAGGGGTCTTCAGCGCCCATCCGCCACAGGGCGTAGCCTTGCGGTCGGTAAGCGTCGGCCACCTTCATCTGATTGAAGAAGGTCGCCACATCGAGGAACCAGACGACGTGCTTGCGGTCGTCGTCATCCTGATACTCGAAGGTCGGGTTCAGCGAATCGTCGTCGAGGCTCACCTGGGCGTTGGCGTCGTGCGCGGTCTGGGTCGCGTCGTAGAAGCCGACCGCATGAGCCGAAGCGGGCCCCTTCTTGTCGGCCAAGGTCCAGTCGTAGCCGTGGGCGCCCAGGGCGATGATGGTGTGGGACGGGTCAAGCTGGCGCATGTCGTAGGCGAGGGTCTGCTCGAACCAATCCTGCGCCGTGACCGGGCCTGGCTCGCCGCCGCCCCAGTGCTGGTCGTAGGCCATCAGCACGACCGAGTCCGAAACAGCCCGGAATCGACGAAGCGGCCAGGCGTCGTCGCCGAACGGGACCGCGACCCAGACCTCGCGTCCCAGCGGCTTGAGCGCCGCGCGGGCCTGCGCAAGGAACGCCGGATAGCGCGCCAGGGCCGGCCGACTCAGGTTCTCCAGGTCGAACACATAGCCCGCCCAGCCGCGCTGTTTCACCAGGGTCACCAGGTTGCTGATGAGCGCCTTCTGCGCCGCAGGGTTCATCAGCATGTCGCTGGCGAGCGGCTGGTCCGACTCGGCGTTATGGCCGTTGTGCACCATCGGCAGGATCGAGGGCGGTGACTTGGAGCTGGCGATCGTCGCCTCTGCGACCGGATCGCTGGTCACCGACACTCGGCCAAGGGACCCGTCCAGCAATACCCATTGCGGCGAGATGACGTCGAGCTGGCCGATATGACGGCGCAGGGACACGCGCGAGCTTTCATCCCACGTGACGTAGAAGCCCACCGAAAGCGGCCGCGCCGGACCGCCGGTGGCCGCTCTCGCCGTGCGCGGGATGCGACGCCATTCGACCGGCCGGCGGAACTTGTGCGCGGTCTCGGGCTGCAGCGCCTGCAGCACCCGCGGGTCCTTCATCGTCAGGTTCGGCAGATGCGGCGCCGAAGCGAGCGTGGCAAAGAACGCGGCGACCACGAGGGCGGCCGCAGCGATGACGAGGCCCACGCCGAGATTCGCGCGTTTGGCGCGACGGCCGGTCGGGTCGTGGAAGACGAAGTCCGCCATTTAGAAAGGCTTTCACGCACTCGCGGAGCCCCCGCCGCGAGCGTGGGGGGAGAATGACCCAAGAGCCGTCGGATGCAAGGTCGTCTCTTCAGCGCCCCAAGGGGGCCGCTTGACACTGCGGGACGGTCCGCCTCTTCAACCCCAGGCTCGCGGCTCAAGCAAGGCCGCGAGATGGGTTTGTTTAGGCCGAGCGGGGCCTTTCGCCTTGAGGAACAGCCTGTGGCCGACCTGGATCGCCGCTCCTGGTTGAGTCGAAACTGGGCCGGCAATGGCTGGCTGCAGACTCTCGCCGCCTGCCTGATCGTCGGGCTCGTCCTTGCCGCCTCCGGCGCGTTCGAGACCGGCCGGCTCCCTGTGGTTCCACGCTTCGTTTATTGGATCGGTCTCGTCGCCGGCGGCGTGGCGGTGGCCCGCCTGATTCGGGGGCTCGTGCTGCGCTCGGCCTGGCTCACGGCAAGCCCCTGGCTCGCCGCGGGGGCGATCGCCCTGGCGACGGCCCTGCTGATGACGGTGGTCGTGGGCGTCTCCAACGCACTGCTCCTGAGCGCGCTGCTCGTGGGTCCGCCGACGCCGTGGGGCCGGATCTATACGGTCTTTCCCGACGTAGTCGTCGTGACCGGGAGCCTGACGGTCCTCTCGATCCTGGTTCGCGGCGGCCCGTCCAGCCGCACGCACCAGGCGCCGGAGGGCTCCCCGCCCCCGCACTTCCTCTCGCGCCTGCCCCCGAAACTGAGCGGCGCAGCGCTTTTCGCGGTGGAGGCGGAGGATCACTACCTTCGCCTGCACACATCCAAGGGCCAGGACCTGATCCTGATGCGACTATCCGACGCTCTGCCCGAGTTGGAAGGAATCGAAGGCGCCCGCACGCATCGCTCCTGGTGGGTGGCGCGAGCCGCTGTCGTCTCGGCGGAACGATCCGAGGGTCGTGCAACGCTCACCCTCGCCGATGGAACCGAGGCGCCGGTCAGCCGGTCCTATCTGAAGCCCTTGCGCGAGGCCGGCTGGTTCTGACCCGGTGCGGCGCGCCGGCTGGAGGGATCGATGGAGGCCATGGTCCTTGAAGCGGTTAAGACCGCGCTGGTCCCGCGCAGCCGCCCGACACCCCAGCCCGGACCGGGCGAGATCCTGGTGGAGGTCAGAGCCTGCGGCGTCTGCCGCACCGATCTGCACGTGGTCGACGGAGAGCTTTCCGATCCTGTGCTGCCGATTGTCCCAGGCCACGAGGTGGTCGGACGAGTCGCCGAACTGGGAGGAGGCGTCGCCGGGCTGCCGCTTGGGCGGCGCATCGGAGTCCCCTGGCTCGGCCGCACCTGCGGCGTCTGTGCCTACTGCCGCAGCGGACGCGAGAACCTCTGTGACGCCCCGGTCTTCACCGGTTACACGCGCGACGGCGGCTTCGCCACGCATCTGGTCGCCGACGCCAGGTTCGCCTTTCCGCTGCCCGAGCAGGGCGACGACGTGGCCGACGCGCCCCTGCTTTGCGCGGGCCTGATCGGCTGGCGATCCCTGGTGAAGGCAGGCGAGGCCCGGCGCATCGGTCTCTATGGCTTCGGCGCGGCGGCGCACATCATCGCCCAGGTCGCCATCTGGCAGGGACGGGAAGTCTACGCCTTCGTCCGCCGTGGCGATGACGCCTCAGCGGCCTTCGCCCGAAGGCTGGGGGCCGCCTGGGCCGGCGCGTCCGACGAGACGCCGCCCAAGCCCTTGGACGCCGCCATCATCTACGCGCCGGTGGGAGGTCTCGTCCCTTTGGCTCTGGCCGCCGTCCGCAAGGGCGGCCGGGTGGTCTGCGCGGGAATCCACATGAGCGACATCCCCGCCTTTCGCTACGACCTGCTCTGGATGGAGCGCGAGCTGGTCTCGGTCGCCAACCTCACCCGACAGGACGGCCTGGACTTCTTCCGGGTCGTGAACGAGGCCACGATCGAGACCACGACTACGGCCTATCCCCTGGCGCGGGCCAACGACGCCCTCGACGACCTGCGTCATGGCCGGTTCGAGGGCGCCGCCGTGCTCACGCCATGAATAGAAGCCTGGTCAGGCCAGGACGGTGTCGATCTGCTTGCAGGCGTCGATGAGGCCGCGCACCGACTCGACCGACTTGGCGAACATCGCCTTCTCGCCTTCGTCGAGCGGGAACTCGAGGATCTTCTCGGCGCCGCCGGCCCCGATCACCGTCGGCACGCCAACATAGATGTCCTTCAGCCCATATTGGCCGGAGAGGTGGGCGGCGCAGGGCAGGACGCGCTTTTCGTCCTTCAGGTAGGAAACGGCCATGGCGATCGCGCTCTCGGCTGGGGCGTAATAGGCCGAACCGGTCTTGAGCAGGGCGACGATCTCGCCGCCGCCACCGCGGGTGCGCTTGACGATCCCGTCGAGCTGCTCCTGGCTCAGCATGCCCTGGCGGACGATCTCCGGCAGGGGCAGGCCGCCGATCGTCGAGTGGCGCACCATCGGCACCATGTCGTCGCCGTGGCCGCCGAGGGTCCAGGCGTGGATGTCGCGCACCGAGACGCCTGTCGCCTCGGCCAGGAAGTAGCGGAAGCGCGCGGAGTCCAGCACGCCCGCCATGCCCACCACCTTGTTGTGCGGCAGGCCGGAGAACTCCCGAAGGGCCCAGACCATGGCGTCGAGCGGGTTGGTGATACAGATCACGAAGGCCTTGGGCGCATGCGCCTTCAGGCCTTCGCCGACAGCCTTCATGACCTTGAGATTGATGCCCAGCAGGTCGTCGCGGCTCATACCGGGCTTGCGCGGCACGCCGGCGGTGACGATCGCCACGTCGGCGCCGGCGATGTCGGCATACGCGTTGGCGCCCTTCAGGCTCACGCTGCTCTCGAAGACTGGAGTCGCCTCGGCGAGGTCGAGCGCCTTGCCCTGCGGCGCGCCCTCGACGATGTCGAACAGGACCACGTCGCCCAAGGCTTCGCGCGCGGCGATGTGGGCGAGCGTGCCCCCGATCATTCCAGCGCCGATGAGGGCGATCTTCGGGCGAGCCATGTGTGCTGATCCTTTCAGGACATCGAAATTGGGGGCGCCTCTAGACCCTTGGCGGGCGGCGCCGCAAGGCTCGCTCCATGTTCGAGGTTGATCCCGCCTTCGCGGCCGGCTCCAGACCGGTCGCGTCCCTGGGGCTGTGCGAAGCCCGGCTCCAGCTCGACGCCCGTTACCCTTGGCTGATCCTGATCCCCCGCATCGAGTCCGCGCGGGAGCTCGAGGACCTGTCCGCGCAGGCGCGCTCGCGTCTGCTGGACGAGCTGGTCCTCGCGGGGGCGGCGGTCCGGGCCATCGGCGAGGCCATGGGGCGCCCCGTGGCCAAACTCAATGTCGGCCTCCTCGGTAACGTCACCCCTCAATTGCACGCCCATGTGGTTGGTCGGCGGCCGGACGACGCGGCCTGGCCCGGGCCGGTCTGGGGACAAGGCGAGGCGGTCGCCTACGGCCCACACGATCTCGAGCGGGCGATGGCGGCGGTCCTGGAGGTTCTGCTCAGCGACGCGCGAGGGTGACGACGACGATCCGGCCGTCCTTGGTCAGACGGCCGCGCCAGAGTCCCGGTTCGCGCCGAAGCACGAGCCGCTCATCCGGCGAGAGCTCGACCGTCAGGCGTTCGCGGGTCGCATCGATCTTCTCGATCGAGCCCATCGCCGAGCCGTCGGCGAGGCTCCAGGCCCCGGTCGCCGCGCTCACACTTTGAGCGGGATCGACGATCTGCAGGCGCATGAGGGGACGCCCGCGGCGATCGCGAAGGACCCAGGCGCCGTCCAGCGGACCCTGCAGCCGCTCGGCCTGGGCCGCGGAGGCCGCGATTCGCGCATCGAAGTCGGCGGCCGAGTCGGGGGCGGGCGGGGCTGCGGAGAGCAGCAGACACGCGAGGATCCAGGTCACGCTCCAGCGCGCTCGGCGTCCGCGATCGCCTCGGCGACGGCCACAAGGCGCTCGGCCTGCTCGCAATGCAGCCTTTCGGCGAGGCGGCCTTCGACCCGCAGGGCGCCCTTCCCAACGTTTTGGGGATCGGCGAATGCGGCAATCACCGCCCGCGCCCAGGTCACCTCGGCCGGCGGCGGCGAGAAGGCCGCGTTGCAGATGTCGATGTGGCTGGGATGGATCAGGCTCTTGCCGTCGAAGCCGAAGTCGGCCCCCTGGCGGCACACCTCCGCCAGGGCCTCCAGGTCGTCGATCTCGTTGTGCACCCCGTCGAGGACGACAAGATCGTTTGCTCGCGCCGCCATCACCGAGAGGCTCAGCGCCGCATGGAACGCCTCACGCCCGCGGGTCTGCCAAGCGCCCGTCTCCTTCGCCAGATCGTTGATCCCCAGGGTCAGGCCATCGAGCCGACCTCCCGCGCCCGCGATCTCGCCGATGTTCAGGATCGCCTGCGGGGTCTCGATCATCGCCCACAGCCGGGTGTGGGCCGGCGCATCGGCGAGGGCCGCCTCGCAGTTGGCCAGATCCTGGGAGGTCCTGATCTTCGGGACCAGCACGGCGTCTGGCCCGGCGCGTGACGCTGCGGTCAGGTCCTCGGCGCCCCAGGGCGTTTCGAGGGCGTTCACGCGCACCACGACCTCGCGCCGGCCAAATCCGGCCGCGCGCACTGCGGCCACGGCGCTGTCGCGGGCGGAGGGTTTCATCTCGGGCAGGACGGCGTCCTCGAGATCCAGGATGACGATATCGCAGGCGAGGCTGCGCGCCTTTTCAATCGCCCGTGCGTTCGAGGCGGGCATGTAGAGCGCGCTGCGGCGCGGCCGGGCGGGACGTGAGATCATGTCGCTGGGTTCGGTGTCGCTTGGGCCCGCACGGGGCTATGGTGAGGAGCCATGACCTTCCGACGAGAGCAAGACGCACGCAATGTGCTGGGCGAGCCGCTGGGTTCCTGTTCCTTGGACCCGGTGACGGGTTTCTTCCGCAACGGCTGTTGCGAGACCGGTCCCGAGGACGTGGGCATGCATACCGTTTGCGCGGTGATGACGGCCGAGTTCCTCGAATTCTCCGAGTTGGTGGGCAACGACCTCTCCACCCCACGGCCGGAGTTCGGCTTCCCTGGCCTGCAGCCCGGCGATCGCTGGTGCCTTTGCGCGCCGAGGTGGAAGGAAGCCCTCGACGCGGGCGTGGCGCCGCCCGTCGTGCTCGAAGCCACTCACGAAGAGGTCCTCGCGATCACGCCGCTGGGAATCCTCAAGGACCACGCCGCGGCCGATTGAGCGGATAGGCCCGCTCCAGCCGATAGAGCGAGCCCTCCTTGGATGGCCAGCTCGAATAGAGCCCGAACTCGGCAACCTCGAAGGGCTCCAGCCGCGCCAGGTTGTTTTGCTGGATCCAGCGACCGACGTGCTCGGGCTCGGCGCCGGAAAGGTAGGCGAGGGTGATGTGCGGCCGCCACGGGCGCCTTTCCGGCGCCAGGCCCGCGCGTCGGGCGGCGCTCTCGCAGCGACGCTGGAGCACGTCCAGCGCCTCGCTACGCTCAACGCCGGCCCAGATTGCCCTTGGGCTTCCACGGTCCTCGAAGGCGCCGACGCCGCGCAGGGTCAGTTGAAACGGTCCGCCCTGGATTGTCTCGAGCTCCGCATCGAGGTCGTCCGCCTGCTGCTCGGGGATGGGGCCCGCGAACCGGAGCGTCATATGGAGGTTCTCCGGCGGGCTCCAGCGCGCGCCCCGCAGGTCGTCCTGCAATCGTTGCAGCCAGAGCATCGCCTCGGGCGGCGGCGTGATGGCGGCGAACAGACGGATCACCTGACACCCTCCATCCGGAGCGCGCGCGCGACCAGGGGCGCGAGGCGCGCAGCGATCACCGCGGCGCCGGCCGCGTTCGGGTGGATCCCGTCGGCCTGGATCAGAGCGGGATGACCATAAACGCCGGACAGCAGATCGGGATAGAACGGGACGCGCGCGGCCCGGGCGACCTGGGCGAAGGCGGCGTCGAAATCGCGCGCGTAGGATGGGCCGATGACGGCGGGAGCGGTCACGCCTGCGAGCATCACCGGAATGTGACGCGCCTTCAGACGCATGACGATCGCCTGCAGGTTCCGGCGGGTCACGCGGGGGTCGAGGCCCTCCAGCAGATCGTTGCCCCCCAGGGCGACGATGCATAGGCGTGTTCCGGGTTGGATCGAGAAGCCCAGGCGCGCGAGACCGTCAGCCGTCGTGTCGCCGGAGACCCCCGATCCGATGACCCGGACGGGTTCGCCGAGGCGCGACAGGGCCTTTTGCAGCTGGGCCGGCAATGCCTGGGCGGCCGGCAGGCCGTAGCCGGCCGTGATCGAGTCGCCCAGGATCGTCACCACCGGCGTCGGGGCCGCGGCCGGCGCGACGTCGGGGGCCGCGGCCGCGGCGGCGGCAAGAGCCAGCAAGCGACGTCGTGTTTCGGCGCGCGGGAGATGTTGGACGGGCATTATCGCTCCTATCTAGTCGAGGTGTCGGGCTGCTCCAGTCCGTCGCTCGCCCTCGATCCGGAACGCCGACCCATGTTCGACGCCAGCGCGCCTCCCGCGCCGCTCAGCCTTCTTGGCGTCGGCCTCGTGCTGCCTTCCGCGGCCGGCCCGGTGGAGATCCTGCGCGGCGTAGATTTCCGCCTGGCGCCGGGTGAGCGTGTCGCCATCGTCGGCCCGTCGGGATGCGGTAAGTCGTCTCTCATCGCCGTAGCCGCAGGGCTCGAGCGCCCTACCCGTGGAGAGGTGCGGCTGTTCGGGTGCGATCTTTCCAGTCTTGGCGAGGACGGTCGCGCCCGGCTGCGCCGCGGACGAGTGTCCCTGGTGTTCCAGGCCTTTCACCTGCTTCCGAACATGACGGCCGAGGAGAACGTCGCCACGCCCCTGGAGATCGCTGGCGAAGCGGACGTGCGCCAGACCGCGCGGGCCTGGCTGGACAGGGTCGGCCTTTCCGCCCGCACCCGCCACTATCCCCATCAGTTGTCGGGAGGCGAGCAGCAGCGCGTCGCTCTCGCGCGGGCCCTGGCCGCGCGACCCGAGCTGCTGTTCGCCGACGAGCCGACGGGGAACCTCGACGCCCAGAACGCGGCCGGCGTGGCCCACCTGATGTTCGACCTGGCGCGCGAGATGGGCGCGGCCATGGTCCTGGTGACCCACGACCAGGCCCTCGCTGCGCGCGCCGACCGCAAGGTGCGCATGTTCGACGGCCGCATGGTCGAAGCAGTCTGACGGCGCGGTCGGATGTGGCTTGCGGCGCGGCTTGCGGTGAGGGAGTTCCGCGGCGGTCTCCGAGGCTTCCGGATCTTTCTCGCCTGTCTGGCCCTTGGCGTCGCCGCCATCGCCGCTGCGGGCTCCGTCGCAGACGCCTTCAAGGCCGGCCTCGCCGGTCAGGCCCGTGAGATCGTCGGCGGCGACCTCTCGGTCACGGTCGCCCAGCGGAGCTTCACGCCGGCCGAACGCGCGGTCTTCGGCCGCCTTGGCGCGGTCACCTACGCCATAAGCGTGAGGGCGATGGCCGAGGCCCCATCGGGCGAGCGACGACTCGTCGAGCTGCGCGGCGTGGCCGGTCCCTATCCCCTGGCAGGGAGAGTGGAGCTCGCGGGCGGAGAGTCGCTTGGCCGCGTTCTGGCGCCCGGAGACGTTGCGGCCGGCGCCGCGGTGGAGGGCGAGCTCCTGCAGCGCCTGCATATGCGTCTGGGGGATCGCTTCCTGGTCGGCCGTACGCCGCTGATCGCCCGCGCCGTGCTCCTCTCCGAGCCGGATCGGCTTTCGCGCGGCTTCCCCCTTGGTCCCAGGGTCCTCACCACCTTCGGCGCAGTGCGCTCAGGCGGCTTCCTCGACGCGGGGATTCCCTTTGGAGAGACCGCGCGCATCGCCCTGCCTCCCGGCGCCGACCTGCCGGCCGCCGAGGCGAGGTTGCGCTCGGGCCTCGCCGCCGCCGGGTCCGTCGGACACTGGCGCATCGGCGATCGCAACGACGCGGCGCCGGGCCTCAAGAAGATGATCGACGAGCTTGGCTATTTCCTGAGCTTCATCGGTCTGGCCTCTCTCGTCGCGGGCGGACTTGGGGTTCAGGGCGCGGTCGCGGCGCATCTCGAGGCGCGCAAGACCTCGATCGCGGTGCTCAAGGCCCTGGGCGCAGACAGCGCCCTTCCGCGCGACATGTTCTTGCTCCAGGTCGGCGCTCTCGCATTGCTGGGCGTCGCCATCGGCCTGGCTGTCGGCGCGGACCTGCCCCTCCTGCTCGGCGAGCTGATTCGGCGCGACCTGCCGGTTCCGGCTGAATTCGCCCTCTATCCGGCCCCCCTCGAGCGCGCCGCGGCCTTCGGTCTGCTCGCGGCGGCCGCCTTCGCCCTCGCCCCACTCGGTCGGGCGCGCTCGACCCCGCCCGCAGCCCTGTTCCGTCACGAACTTTCGGCGCGTCCGGCGTTCGGGCCCGAGGTCGTCGGCGCTGTGCTCGCCGCCTGCGGCCTTGTCGCCCTGACGGTGGTCACGGCGCCGACACCCCTGGCGGCGGGCGTCATGACAGGGGGCGTCGTCGTCGGCTTCATTGCACTTTGGGTCCTGGGCCGCGGCGCCGCAGGCCTGGCCGCCGTGATGCGCTCCAGGTCGCACGGTGTCGTGCGCATCGGCCTGGCCAATCTCGCCGGGCCTGGCTCGGCTGCGCGCACCGCGGCTCCCGCCATCGGCCTGGGCGTCGCCCTCCTGTCGGCGGTGGTGCTGATCCAGTCCAGTCTCCTGGCCCAGGTCTCGCGGATCGCGCCGCGGACGGCGCCGACCATGGTCTTCGCCGGCATCCCCCCGGATCAGGGCGTCGCCTTCGACGCGGCGGTGGCCGATTCCATGGGCCGGCCCCTGTCTCCGCAAACCTATCTGCGAGCCCCGCTGTTCAGTGGGCGAATCGTCGCCGTCCGAGGCGCGCCCGTCGATCGTATCGCGATCGAGCCAGGCTCCCGCTGGGCTTACGACCGGGACCTCAACATGTCGGTCCTCGGAACCGAACCTCTTAACGCCGGCGTCACTCGTGGTCGCTGGTGGCCGCCGAACTATGCCGGTCCGCCTCTGGCGGCGCTCAGCGCGGACATCGCCCGCGGCGCGCGGATCCAGCCGGGCGATGTGATCACACTGGAGGTCCTGGGCCGCCGGATCGACGCGAAGGTCGCGCTCGTGAGACGGGTGGACTTCGCCGCCTTCGGCGCGAGCTTTCCCGTGGTCCTCGATCCTGCGGCTCTCGCCGGCGCGGCCCTGAAGTCGGTGGCGGTCGCCCGGACCACTCCGGCGGAGGAGCAGCGGATCACCTCTGCGCTCGGTCGCGACTTCCCTGAGGTCGACGTCATCAGCGTGCGCGAAGCCCTCGCCGAGGCGACGACCATGTTCGAGCGCCTGGCGGTGGCGATCCGCGCCGCCGCGGCGGTCGCGGCCCTCTCCGGATTGCTCGTCCTCGCTGGCGCGATCGCCGCACGCGCTCAGGCGCGCGCCCGCGAGGCGGCGATCCTGAAGGTCCTGGGCGCCACGCGGGTTCAGATCCTTGGGGCCTACGCCCTCGAGTACGGGTTGGTGGGGCTTATCGCAGGGCTCGCCGGCGTGGCCCTCGGGGGCGCGGCGGCCTGGCCGGTGGTGGTCAAGGTGTTCGAGGCCACGTGGAGCCTCGACTGGTCGGGCGTCGCAACGTTGGTGCTCGCGTCCTGCCTTCTGGCCGCGGCGGGCGGCGTCGCCGCGGCGGCGGCGGCCCTTGGACGTCGGCCTGCGCCTGTCCTGCGGGCGGACTGATCTGGCTGATCTGACTGAACCGTTACGTAGCCTTAACGCGGCTCGATCTTGCTAAGGCCGCTGCTGGGGCCGATATTCCACAGGACGCGTCCAAAGGGGACGCATGAACAAGGTTTCTCTCTCATGAGCGACTACAATCGGGGTATGCCGCGGCCGGGCGCCGTCGTCGCCCCCGACATGGCAGTGGATGCGGGCCTTCGCGCCTTCATGCTCGGCGTCTACAACAAGGTGGCTCTGGGTCTCGTCCTATCCGCCGCTCTGGCCTACGTGACCGGCAACGTGCCGGCGGTTTCAAACCTGCTCTGGCGCGACTACGGCTACGGCCGCGTTGGTTTCACGCTCCTGGGCATGGTGATCGCGTTCGCGCCGCTGGCGATCCTGCTGTTCCAGGGCTTCGCGCGCCGCCAATCGCCGCAGACCGCCAACGTTACCTACTGGGTCATCGTGTCGCTGATCGGCGCATCGCTCGGCTCGATCTTCAAGCTCTACACCGGCGTGTCGGTCTTTCAGACCTTCCTGATTACGGCGTCGGCCTTCGGCGTGCTTTCACTGGTCGGCTACACGACCAAGCGCGACCTGACGGCGTTCGGCAGTTTCCTGATCATGGGCGTGTGGGGTCTGGTCCTCGCGATGCTGGTCTCGATGTTCGTCCACTCGGCCGCCCTCTACCTGGCGATCAACGCCCTGGGCGTGCTGATCTTCGCCGGCCTGATCGCGGCGGACACCCAGCGGCTGAAGATGACCTACTACTGGATCGGCGGCGACCAGGCCGCGGCCAGCGTGGCCACGAGCTACGGCGCGCTCAGCCTGTACCTGGACTTCATCAACCTGTTCCGCTTCCTGCTCTTTTTCATGGGCGGCAGCGCGCGTCGCTGACGCTTAACCGAACCTCAATACGAAAGGCCTCGGCGTGGCGCCGGGGCCTTTTTTTTACCATTATTGATTCGGCCTTCAGAGCCTTAGCGCACGACCTCGAATCGTCTTCGATCGAAGAAGCTGAGGACGTGAGCCAGCTCGTGCCCGCGGCGCACGATCAGCCCTCCATGGGCGTGGATCGACCAAGCGCCTTGTCGACCGATGAGCGCGGGGCGTTTCTCGATTCGGTAATACGGGGCTTCGGATGCGCGACGGAACACGGAGAACACCGCCGCGTCCTTGAGGCCGTCGATGGCGTAATCGCGCCAGTGGCCCGCAGCAACCATTCGTCCGTAGAGTTGCAGGAGCTGGTTTAGCTCTCTGCGGTCGAAGAAGACCGCCTGCGTTACGCGGGCATGCGGTGTCGGCGCTGTGCCGGTTTCTGGGGCCATCCTCGCCAACTTAGAGGGCTTGCGTTCTCTTTGCGAGACCGTGGCTGGCGACAAGCGGTTCTCCGCGTGCCCTGTGACAGCGGCGAAGAGCGGGCTCAAAAGGCCAAGCTACGACGCCAAATGACCTTCTTTCGGACCGGACCCTGCCGCATGCGGAAGCCATATAGGCATGGTCGGTCGATCGGAGGCCTTCGGCTTCGGATCCTGAACAGCCCCCCCAGCCCTCGGAGTCGTGGGTTTTCGGTCGGCCGGCACCCCACTCCGCCTTGGCGGTTTGTGGCTCGGCATTGAACAGCCACCGTGTCATTACCTCTTTGACGCGGATCGTTCGAGTCTTTTCTTCATCATGTCAGTGTTGTCGCGCAGCTCTTGGGTTGTCGCGCGAACGCGCCTGATTCAACGTTCGCATCGTCCCGTGCGAACGCATCAGGCTCCTGTCAGCTTTTGTCGGATCTCCGACGCGCCGCAAGGATGCGGCCGCCATTGGGCTCCTGGACGAGGATGATTTCCCTCAGGCCCTCCTGGTCGGCGGCTGGAACCTTGTAGACCTCGGGACGCCCCTTCCAGCGACCGAGTTTGACGACTTGTCGCACGACGTCCGTTTCGGTCAGCCGGGCGCCGCGGTTGTCGCCGGCCTTCACCTCTACCTCGCCGGGCGACGCTTCGTAGCGAATCAGCCAGACCTCGGCCGGGGCATGGGGCCGACGGCCCAAGCCGACGGCGACCCGTGCGTGCGTCTGGAAGACGATGTCAGGCGACTGCGCAGATCCGCGTCGCGCTCGCGCGATCAGGTCGTCCACCGCCGCAGCGTCATCACCGGAGGCCTGTCCTTCGCCGGCGATGACCACCTGCGGGGTGTAGACGTCGCGCAGGCCCAGCGGAGCCTCGTAGGCTTTCTGCCGATCGGTGAACTCCGGCTCGGCGAACGTGTCCTTCCAGCCGAGGTAGTCCCAGTAGTCGACCGGCCAGGTGAGGGTGATCACGTCCGGGCGGCTCGCCAGGCGCGCCATGACCTCGTTGGCCTTGTTGCAGGAGACGCAGCCCTGCGCGGTGAACAGCTCCACCACGACGGGCGTGCGGCGGGCCGTAGCCGCGCCGGGCGCGAGCCCGATTGCGCTGATCGCGAACAGAACCGCGGCCGTCCTCATCCGACTGGGAAATAATCGGACTTTGGACGGCCGGCGGTTCACGAAGGCGTGAGCTCGACCGTAGATCAGGCGGCTTCGCGCGCGAGATTGCGCAGAACGAAGTTCAGCACCCCTCCGTTGCGGAAGTAGGTGAGTTCCGTCGCCGTATCGATCCGGCAGCGGACGGGGAAGCGCGCGATCTTGCCGTCGGACGGGCGATAGAGCTCGACCATCAGCTGGCGGCGCGGTTGCACGTCCTCGAGATCGCGGATGGTGACGATCTCTTCTCCGGTCAGCCCCAGGCGCTGCCAGCCCTCGGCGACGAACTGCAGCGGAAGCACGCCCATGCCGACCAGGTTCGAGCGATGTATGCGCTCGAAGCTCTCGGCGATGACCGCTCGCACGCCCAGCAGCTTCGCGCCCTTGGCCGCCCAATCGCGCGAGGACCCCGTGCCATACTCCTTGCCGGCGAAGACGACACATCCGCGACCCTCGGCCTTGTACTTCATCGCCGCGTCGTAGATCGACATCACCTCGCCGGAAGGGAAGTGCTTGGTCACGCCGCCCTCGATCTGCGGAGTGACCTTGTTGCGGATGCGGATGTTCGCGAACGTCCCCCGCATCATCACCTCATGGTTGCCACGACGCGCGCCATACGAGTTGAAGTCCGCCTGACTGACCTGCCGCTGCGAGAGGTACTCGCCGGCGGGTGAGGTCTTCCGGATGTTGCCGGCGGGGCTGATGTGATCGGTGGTGATCGAATCGCCGAAGATCGCCAGGACTCGCGCCTCGATGACGTCGCTGATCGGGGCCGGCTCCATGGTCAGGCCCTCGAAGTAGGGCGGATTCTGCACGTAGGTCGAACCCGGTTCCCATCCGTAGGTCTGACCGCCGGAAACCTCGATCTTCTGCCAGCGCGAATCGCCCTTGAAGACGTCCGAATAGCGCTTCTCGAACATGGCGCCGGTGACGACCTGGCGCTGCAGCGCGGCGACCTCCTCGTTGGTCGGCCAGATGTCCTTCAGGAACACGTCCGCCCCGTCGGAACCCTGCCCGAGGGGCTGGGTCGCAAGATCGGACAACATGGTCCCCGCCAGGGCGTAGGCCACCACCAGCGGCGGCGAGGCCAGATAGTTGGCGCGCACGTCCGGATTGACCCGGCCCTCGAAGTTGCGGTTGCCCGACAGCACCGAGACCGCGACCAGGTCGCCGTCCTGCACGGCCTTGGAGATCGGCTCGGCCAGCGGGCCCGAGTTGCCGATGCAGGTCGTGCAGCCATAGCCCACGAGGTTGAATCCGAGCTGGTCGAGCGGCTCCTGCAGGCCGGCCTTGGCCAGATAGTCAGTCACGACCTGCGAGCCAGGCGCCAGGGAGGTCTTCACCCACGGCTTGACCTTCAGGCCCTTGGCCACGGCGTTGCGGGCCACGAGGCCGGCCGCGAGCAGCACGCTGGGGTTGGAGGTGTTGGTGCAGGAGGTGATGGCGGCGATGACGACGTCGCCGTCACCCACGTCGTGGCTCTCGCCATCGACCGGGATGCGGCGTGCGCTCGCCTCCTCGCTCTTGCCGAACTCGCCTTCCAGGGCTCCGCGGAACGCCGAGGCGGCGTCGGTGAGGAGCACGCGATCCTGCGGGCGCTTCGGGCCGGCGAGGCTCGACTGCACCGTCGACAGGTCCAACTCGAGGGTGTCGGTGAACACCGGGTGCTCCATCCCCGGCTCCACCCACAGACCCTGGGCCTTGGCGTAGGCCTCGACCAGCGCGCCCCGCTCGGGCTCGCGTCCAGTGGCCAGCAGATAGTCGATCGTCGCCCGGGTGACGGGGAAGAAGCCGCAGGTCGCGCCGTACTCGGGCGCCATGTTGCCGATCGTCGCCTGGTCCTCGACCGTGAGGCTGTCGAGACCATCGCCGAAGTACTCGACGAACTTGCCCACCACGCCCTTTTTGCGAAGCATCTGGGTGACGGTGAGCACCAGGTCTGTGGCTGTCGCGCCTTCGGGCAGCTTGCTAGTCAGGTGGAAGCCGATCACCTCGGGGATCAGCATCGGGATCGGCTGGCCCAGCATGGCCGCTTCGGCCTCGATCCCACCGACGCCCCAGCCGAGGACCGAAAGCCCGTTGACCATCGTCGTGTGGCTGTCGGTGCCCACCACGGTGTCCGGGAAGGCTGTGGTCTCGTCGCCCTCCGTTCCGGTCCACACTGTCTGGGCGAGGTGCTCGAGGTTTACCTGGTGGCAGATGCCCGTGCCGGGCGGCACCACGCGGAAGTTGCGGAAGGCCGAGGAGCCCCAACGCAGGAAGCGGTAGCGCTCGATGTTGCGCTCGTATTCCTTGGACACGTTCTCGGCGAAGCTCTTCGGGGAGCCGAAGAAGTCGACCATCACGGAATGGTCGATCACCAGGTCCACAGGGTTGAGCGGGTTGATCTTCTCCGGATCGCCGCCGAGCTTGGCCAGGGCGTCGCGCATCGCCGCGAGATCGACGACCGCCGGCACGCCGGTGAAATCCTGCATCAGCACGCGCGCCGGACGGAAGCTGATCTCATGCTGGGCCGTGCCCTTGTCCTCGAGCCAGTCGGCGAACGCCTGGACGTCTTCCTTGGAGACAGATCCTCCGTCCTCGTTGCGCAGCAGGTTCTCGAGCAGCACCTTCATCGAGACCGGCAGGCGGGCGATGCCCGACAGTCCGGCTTCCTCGGCGGCCTTAAGGCTGTAATAGGCGTAGGTCTTGTCTCCCACCGACAGGGTGCGGCGGGTCTGGAAGCTGTCCAGCGACGGCATATTCGGGGATCCTTTCCACTGTTCAGGGCCGTCCGAAGATCGGCGCGGGGCGTCACGCGCAAGTCGATGCGGACACACAGCGTCCGCACCTCGCAGCGTCGTCCCCGCTCGGCCCGCGCCCTCTTAAGGCCTAGGCCGACGCCCGTCCATGCGGCTGCGCCTTGCGCGACGCCTCTGCGCGCGCTGGCGGCGGCAGCGGCTGCAAACCCTTGATCATCGGCCTGCGGATTGAGGGTCTCTGTCTCGCCCGCGGCGAGCGGCGTCTGCTCTCGGGGTTCAGCGAGATGGTGCGGGCCGGCGAGGCGGTCGCCCTGACCGGCCCCAACGGGGCGGGCAAGACGACCCTTCTGCGTGCGGTCGCGGGGCTCATCCGGCCCGAGTCGGGGGATGTCCGCTTCGATGGGGCTGACGGGGCGATCGAAGCCGAAGACGCCCGTCGGTTCGGTTGCCATCTCCTGGGCCACCAGGACGGGCTCAAGAGCGGGCGCAGCGCCGGCGAGGAACTGGACTTCCAGGTCCGCTGGACGGGCGGTACGGCGGAGGCCGCTGAGGCAGCGGCCAGGCGCCTGGGGCTCACGCGCCTGCTCGGCCTTCCTGTGCGCGCACTGTCGGCCGGCCAGAGGCGGCGCCTCGCCCTCGCGCGCCTGGCCGCCAGCCCAAGGTCCCTCTGGCTCCTGGACGAGCCACTCGCTCCCCTCGATTCCACCCACAGGGCGCTCGTCGGCGAGCTGATGGTCGAGCACCTAGGACGCGGCGGCCTGATCCTCGCCGCGGTGCACGACCCGCTGCCCATCGGGGCGCGCGAAGTCGGACTGGCGGGCGCCGCATGATCGGCGTCCTCCTTCGACGCGAACTCGCCCTCACCTGGGGTCGCGGCGGCGGCGCGGCTCTGGCGGTCGGCTTCCTGGCCTGCGCCTCCGTCATGCTCCCCCTCAGCCTCGGCCCGGAGCCCGCCCGCCTGGCCCGTGTGGCGGGCGGGGTCGCGTGGGTCGTGCTTGCCCTGGCGAGCCTTCTTTCGCTCGAGCGGATGTTCGAACGCGACTTCGAGGACGGGGCGCTCGACCTCCTCTGTCTTGGGCCCCTGCCGCTGGAGATCGTCGCCACGGTGAAGTGCCTCGCCCAGTGGATGGTGGTGGGGGCGCCGCTCGCCCTGGCGACCCCGGTCGCCGCCATCGCCCTGGGGGCGAAGCCGCAGGCTGCGCCGCTCCTGGCTCTCGCCGCCGCGCTGGGCGGCCTGGCCTTCGCCTTCCTTGGCGGAGCCGGTGCGGCCCTGGCCCTGGCCAGTCGTCGCGGCGGCCTCCTGATCGCCCTGATCGTCCTGCCGCTGCTCACTCCGCCGGTGATCTTCGGAGGCGCGGCGATCGAGAACTTCCAGACCGGCCTTCCCTGGATCACGCCCCTGGCCATGCTTGCCGCCTACGCCCTCGCCGCGGCGGCATTGACGCCCTTCGCCATGGCGGCGGCGTGCCGGAATGCCCTTTCCTGACGCGCCGATAACCTTGAGCGTCGAGGCGTTTGCTCCGCTGCAGGCGCCG
>DASXGQ010000133.1:0-17915 GCA_036488995.1 Caulobacteraceae bacterium
CGCTGAGCGCGCCCACGACGGGCCGAACGACCTGGCGCTGCGGGAAGACCGCTTGTTCATCACGAACTATCTGGAAGACCGGTCGACCGCATGGCCGTCCCAAGATCCGTCATGGCCGCGCTCAGCGCGACCACGGCCAAGCTCTCGTCAAGCCTTACCATGGGTCGCCGGGACTGACGCCCGGCGATGACGGAATTTATGGGGGGATCGCTTCAAAACGCGGGTCGGGCGGCCGGCGTTCACGGGGTCAGGCGATCGGGCAGCCGGCAAATTCGCCGACGGGCTCGACGGTGAGCCTGGAGAGGTTGAGATGCATCAGCGGCCCCATGGACGCCGCGCTTCGGCCCGTGAACAGATCGATGCGGCCTTCGTGGATCGCGCCGCCGACGTCCGAGGCGTACCAGTAGCCGTCATGCAGCCGGCCGTCCGGCATCCGCAGGCCGACGGTCTCCTTGATGAAGAGCAAGGTGTGGCGGCGGATCCTGACGCCGTCCACGGCTGCAGTCCTCATTGGGACGACGGGGCAGCCGAGGGAATCCCGCGCCCGGATTCCGTGGCCTTCGTGATACAGGCTCGCCACGAGAAGGAAGGGCTTCAGCAGCGGCTGCACCTTGGCCGCGACGGCGCCGATAAGGTCGCCGACGGGGTCCATGGTCTGGGCGCTGGCGGTCATGGCAAAAGCCATCATCGCCGCAGCCGCAGTGGCCGCGAACACACGTTTCAAGAACCCCCTCCAGGGCAGCCTCGTTCTAATGATATGGAGGCTAACGAGGTGATCGACCCCGCGCAACCCTGAATTTCACCATGTTTGCAGAAGTCGAAACTCAAGTAATGAAGGGGAATGAATTCTGATTTCGACGCCTGCATTTACGTTCGTTTGTCGACAAACACGAGGCGAGTACCGCAGTTTCGAAGATAAACTCAAATATTCCGGCGCGGTCGAAGCGGGACGGCATTTTTTCACAAGGCCGTGAGGCGGCTTGTGATCCGTCATCAAGCGTGCAGTCGCCAATGTGGCGCTTGAAGCTTGCGGCGCAGGCGCCGGGTGGGCATGGAGAGTCATGCCTCGCCGACACTTTCGACGTCTCGCGCTGATCGCCTGTGCGCTCATCGCTCCCGCGGGATCCGCGCTGGCGTGGGGCTCGACCGGTCATCGGATCATCGGCCGTCTGGCGGTGGAAACATTGCCAGACAACCTTCCCGCCTTCCTGCGGACGGCCGAGAGCGCCGAAGCCGTGGGAGAACTGGCGCGTGAGCCGGATCGCTGGAAGGATTCCGGCAGGACCCACGACAGCGACCGCGATCCGGGGCACTTCATCGACCTGGGCGACGACGGGAAGATGTTCGGCGGTCCCGCCCTTTCGGATCTCCCAGAGACGCGGGCGGGATATGAAACGGCCCTGAGGGCGGTCAATTCCGACGGCTGGAAGGCCGGTTACCTGCCCTATGCGATCGTCGATGGCTGGCAGCAGCTGGTGAAGGACTTTGCGTTCTGGCGGATCGAGGCGGCGGCGGCCGAGCACGTTTCGGACGCGAGGCATCGGGCCTGGTTCCGGACCGATCTCGCCCGTCGACAAGAGCTTACGCTTCGGGACCTTGGCGCGCTCGCCCACTATGTCGGCGATGGCAGCCAGCCGCTCCACGTGACGGTTCATTTCAATGGCTGGGGACCGTTCCCGAATCCTGAGGGCTACACCCAGGAGCATATCCACGGACCTTTCGAAGGTCCCTTCGTGCACGACCACGTGGATCCCGCGGTCGCAAAGGCCGACATGACCCCATATCGCGACTGCGCGTGCGCGATCAGGACGTGGACGGCAGACTACCTCGCCGCCACCGCTCGGCAGGTCGAGCCGCTATATGCGCTCTACAAGTCGGGCGCATTCTCCAGCGCCGATCCGCAGGCGCAGCGCTTCGTCGCTGAACGGCTGGCGGCGGGCGCCTCGGCCCTTCGCAACTTGGTGGCGGACGCCTGGCGCGCAAGCGCCTCCGGTCACGCGGGCTGGCCCGCCGTGAGCGTGGCAGATGCGGAAGCGGGCAAGCTGGATCCCTACGACTCGATGTACGGAGTGGATTGATGAGCGCGGTGTTGATCGACGGAAAGGCGCGCGCCGAGGCGTTGCGGGCCCAAGTCGCCGCCGGAGTGACGGCCTTTCACGCCGAGCGTGGCTTTCCGCCTGGCCTTGCCGTGGTCCTGGTGGGTGACGATCCAGCCAGCCAGATCTACGTCAGGTCGAAGGTCGAGCAGAGCCGGGCCGACGGTTTTCACTCGGTGGACCA
The DNA here is from genome assembly GCA_036488995.1 of Caulobacteraceae bacterium. Lineage (GTDB taxonomy): Bacteria > Pseudomonadota > Alphaproteobacteria > Caulobacterales > Caulobacteraceae > Acaudatibacter. Next base: position 2,281 of record DASXGQ010000133.1, read on the forward strand.
TCGGCTCTCGCGAGACACGTCGCAGGCCGAGCTCATGGCGCTCATCGACAGCCTGAACTCGGACCCCATGATCCACGGGATCCTTCTTCAGCTGCCGCTCCCCCCTGGCCTCGACTCCGGCCCGGCCCTGGCCTTGCTCGATCCGGCCAAGGACGTGGACGGACTGACGCCAACGAGCGCCGGACTCCTCTTCGCGGGGCGACCAGGCCTTGTCCCGTGCACGCCGCTAGGCTGCCTCATGCTCCTGCAGCATACTGTGGGAGACCTGCGCGGAAAGCGAGCCCTGGTGATCGGCCGGTCCCAGCTGGTCGGAAGACCCGTGGCCGGCCTGCTGCTGGACGCCGACTGCACCGTCACGATCGCCCACTCGCGCACGCGCGATCTGCCGGATGTCTGCCGCGAAGCCGAGATCGTGATCGCGGCCGTCGGGCGGCCCGAGATGGTCCGCGGCGATTGGATCCGGCCGGGTGCAGCCGTGATCGACGTCGGCATCAACCGCGTTCCCTCGAAGAATCCGGTTCGGGCGGCCGCCGGCAAGACGCGTGTCGTCGGCGATGTGGCGTTCGACGAGGCGAGCGAGGTGGCGGGCTGGATCACGCCCGTGCCTGGGGGGGTCGGGCCGATGACTGTGGCCTGCCTGCTGCACAACACGCTGATCGCCGCGGGCGGCGCCCTGGGGCCGATTTAGGGTGGCGTCCGCCGCCGTTCCGGCTAGGTCGCCCCTTTCGCGTTCGTCCACGTGACCAGCTGGTCGAGCACCTGGGTGACGGCGGTGTCGAAGGCGGCCACGATCGCTGCGATCGTGTTCGAGTCTGCGCGGGCCTCCGCGTGAAACACCCGTTCGCGGCGGGCTGAGGCCTCACCGAGCCTGCCAAGAGAGGCGGCGATCTCGACGACTACGGTGGGCGCTTGCGTCGGACCTCCAAGGTAACGCGCCTCGAACACCGGAACCGCCAAGGTCAGCCGATAGTCGGTGGGGCCAAGCTCGCCCTTGGCGAAGACGGAGGCCGGCCCGCGGCCCGCGAAGGCCGCGTGGAGGGCCTCGTCCAAGAGCGAGTTTGCCATCTCAACCCAACGTCCGTCGGAGATGTGGGCCACAGTCTCGCCGCGCACGGTCAGGATCCGGTCCCCGCTGGCGCCGGGCGAGAAGTTGGCGATGATCGCACGAACCGTGAAAGGCGCGCCGGCCGGTGACGGGGCAGGGGCGGCCGCGGCGCCCGTGTAGGTGAAGCGATAGAGCTGAGCCGGCTTCTCCGACGGGAACAAATTGATGCAACCGGCCAGGGCGCCCGCGACTACGGCGAGGGCGAGCCCCAGGATCAGAGACCGTCGGATGGCGGAGGCGCCCGTCCCCGTCATGGCTTGACCTGCACTTCCTTGGCGGGCGGCTTGCTGAACACGCCGCGCGGATTGGCTTCAACTTCGGTGAGCACGCGATCCAGGTGCTCCGCCGCCGACTGCACGCTCTGGATGGCGCCGGTGAGCTGCGGGAAGCCCGTCTGGGCGAAGCCGACGGTGGGGCCCTCGAGCTTGTTGAGAATGTCGTGCAGCTTCGCGGTGGCGCCTTTCATCTCGTCCAGCGCGCCGTCGAGCTTGGTCAGGGTCACCTTGCCTTGCCCGTTCACGAGCGTGTTGGTGGAGTGGGAGAGCTCCCCGATCTGTTTGACGGCCGCATCGCTGTCCTGGACCAGCTTCTGGGCGTCGGCGATGACCGTCTTGTGCTCGCGCGCCTCGGCAGTGACGGCCTGCAGATCGCTGAGCACCGAGCTGATGGCTTTCACGTTTTTGTCGGACACGAGCTTGTTCAGCTGGTCGAGCCCTTGGATCGCTCGCTGCGCGATGACTGCGCCGTTCGAAAGGAGGTCGGAGAGCACGTCACGGCGACCCTGAATCCGCGGGACAACGCCTTCGGGGACAGTGTCCCTCAGAAGCGGCTTGCTCAGGGTGCCGGCGGAGATCTGAATGTAGTTGATCCCGGTGATCCCCTGCGGCTCCAGGACCGCGTAAGAGTCCTGCCGGATCGGTACATCGGGTGCGACGCTGACCCGCGCGATGACCAGCTGGGCGTCCTTCGGGTCCAGGCTGATCTTGTCGACCGTTCCGATCTTGATTCCGTTGAAGTCGACCTCGCCGCCCTGGGAGACGCCATGCACCGGTCCCCGGAAGACGATGTCGTAGAGATCGTAGTCTCGCCGCAGCTTGCTGCCGCCAAGCCAGACGAAAAAGACCACCAGGCCGATGAGCAGCACGGTCGAGATCAGGCCGACCAGGAAATAGTTTGCGTTTCGCTCCATCAGGCCCCCGCCGGCGTCGCCGAAGCATGGGTGGCCGCAGCGCGCCCACGCGGCCCCATGAAGTAGGTATGGATCCAGGGGTGGTCCGATTTCTCCAGTTCGTGGACCGAACCCATTGCGACCACGTGCTTGTCTGCGATCACGGCCACCTGATCGGTGATGGCGTAGAGGCTGTCGAGATCATGCGTGATCATGAACACTGTCAGCCTCAGGCTCTCGGACAGCTCCTTGATCAGGTTGTCGAAGGCGCCGGCGCTGATGGGGTCGAGTCCCGAAGTCGGTTCATCGAGGAACAGTAGCTCGGGATCGAGCGCCAGCGCGCGCGCGAGGCTCGCACGCTTGATCATTCCTCCGGATAATTCCGAGGGCTTCAAGGCGCCGGTTCCGGCCGGAAGGCCGGTCAGCGCGATCTTGAGGTCGGCCAGCTCACTGATTTCATGTTGAGGCAGGCTGGTGTGTTCGTACATTGGGGCTGTGACGTTCTCCTTGACGGTCAGGTTCGACCAGAGCGCGCCCTGCTGAAACAGAACCCCCCAGCGGCGCTCGATCGCCGTCCAGGTGCGCCGCCGCGCGTAGCGGATGTCTTGCCCAAACACCTTGACCGATCCCCCCTGCGGCTCGCGCAGGCCAATGATCGTATTCAGAAGCACGGACTTGCCGGCGCCCGATCCTCCGACAACCGCCACGATCTGACCCCGCGGGATCGTCAGATCGAGATGATCGTGCACGACGTGGTCACCGAAGCGGTTGACCAGGCCCCGAACCTCGACCGGAGGGGCGTCGGGGTCGAGTGGATCCTCGTCGCCGGCGCTCATATGTCGAGCTCCATGTAGATCAAGGCGAAGGCCGCATCGATCAGGATCGCGCTGAAGATCGCCTGGACTACTGCCGAAGTCACGTGACGGCCAAGCGACTCCACATCCCCTCCGACTTCGAGACCCTCGCGGCAGCCAATCCCGGCGATCACCAACGCCATGATCGGAGCCTTGGACATTCCCACCCAAAATTGGGTCGGGCCAATGTTTTCCACCAGACGGTGGAGAAAACCGGCGACATTCAATCCGAGCGCCGTGACGGAAACCAACAGCCCACCTGCGAGGCCCGAGAGACAGGCGACGAATACGAGCAAGGGTATGGTCAGGAACAGGGCCGCGAAGCGCGGGAAGACCAGGGCGTCGAAGGGGTCCACGCCCAGGACCCGCATGGCGTCGATCTCCTGGTTCATCTTCATGGCGCCGATTTCGGCGGTGAAGGCGGAGGCGGATCGGCCGGCGAGGAGGAGGGCCGTGATGAGGACATCGAATTCCCTGAGGACGGCGACGCCGATCAGCTCAACCGCAAAGACCTGCGCACCGAACCTCCTCAGGAGGTTCGCCCCCAACAAACCCACGACCGCGCCGATGAAGAAGCTCGTGAGGGACACGATCGGGATCGCATCCAGGCCTGCGCGCTCGGCCAGCGAGAAGACGGACGCCCAACGGATCCGGCGCGGATTCCTGAGCGCGCGCCCGGTCGCAACCAGGAGGTGGCCGTTGAACACCATGAAGTCGACGAGGTTGGCGCCCAAGTCGGCCACCCCGTGGCCGATGCGCTCAATCAACTCGTAGAGTGGCCGCCGGACCGGCTGGGGAGTCCGGTCGACCTTGAGCGCGTCGGCGACAAGCGTCAGCAGCTGCTGGACCGGCGCGGGCGCGACGACCCGCTTCTGGCCGCCGTCTGCTCCCACCGCCCGGAGGACGCCGTACGCCCCTGACGTGTCGCATTGGCCGATCTGGGTCAGGTCGACCCGGATGCCGCCTTCCTTGCGCAGGCTTTGGGCCAACCGGTCCGCCGCGTTGCCCATCCCGACAGCGGTCCAGTCCCCGGTCAGGATCGCCGAACGGTCCTCGCCGATCGTCTCGATATGAAAGTCCGCCGCTCCGCTCATGCCGTTCGCAATCGCAGCGCCCCTGTTGTCCGGCGGCGAGACGGGCTCGCCCATTGCAATCTTTAAACAGAGCAAGGGCCGACGGCCAGCGGTAGCGCCTTCAAAAGCGCCTTTCGATGTCGCGTCGCGGCAAACGTTTACGAAACACGCGCAGGCGGTGCATGCACCAGGCGCATCATGTCCGCCGCGCCTGGCCGACCGCCGGGCGGACCGGAGATGATCACGATCCGCTCTCCGGGAGGCGCAAGGCCGAGGTCGCTGGCCATGCGCGCGGCGGCGTCGCTCAGCTCGGTCACATCGGCGGCCTGTACGGCCATCCGCGGCTCCAGACCCCAGACGACGCCGAGGCGACGGGCGATCTCGATGCGGGGCGTGAGGGCGAGGATCGGATGCACCGGGCGTTCGCGGGCGAGGCGCCGGGCGGTCAATCCACTGTTGGTGTAGGCGACCAGGCAGGCGGTGGTCCGCGCCTGGGCGGCCCGGTTCGCCGCTGCGATGACGGCGTCCGTGTCCTCGTCGCTCTCGTGCTCAGCGCGAAGGATCCGGGGGAGGCTCGGGTCGGCCTCCACCCGCCGGATGATGGCGTCCATCATCTCGACGGCCTGCAGAGGATAGGCGCCAACTGCCGTCTCCGCCGACAGCATCAGGGCGTCGGCGCCTTCGTAGACCCCATTGGCGACGTCCGACGCCTCCGCTCGCGTGGGGGCGGGGCTCGAGGTCATCGAGTCCAGCATCTGGGTGGCGATGATCACCGGCGTGCCCCGATGGCGCGCGGCGCGCACGATGGCCTTCTGCGCCACCGGCACCTCCTCGGGAGCGAGCTCCACTCCCAGGTCGCCTCGCGCCACCATCAGCCCATCGCTCACGTCGAGGATGGCTTCGAGATGCTCGAGGGCCGCGGGCTTTTCGATCTTGGCCAGCATGGCGGCGCGGCCGGCGACGAGGCGGCGCAGGTCCGTCATGTCGCCCGGGTGCTGCACGAAGGAGAGGGCGATCCAGTCAACGCCGATGCGCAGGGCGAATTCGAGGTCCGTGCGATCCTTGTCGGTCAGAGCCGGGGTCGGGATCGTCACGCCCGGGACCGCCAGACCCTTGTGGTCGGAGAGCCGATCGCCCGCGGTCACTTCGACGTCGGCGTAGTCCGCGCCGGCCTCTCGAACGACCAGCCGCACCTTGCCGTCGTCCAGCAGGATCTCCACGCCGGGGCGAAGCACGCGGAGCACCTCGGGGTGGGGCAGGAAGACCCGGCGCGAGTCGCCCGGTTCCGGGTTCCCGTCCAGACGCAGCCTCTGGCCCGAACCGATCGAGATGGCGCCGGTCTGGAACGTTCCAATGCGGAACTTCGGCCCCTGCAGATCGCCGAGGGCGGCCAGTGGCCGGTTGATCGTGGCCTCGGCGGAGCGGATCGCTTCGAGGGCCGCGGCGTGATCTTCATGAGCGCCGTGGCTGAAGTTCAGTCGAAATACATCCACGCCCGCGCGAGCCAGTTCGAGCACCTTGTGCGGCGCCCGGCTCGCGGGACCCAGGGTGGCGACGATGCGGGTTCGACGCTCTCGTATCATTGGACTTCTTGTCGGCTGCGCGCCGGCTTTAGCTCAATGCGTCAGCAAGCGCGACGCTTCGTCGAGCCGGTTCGCCAGATGGTCGATCGCCGTCGCGGTGAGCGGGATCGCCGCAGCAGCGTCAGCCCACCGCCGCTGCTCGATCGGCTCGCGGATCGCCGGCAAGGTCTTGGTTCCGTACCCCGTATAGACGCCCGGTGCGTAGGCGAGGTTTCGGTACCAGGGGCGTCCAGGCAGGCCTTCGGGCGGGGCGAGCGCCTGTTCAGCGCCCTGGAGGCGCGCGTTCGCCTCGTCCAGGCGCGCGTCGGCGGCGGGATGGTCCGCCGCCGCATCGAACGTCGCGGCGCTGGCTTTCAGGCGGGCGAGCGCCGCATCCAGAGGCGCGAAATCCAGCGCAGGTGCGGCCTTCCGGGTTTCCGGATTGCCCCAAGGCTCGGTCGGATCCGCGGCCAGGGCGTAGGCTTTCGCGTCGACCAGCAAGTTCATTTGCCGATCGTGCTCGGACTCCGAACGGGCCAGGGATTTCAGTTCCTCGATCTGCGCCGCCATCGTGCTAGCCACATCGGCGAACCGGAACGGCGCCAAGGGTGCGTTCGCCGCCCGCAACACGACCCGTCCGGCGGTCCTGGCCAGGGCGACGCCATAGGCGAAGCCCGGATCGCCGAAGCGGTCGTAGTGCTCGAAGGTGTCGTAGGCTGAGTGGTAGACGCCGCCCGACTGGCCTTCCCCTCCGAACGAGACGTCGATGGAGGCGAGGCCCAGGTGGTGGACGAACACCTCGTAGTCGGACCCGGACCCCGGCGCGGACATCGGCAGATTCCCGCCCGCCGCGGCGTGCGCCGCCGCCTTGATCTCGGGGCTGGCCGAGGGCGAGGTCGCCGCCACGCCGAGCCGGGCGATGGCCCGCTGTTCGAGACTGACCTTCTGCTCCGGATCGGGGACATCCGTTATGACGGAGTCGAACAGGGCCTGGAGGGACGGGCTTCCCTCCGCACGCACGAAACCGCGGTCGATGTTGTCCGAGTTCACATAGAGAACGGCCTTGCGCGCGAGGTCGTTGGCGTGGGTCTCGGCCCACTCGGTCGAGCCGATGACACCCGGCTCCTCGGCGTCCCAGCTGGCGTAGACGATCGTCCGATCGGGCCGCCAGCCCGTCTTCGCCAAGGCGCCGATCGCCTTGGCCTCTTCCATCATGGCGGTCTGGCCCGAGAGCGGATCTTCCGCGCCGAACACCCAGCCGTCGCGGTGATTTCCGCGGACCACCCATTCATCGGGATGGCGCGCGCCCGGCATCATGGCGATGACGTCGTAGATGGTGGCCTGGTTCCAATTGGACCGGACGACGAGATGGACTTCAGGCGCGCCTGTCGCGCCGCCCACGCGGTAGGTGATCGGCAGGGCGCCGCGCCAGCTCTTCGGGGCGACCGGGCCGCCCATTGGCTCCAGGAAGTGGACCGCGTCACCCCACGAGATAGGGATCGCCGGTATTTTGAGGATCATCGGCGAGGTCGAGCGATCGATCCGGGGCGCGCCGGCGACCGAGCCGTAGCCGGGCGTGAGCGGATCGCCGGAACCAAGCGTAGAATCCATCACCGAGCCACGCTGGAGCCCGCGCTCCGGACGCGAGGGGCCCTTCGGATAGGGTTCGGCCGTGGCGTAGCCGTCGTCGGCGGGGTCCGAGTAGATGATGCAGCCGATGGCGCCGTGCTCGTAGGCCAGCTTGGGCTTGAGGCCGCGCCATCCCCCGCCGTAGCGGGCGATGACGATCTTGCCCTTCACGTCGACGCCGAGGCGCCGAAGCTCCTCGTAGTCGTCGGGCATGCCGTAGTTCACGTAGACCAGCGGCGCGCTGACGTCGCCCTCGCCGCCGTAGGCGAGATAGGCGGGTAGGCCGCCGGCCTGACGGTTGGACGTGGCGTCGCCAGGAATCGGCGGTTCGGTGAGGGTGGCGGAGTAGGGGCTCGGGCCCAGCAGCTGCAGCGACTGCTCCCTGGGCGTGGGATAGAGGATCTCGAACGTCTCGATGTGCGCGTCCCAGCCCCATTCCTTGAACTGCTGGAGGGTGAACTCCGCGTTCGCCTTGTCATGGGGCGAGCCGACCTGATTGGGCTCAGCCGCCATCTGGCGCATGCGCTCGCGGATCTCCTGTGCGGAGAGGCCGGCGTCGAAACGGGCCTCCAGCGCACGCTCGGCCGCGGCCTTGTCGGCCGGGAAGCCCGGGATTTCCGATGCCATCGCTGGCGTGGCGAGGATCGCCGCCACCGCAGTCATGGCGCGCGCCAGGGGCCGTTTCATCGCGCCCGCCTCCATAGTTACTGCGCCAGCAGGCGCGTGGCCCTGTCGAGATTTCCGCTTAGGACATCGAGCGCAGCGGCGGTGCGCTGGATGTACTCGCTCGCCTCGGCCCAGCGGCGCCCTTCGATGGCTTCGCGGACCCCAGGGAGGGTCTTCGCGCCGTAGCCGGTGAGCACGCCAGGCGCGTAGATCAGGTTCACGTACCATGGCCGGTTGGGCAGGCCTTGCGGATCGGTGAGCGCCTGTTCCGTCTGCTGCAGGATGGCGTCGGCCTGAGCGCGGCGGTCGGCCGGCGCAGGGCGCGCCGCGGCCGCGTCATAGGCCTGGGCGCTCGTCTTCAGCCGGGCCACGGCGGTCTTGAGCGGGGCGAAATCCAGGGTCGGCGCGGGCTGAAGCTCTTCGGGAGGTCCCCAACTCTGCGTTGGGTCGGCGGCGAGAGCATAGGCCTTATCGCCGAGCAGGCGATTCAACGTCTCACCGCGTTCGCGCTCGGTCGAGGCGAGTTTTTCGAGTTCGTCGATTTCCATCGAGACCGTGCTCGCCACATTGCCGAAGGCGAAGGGTTCGATGTCGGCGTCCGCCGCCCTCAGCACGAGCCGACCGCCGGTCTGGGCGAGGGTGACGCCATAGACCAGGCCCGGATCTCCGAACCGCTCGTAGTGCGTGTAGGTGTCGTAGGCTGAGTGGTAGACGCCGCCGGTGGCGCCTTCGCCGCCGTATCCGAGATTGATCGAGGCGACGCCCAGATGCTGCACGAAGGGCGTGTAGTCTGAGCCCGAACCCATCGCCCCGATCGGGTATTGCCCAGGCTCGCCGATACTCTTGGCCATCGCCTTGGCTTCAGGCGTGGCGTTCTGGGCCGCTGCGGACACCTCGACTGCGGCAATGCCGCGTTGCCGCACCGAGGCGCTGGTCTCGGGATCGCGCACGTCGCCGGCGACGCCGTCGACGAGGGCGCGGAGCGAATAGCTCGACTCCACGCGCAGGAACCCGCGGCCGTTTCCATCGGAGTTGATGTAGACGACCGCCTTCTTCTTCAGCTCCTTGTCGTGGGCTTCGGCCCACTCGGTGGAGCCCAGGAGACCGGCCTCTTCGCCGTCCCAGCTGGCGTAGACGATGGTGCGGGCGGGGCGCCAGCCGGACTTGGCCAAGGCCCCGAGCGACTTGGCCTCCTCCATCAGGGCGGTCTGGCCGGAGAGCGGGTCCTCGGCCCCGAACACCCAGCCGTCCCGGTGATTCCCGCGCACCACCCACTGGTCGGGCTCGCGCGATCCGGGGAGGATCGCGATGACGTCGTAGAGCGGCCTCATGTTCCAGTCGGACTTCACCACCAGGCGCGCTGTCGCCGACTGCCCGCCGCCCACGTGATAGGTGAAGGGCAGGGAGCCGCGCCAGGCCTTGGGCGCGACGGGGCCATCGAGCGCGGCGAGGAAGTGCTGGGCGTCGCCCCAGGAGATCGGCAGGGCGGGGATCTTCAGGATCGTCTTGGCTTCGGAGCGGGAGATCCGGGGCGCGCCCTCGACGGCCCCGATTCCCGGGGTAAGAGGGTCGCCAGACTGGATGGCCATGTCGATGACCGAGCCGCGCTGCAGGCCGCGTTCGGGGCGCTGCGCGCCTTTCGGATAAGGTTCGGCCGTGGCGTAGCCGTCATCCGCTGGATCGGAATAGATGATGCAGCCGACTGCGCCGTGCTCGAAGGCGAGCTTGGGCTTGAGACCACGCCAGCCCGCGCCGTAGCGGACGATGACGATCTTGCCCTTAACGTCGACGCCCAGCCGCCGGAGCTCCTCATAGTCGGCCGGCATACCGTAGTTGACGTAGACGAGCGGGGCTGTGACGTCGCCTTCGCCGGCGTAGGCGAGATAGGCGGGCAGGCCGCCCGCCTGACGATCGGTGCTCGGATCGCCTGGGATCGGCGGCTCCGTGAGGGTCGCTTGGAACGGTTGGGCCCCGAGCAGGCTCAGGGACTGTTCTCTGGGGGTGGGATAGAGGACCTGGAACACCTCGATCCGGGCGTCCCAGCCCCACTCCTTGAATTTCTGGAGCGTGTATTCGGCGTTCGCCTTGTCGTGTGGCGACCCGACCTGGTTGGGCTCGGAGGACATCAGCTCGAGGCGCTGGCGAATGTCGGAGGCGGAAAGGTTCGAGTCGAATCGTCCCTCCAGGGCTCGCTCGGCGGCCGCGCCTTCGGCGGAAAACCCGACCAGCGACCGTTCCGCCTGCGCCCAGCCTTGCCCCGCCGCGAGGACTGCGCCGGCGGCGCCCGCCAGCAGAATCGAGTTCCTCATCCCCGCACCCTCTCCGTTCAGGTTTTTCCGGCGCCTACCATGGGCGACGCGCGCCAAATAGGCCTGAGTTCCAAGTATTTGCGGTTCGGTGCGGAACGGCGCTCCTGCCGCATTGCCGCAGTTGCCCGTTTTGCTATAAGCCCGGCTCCCGCAGTCCGCTCGGCTGCGCCGGGGGAGGCACAGGTGAGGCGTGGATGCAGGCATCTTCGGTTCAGTTGATTGAGGAAGATTACGTTCCGTCGGAAGACGAGCCGTTCATGAACGATCGGCAGCTTGAGTATTTTCGGCTTAAGCTCTTGAATTGGAAAGAGGATATCCTCCGCGAATCGCGCGAGACGGTGACCCACCTTCAGAAGGAGACGGAGAACCATCCCGATCTTGCGGATCGCGCTTCGTCGGAAACGGATCGTGCGCTTGAACTTCGGACGCGAGATCGTCAGCGCAAGCTGATTTCCAAGATCGACGAGGCCCTGCGCCGGATCGAGGATGGCGTCTACGGCTACTGCGAGGAGACGGGCGAGCCCATCGGTCTGGCCCGACTGCAGGCGCGTCCGATCGCTACCCTGGCTCTCGAGGCGCAGGAGCGCCACGAGCGGCGCGAGCGCGTCCACCGGGACGACTGAGCGGCGAGACGGGCGAACCGCTCGGCGCGATCAAGCGCGGGCAGCCCGCGCACGCGTGGCGACTCACCCAACCTCCGCCGACGTCAAGCGGGGAGAAGGGCGCGGGGAAGGCCTGCGCCGAATCGTTTGTCGATGACGTTCGCGATCGCCGCGCGCTCCTCTGTGGAGAACTGGGTGCGTTCGCGGACGCGCCCTTCAAGCATCCGAGCCATGCCCGGAGTGAACTGGCCCATTGCGCGCTCAAGATAGTTGGCCTGGACCGTATCCTGAGTGAGACGCCCGTTTCGCGCTCCGCCCGAGGGCAGAACCTTGATGGCGTCAAGCACGCCCAGGTCGGCGAAGAAACGCCGCCCGAGGAACGTGTCTGCATCGTGATAGCTGTAGGCGCGGGCGCCCAGTTGGTTTCCGCGACGACTGCGCCTGAGAGCCTCGTTAAAGCGCGGAACATAGGTCCCATGGTCGAAGCAAAAGTGCCAGTAGGGCGACTTTATTGTCCGGGAGTGCGGCCGCTCGACATAGACATATCCGAGGCGGAGCGTATCCGTAAGCATCGCGATCGGATCGACGTATATGTGCTTGCTGATTTCTGAATAGATACTCCAGAACGTCTCGGCCGGATTTCTCAGGAACATCGCGAAGACGACCTGGTCATAGTTGGCGTCGAGCAGCCGGTGCCCGACCTCGATCGCGAGGTCTGGCTTGAAGACCAGGCTCTCCAGCTCCTCCGATGAGATCAACAGGTTGCTAGCGCCGGAAACTTCAGCTTCCTCGATTATGCGATCGAGGCCAGAGAAGTCATGTTCGAGTATCGACCAGGCCTGAGGATGATGCGCCGGGTACCCTATCTCTCTCCTGAAGTATAAATTATTTCGAAGTAGTGAATGAAAATTCTTATGCGCTGCGGATTGAATAAACGTGCTGCCAGTCTTGTGAAAGCCAAGATGAACTGTGGCAATTTTCACTTTTGTTACCCCGTGACAGAGCGAAGCTCGCTTCGTCGAACGGCCGCCGCCCAGGTCGAGTCGGATCTGCCGCGATCACGGAAAATCCGAGCAATTTCCAGCCGTTTAAGACAAAGCTAAACGCGATCTCCCAGGATTTTATGTCCGAATTGATACAATGTCGAATCTGTACGTTGCGCGCCAGCTAAGCTTCAGGCGACTGCCGCTGCGTCAGTGCAAGACCTGAGTCTCAGGTTCGCGCTCTCATGTGACGATCGACGCTCACATCCGTAGGCATCGCCTGCAGAGCGGGGATCAGCTGATCCACCTTCTCGACCGTAATCCAGCAATCGCGGAAACTCGGCGGAACGAGGCGGCGGTCGACGAAACTCTTGAAAAGCGAAATCAGGGGCGCCCAGAACCCATCCGGATTCCAGAACGCGATGGGCTTCTCATGCAAGCCGAGCCGCCGCCATGAGATGAGTTCGATCGCCTCCTCGAGGGTCCCGATAGCGCCGGGAAGAACGGCGAAGGCGTCCGCCTCCTCGAACATTCGGATCTTCCGCTGGTGCATCGACTGGACGACGACCGTCTCGACGCCAGGAACCGCGCCTTCGCGGTCGAGCAGGAACTCCGGAATGACGCCAAGGACCCGCCCGCCGGACGAGAGCGCAGCGCGCGCGCAGGCCCCCATCAGGCCGACCCCCCCGCCGCCGTACACCAGACGGATGTCCGCCTCGGCGAGGGCGCGGCCAAGCTGGGCGGCCGCCATGAGCCATGTGGGGTCGGCGGCGTCCGAGGAGCCGCAGTAGACGCAGATGGAGCCGATGGCCGGGGTGGCGGTCGACATAATCGAAGAATTTCTCCAGAAAGCGGTGTCGCGGCGATGCACGCGCTGCTTCGCCGAACGTGTCCCGCGACGGCGCTTGGCGCGCAGGACGATCGAAAGAATTTGGCCGTACCAGACACCATCGCTCTCACGCTAGTCCTCGCGGTCCTCGTCGGGTGCGCGCCGGCAGGCCCGGTGCGGCCGACATCGGCCTCGGCAAAGGGACCCGGCGCCGAGGGTGAGGCAGCGTATGGCCGTCCTCCGGCGGTAACCGCGGCCGCCATTTCCTGGGCGGGCCGCGTCAGGCTGGAGGGCGCCGCGGACCCCGGTTCGCGCGTGCGTCTGGCGACCCCGGCCGGGCAGGCCCTGTTCGCCGATGTCGGCGCCGACGGGAATTGGCGGCTTTCGATACCCGAGACGACGGGCGTGAGACTGTTTGGCCTGTCGATGGCGAAGGATCACCGGATCGTACAGTCGGAAAGCTATCTGGCGATCATGCCGACGGCCCTTGCCGTACAGCTGCGCTCGGGCGCCGGGGCGGTGGTCCTCGGATCTGGAGCGCCGCGACTGGCCGTGACGGCGCTAGACGTGGATCGAAAGGGTGGGGCGGTGCTGTCCGGCCGCGCGGCTCCCGGAGCGATGGTGGACCTGCTGGTCGACGGCGCCCCGCGCGGACGCGCCGTGGCCGATGCGGCCGGACGCTACACGATGGACCTGGACGAGCCCCTTCAGCCTGGCGACCATGAACTAAAGGCTGCTTCGGGCCCGGCCCAGGTCATGGTGGACGCATCGCTGCTGGCGCTGCCGCAGCTCGCACAGGGGCCCTTCGCGGCGGACCGCGCCGCGGGGGCGTGGCGGATCGTGTGGGTGACGCCGGCCGGCGGGGTGCAGACGACCCTGGTGTTCGAGCGGGGAGGGAACGCGTGAGCCCTCACCTGGCATCGGCAGGGTCGGCGCCGGCCGCGGACACGTCGAGGTTCGGGTTCTGGTCGTCCATGGCCGATCTCGTGCGGCTGGTGCTCCGGTCGCGGGCGCCGCGCCTGAAGAGCCGCCTCGCCGTGGCCCTTGCGCTGGTCATCGTCGGCAAGTGGACCGGTGTGGTCGGTCCCCTGCTCATCTCCCGTGCGATCGATCGCCTGGCGCGCGGCAGGGGCGCTCATGAACAGCTCTGGATCGGGTTTGCCGGGCTCGTCCTTGGCTATGTGGCGCTCCGGTTCCTGGCGGCGGCGGCGCCCTATGTACGGGACGCGATCTTCACGCCGGTGTCCCAGCGCGCCCTCGCCCAATCGGCGGCGGAGACCTTCGCCCACTCCCTCTCGCTTTCGCTCAACTTTCACCAGGGCAAGCAGAGCGGGGCGCTGGCGCGGCTGATCGACCGCGGCGCGCGATCCACCGACTTCCTGCTTCGCAGCGTGGTGTTCAACCTCGGCCCGACGGCGCTCGAGTTGACGATGGCGGCCTATGTCCTGACCATCCGCTTCAACTGGCGCCTGGCGGCGGTCGCGGTCACGACCATCGTCATCTACACCGTCTTCACCTTCGCCATATCCGACTGGCGCATCCGCCATCGACGTGAGCTCAACGAGGCCGACAGCCGGGCGGCGGGCCTCGCCGTCGACGCGCTGATGAACTACGAGACGATCAAGAGCTTCGGGTCGGAAGACCGGCTCGTGCGCCGCTATGGAGACGCCCTGGAGGACTACGCCCGGGCGGCGGTGAAGGCGAACAGTTCGCTTCAGGTGCTCAACACAGTCCAGTCGGCCGTGCTCAACCTCGGCCTGCTCGCGGTCGTCCTTCTCGCCGGCGACGAGGTGCTGGGAGGGCGAATGAGCATCGGCGGGATCACCGCCTGTATCCTCATCCTGCAGCAGGTCTACGCGCCCCTTTTCTCGCTCGGCATGAACTACCGCGAGATCCGCCAGGCCTTCATCGACATGGAGCAGATGCTGGAATTGCGCGCGATCGAGCCGGAGATCCGCGAGCCCGCCCATCCCCGGCGCCTGCCGCCGGCGAAGCAGGCCGGCGCCGAGTTGCGGTTCGAGAGCGTAGGCTTCCGCCACGGCGGACGCAGCCAGGGCCTGCTGGAGATGGACTTCGTCGTTGCGCCAGGGACGACGACCGCCCTGGTGGGCCCCTCGGGCGCCGGAAAGACGACCCTGGCGCGCCTGGCGTTGCGCCTGCTCGATCCGGAGACCGGCCGCGTTACTCTCGACGGCGTCGACCTTCGCGATCTGACCCAGGCGGAGTTGCGACGCGCGACGGCCCTGGTGCCCCAGGACGTCGCCCTGTTCAACGACACCCTGTGGGCGAACATCGCCTTCGCCGATCCCCAAGCCGACGAGGCGGAGGTGTGGGCGGCGACGCGCGCCGCCGAGCTCGCGCCGTTCATCGAGGCCCTGCCGCAAGGCATGGAGACGATGGTCGGAGAACGCGGACTCAAGCTCTCAGGGGGCGAGCGCCAGCGTGTCGGTCTCGCGCGTGCGCTCCTGGCCCATCCGCGCCTCCTGGTGCTCGACGAGGCGACCAGCGCCCTCGACGGCCCAACCGAAGCGGCGATCCAGGAGACCCTGCGCAAGGTCCGTTCCGGCCGCACCATGCTCGTCGTGGCCCACCGGCTTTCGACGGTGATGGACGCCGACCAGATCCTCGTGGTCCGACGGGGGCGTATCGTCGAGCGGGGCCGGCACGAGGATCTCGTGGACGCCGGCGGTGAGTATGCCGCCCTCTGGCGGCGGCAAATTCGAGCGGATGACCGCGCCTCCGGGCGAGCGCTCGCCGCGGCGGAGTGATAGAGACCTCGGCCGCACGGACGAAAACGAAAGCCACGACGAATGCGATACCTTCACACCATGGTCCGGGTGGCGGACCTCGAAAAG
>DASXGQ010000025.1:0-27375 GCA_036488995.1 Caulobacteraceae bacterium
CAGGCGGTCCACGATCGCAAGGCCCAGCCCCAGGCCGCGGCCCCGTTCGCGGGCGGCGTTGTCGATCTGATGATACGCCTCGAAGATCGCCGGCAAGTCCGCCGGCGCGATGCCGATCCCCGTGTCCCAGACTTCGATGGCAAGCTGGTCTCCGCGCCGCCGGCAGCCGATCAGGACTTTTCCGGTCTTGGTGTACTTCAGAGCGTTGGAGACGAGATTCCGGATCACCTGTTCGAGCAGGCGAGGATCGCTCCGGATCGACCGCCGGCAGGGGACGATGCGCAGGTCGAGCTTTTGGGATTGCGCCTGCAGGCTGAACTCGGTCTGGATCCGCCGCAGGACGTCGTCGATCACGAAGCTCACCTGGGTCGGGCGGACCACGCCGGCTTCGATCTGATTGATGTCGAGCAGGGTGTTGAGCATGCCGGTCATCAGGCCGACGGTCTGCTCGAGGCGGGCGACCAGCCCCTTGGCCCGGTCATCCAGGGCCGTTCGCGAAAGCAGCCCTTGAATCAGCGCGAGCGACTGGAGCGGCTGGCGCAAGTCATGGCTCGCCACAGCCAGGAACCGCGACTTGGCGGCGTCGGCGTGCTCGGCCTTCGCCCTCGCCGCTTGCAGCGCATGTGCGGCTTGCCTGGCTTCGGTGACGTCGGTGAAGGTGATGATCACGCCCTCCACGCCGTTGTCGAGCGTCCGGTAGGGCAGGATCCGCCTGGTGAAACAAAGCCCGGTCGTGGTTTCGATGTCCCGCTCGACTGGCGCGCGGCTGTGCAGAACCGCGAGGGCGTCCCCGGCAAGGGCGAGATCGGGGGCCAGCGAGGAGAGATCGGCCAGGGGGCGGCCGATATCTGAGGGGATGACGTTGAACAATGATCTCGTTGTGGGCGTGAAGAACCTGATATTCAGGCCCACATCCAGAAATAACATGGCGAGATCTGTGCTGTAGATAATATTCTGAAGATCGTTGGAGGTTGTCTTGTGTTTCTCAAGTGACTCTTGTAGCTGACTGTTTAGCGCGGTCAATTCCTCGTTAAGAGATTGCAATTCTTCCTTGGAGGTGAGGAGTTCTTCGTTCGTGGACTGGAATTCCTCGTTGATGGAGAGGGCCTCTTCATTGATGGCCTTCTGCTCTTCGCTCGAGAGTTCAAGGCTGCGGACGGCGGCCTGAAGCTCGGTTCGGCTCGCGTCCAGCTCGGCTTCGAGTGCGGCGACACGGGTGGCGTCTGCCCCGATCTGCGTGGCCCCACGCCTCTGCTCCGGCGACGGTTGTTCGACGAAGCTGATCAGAAGCAGGTCTTCGCCCTCGCTCGTGACGGGCTGGAGGTCGAGGCTGAAGTGGACGGTCCCGCCTGCGCCACTGACCGAGCACCCGCCGACCGTCTGGCGCGAGCCGTCGCGGCGAGCCTGTTGGATCGCAGAGCGCATCTTGCCGCGCAGGCCCTGTGGCGTCAGGGCGATCAGGTCATGGGTGGGCGCACCCGGCGGTACGCGCAGGTAACGGTCGGTCGGGCCAAGCAGGTGGAGGCACTCGCTCTTGGCGTTGATCAGAACCGCCGCCGGCGCGTAGGTCTCCATCACCATCCGGCGGGCCAGTTCGGCGAGCACCGTTTGCCGCGCGGGCTGGGGAGGCCTTCCCGCCCGGGCCGGGACACGCAGTCCGTCCGGCGCGTTGATCGCCGCGGCGAGGTCGCCAGGGCGGCTTCGGCCGACGTGCCGGTACAACCGGTCGGATTTCGAGATCGCCGTGAAGCGATCCTCGGCGTCGCCGATGGTTTCGGCGCTGCCGAGCAGGAGAGCGCCGCCCTGGCGAAGCGAGAAATGGAACAGGGCGATGGCCCGGGCCTGCGCTTCGGGCGTCAGGTAGATCAGGAGATTTCGGCAGCTGATCAGGTCGATGCGTGAGAACGGCGGATCGACAAGCAGATCCTGAACGGTGAAGACGATCGCCGAGCGCAGTTCGGGGGACACCCGGTAACCGGCCTCTTCTCTCGAAAAGAAACGCGCGAGCCGAGCGGCCGACACATCGGCGGCGATCGTCTCCGGGTAGAGCCCGTCGCGGGCGATCGCCACCGCGTCGGGATCCACGTCCGAAGCGAAGATCTGGAGCTTCAGGTTCGACCTTGCCGCCGTGAGCGCCTCGCGCAGCAGCATGGCGATCGAATAGGCCTCTTCCCCCGTGCTGCAGCCGACGACCCACACCCTCAGGCTCTGATCTGCCGGATGTTCGCGCAGCATGTCCGGAATCGTCGTTTCGGCGAGTTGCTGGAAGACCATCGGGTCGCGGAAGAACGACGTGACGTTGATCAGCAGGTCCTTGGCCAGCAGATCGACCTCATCCTGGCTCGTCTCCAGGAGATCGAGATATTGCCCCATGTCCCCTGGATCGAGCGCCGCAAGCGACATGCGCCGCTCGATCCGCCGCCGTAGCGTACCGCTCTTGTAGAGCGTGAAGTCGTGGGCGGTCCTGCGTCGCAGGAGATCGACGATGCGTGGCGTCCAGTCGGCGTCTGTCGCGAGGGGGCCCGGCTCCCGAATTTGCAGGCGCTTGCTGCAGGTGACGGCCGAATGGCGCCAACGCCGCCGGCATGTCCGCGATTGACAGGACATGGTCCACCGCGCCCGTCGCGATCGCGCTCCTTGGCATTCCGTCGTGGGCGGCCTCGAGGGGGTCCTGAGCGATGATCAGGCCACCCTTCTCACGCACGGCCCTGAGGCCCAGGCTGCCGTCTGCGCCAGTTCCGGAGAGGACGATGCATACGGCGCGCGAACCGAAGGCGTCGGCCAGCGACCGCAGAAGGTAGTCGAACGGCAGCCTGGCGCCATGTCGGGCCTGCGGCTGCGAAAGACGGAGTGCGCCCTTGGCTGCAGACAGATAGGTCCCCGGAGGGATGACGTAGACACGGCCGGGCGCGATCCGCACGCCGTCGATCGCCTCGCTGACCGGCATGGCGGTATGCTCGGCAAGCAGGCTCACCATCATGCTCGGGTGTGTCGGATCCAGGTGCTGGACGAGAATGAAGGCCGCCCCGGAGTCCGGCGGGAGCGCGCGCAGCAGCCTGCTCGCGGCGTCGAGTCCGCCCGCCGAGGCGCCGATCCCGACGACCGGAAACGCCTCGGTCGCGGGCTTTCCCGCTCCAGACGACGCCGGATCTGCGCTGCGATTGGTTCTGGTGAGATGTTGGCGCCGTCCCGCCACGGGAGGCTCTTTTCTGCAGACGGAGCCCTTCGAGGGAGCCCGGCGTGACCCTATCACTTCAGCGGCACAGATACGATGATGATCCCCTCAACGGGGGCTGAGTAGTTTCCGACGATAGCCTTGACGATTGACGCGCCTATGGTTTCGCCGGCCGTTCACGGGAGTGAGACCAGAAGATGGACAGGCTGCGCATACTGGTCGCGGAAGACGATGCGCTCATCGCCATGCTCCTCGACGACGTTCTGACCGAAATGGGACATGAGGTCTGTGCGACCGAGTCCACCCAGGCCGGTGCGGTGGCGGCGGCGGCCCGCTGCAGCCCCGATCTGATGATCGTCGACGCCCGGCTCGGCGGGGGCAGTGGCGTTCTCGCCGTCGACGAGATCCTGAAAAGCGGCTTCATTCCCCATGTCTTCACCAGCGGAGACATCGCCGCGCTTCGAGAACTCGAGGGCCGCGCGATCGTGATCGAGAAACCCTTCCACGCACCCCAACTCGCCCGCGCGGTGACGATGGCGATGGAGCCGGGGCTCGGGCGCCAGCCGACGTCGCCCGCATAACCCGTGTGGCCGGTCACCTGGATTCCGCGGTCCACCCGCTCTGCCAACAAAGAGCAGGGACGTATCTTAGGAGTTTGCGGCGTCACGCTCGGCCCTTGGCGAGCACTCCGGCGACCGTATCCCGCGCGTGGAGCAGGACAGATCTGTGCTCCTCTGCCGAGACCTCGACAAAGCCCAATCCTCGCAGCAGGAAAATTCCTTCGACAGCCAGCAGGGCGTTGCGGACCTCATGCGCCTCGCCCGACTCCGCTAAGAGTGGATCGAGCAGCGCACGGTAATAGCGTCGCGCTGGCTCCATCATATCGGGGGCGTGCACTAAGGCGGTTACCAGGAAAGCCGCCTTGCGCGTCGCCGCGTCGTCTTCATCGAGCGCTTCCTCAATGTGGGCCAGGACCAGTTCGAAAGGCTTGACTGGCTTGCCGTCGAGCCGCCGGCCGACCGCCTCTTGAAAGCGCGCGACTTCGCGCTCCAACGCCGCGCGGACCAACCCATCCTTGGTCGCGAAGCTATAGACGAGACCGCCCTTGCTGATGCCCGCCCGCCCAGCGACGGCATCGAGCGTGAAACTTCGGCCTCGGGAATCGAGGATCACGCTCTCGGCGGCATCCAGAATCCGATCCCGGTCAATTTCCTTCTTACGCGTCAAACCTAGTCCCTTGCTTTTCCGACCGGCCAGTCGCATAACCATTTCCGACTGGACGGTCGGATTACCACGGCGGGGTGCGCCGTGGAAGCCGGCCTCTCCGTTAGTGTTCGTTGAACAATAGTGACGAGTTTGCACCTCTTAGCCGGCAAAAACTCAACAGTGGAGGGTCAGTAGAAACATGAACGACAATTTGCCTGCAGCAACCTTCGGACATTTTGTCATGAAAGTTAATGATATTGATCGCAGCTATCAATTTTATACAAAACTCGGTTTGCGTCCATTTGGCAAATTTCCAGACTTGGCAATTATCGAATTGCGGGGAGGGGCACACATTTTGCTTTTTGGAAAGAATGATAAATTGCCACCTTCGCTAAATTCTAGCCAACTTGGCCAGCGCGGCGCTTCTTTTAACGAGCGACTCGACTTGATGATTGACGGTAACTCTAGGAGCGATCTGGAATCGTACAGGATGAATTTAATAAACAAGAGATTGTCGGTAGATGCAATTGCTCAAGACCAAATTTTTGGTCACGACTACTTCCAGTTGGTCGATCCTGATGGCAATGGCATAACGGTATATACCAGCCACACGGGAGAGTTATCAGTCTAGGTTCTGTTGACGAAGTGCCTGTTAGGTCCGGCCAGCCATGCTGACGGGCGATCAGGTGATTTGGGATTCCACTTCGTCAACACGACCTAGTCCGCCGCGGGACGGCGGATCTCGCGGAACGCGATCAGTCGGCGGCTCGTCTCGTCCCAGAGCGCGAGCCGCACGCTCTTGATGCTGTCGCGAAGACTGAGGCGACCGCAGGCCTTCAGCTGCGGATGATCGTGCAGCACCTCGGCCAGCCGGTAGAAAGGGATGCGGCTGTTCAGGTGGTGGACGTGGTGCACGCCGATGCTCGCGGAGAACCAGCGCAGCACCGGTGGGAGGTCGTAATGGGAGCTGCCCCACAGCGCCGCCTCGTCCCGGTTCCAGGCTTGCTGTCGCGCCCAGGACGTCTGTTCGAACTGATGCTGGACGTAGAAGAGCCATACGCCGATGGTTGCGGCCAGTAGCAGGGTGGGGCCCTGCACGAGCAGGAAGGGCGCGGCTCCAAACAGCCACGCGCCCCCCGTCAGGAAGGCGGCGATCGTCAGGTTCGTGCTCATGACGCTGACCCACGGTCGCCACCCCGCCCGCATGAACCCGATCGGAAGCCTGTTTTGCAGGAGGAATACGAAGGTCGGAGCGAGGCCGAACAGGACGGACGGGTGCCGGTAGAGGCGGTAGAGCCATCGGCGGACTGGCGGTAGCGCAAGATACTCCCGCACGGTGAGCACGTGGATCGCCCCGGGGCCGCGTCGGTCGAGGTTGCCGGAGGTTGCGTGGTGGACGGCGTGGGTGCGCCGCCAATGGTCATAGGGGGTCAGGGTGAGAACCCCGATCGCTCGTCCGATCCAGTCGTTGACGGTGCGGTTGCGGAAGAAGGCGCCGTGACCGCAGTCATGCTGGATCATGAACAGGCGGACCAGGAATCCGGCGGCCGGGACCGTCAGCAGGACGGCCCACCACCAGCCGCGCTCTAGCGCCAACCAGGCGATAAGCCACAAGGCTGCGAGGGGCAGGGCCGTAATGGTAAGTTCCCGCGCGCTGCGGCGGGCATCGGGGCTGCGATATCTGATCAAGCGTCGGGCCCATTCGCGGGCGCCGTTCACCCCCTGGAAGGTATGCGGTGCGGGCTCAGGGGCGGTGTCATCGGGCCGGATACTCCCGGCCTCCAGCGGCGTAACACCGCTGGAGGCTCCCGCGACCGCTCCCCATTGTTGCCGGACGACCTGGCGCGTTGGCGTAGGGCGATTGAAATCTGTGGACACGTCGTCAGCCCGCGGAGCTTCAGCTGATCAGGCTCGGGCTTTCGGGCAAGGCGGTGGTTTGTCGGACGCCGGCGCCGTTGGTCTTGGTGGACGCGGCGTCCATGATCTCGAGGAAGGGCTTCACGATGTCGAGCGGCATCGGGAAGATCACTGTGGAGTTCTGCTCCGCGCCGATTTCGGTGAGGGTCTGGAGGTAGCGCAGCTGCATGGCCGCCGGGACGCTGCCCAGGATCATGGCGGCGTTGACCAGCGTCTGGGAAGCCTGGAATTCGGCCTCCGCGTGAATGATCTTGGCCCGGCGGTCGCGCTCGGCCTCCGCCTGCTTGGCGATGGCGCGGACCATGTTCTCCCCGAGTTCGACGGTGCGGATCTCGACGTTGGTGACCTTGATGCCCCAGACCTCCGTCTGGACGTCGACAATGGCCTGGACGTCCGCGTTCAGCTTCGTCCGCTCCGACAGCATCTCGTCCAGTGCGTGCTGCCCGAGCACTGAGCGCAGGGTGGTCTGGGCCAGCATGATCGTAGCGTTGAGGAATGCCTGTACGTGGATGACGGCGGCTTCCGGGTCGACGACCTTGAAGTAGAGCACCGCGTCGACCTTCATCGACACGTTGTCCTTGGAGATGACGTCCTGGGTCGGGATCTCGATCACCTGAACCCGCAGGTCCACTCGCACCATTTGCTGAATCATCGGAATCAACAGCACCAAGCCAGGTCCCTTGACCTTGTCGAATCGGCCCAGGGTGAAGACGACTGCTCGCTCGTACTCGCGTAATATCTTTATCGCGAGCGTCAGAGTGGTCACAGCCAAGAAAATAAATAGTGGAAGGAGATACATGTAGATCGTCGACATAGTCATTCTCTCCCGGGGCGCGAAACGATCGCGCGTGTCCGGCGCCTGTGGGCGAAAAGCTAGGCGGACGAGGCGGCTTTGGGCAGGCTCGGAAACTACTCAACGCGCGCTTCTGTGGCGCGCGGAGGCTGAGCCCAGCATCGTGTCGATGTACGAGTCGCAAGCTCCCGCCGACCCTCGAAAGGATCGGCGGGTCGTTCGGCTAGCTGATCGTCAGATCGTTCTGCACCGCCATTGCGCCCGGCGAATTCCAGGCGACGGCGCCGGCAATCGCTTTGGCATGAGGCGAGTGGACAGTCCCGGTCAGCTTGACCTTACCCGAAACTGCGGTGACCAAAATGGAGTCCGGTCGCGTATACCAGGACCTCTTCAGCGCAGACTGGATTTCTGCGCTCATGGCGGCGGCGCCGACCCGGGGCTTCAGCACAATCAGGCTGGTCACGCCGGTTACGCCGTGCAGGTGTTGGACCTCGAGTTCGACGGCCTCTTTTTGAAAGTGCCACTGCACCTCGCCCGAGAGGGTGACGTGCCCGTTCTCGACCTTCACCCCGATGGCGTCCTTCGGCGCCGAAACGTTCCAGGCGAGACGATTGGCGATTGCGGCGGCGATCTGCTCGTCGGTCCGTCCACTGCTCGAGGGAAGCTTGACCTTGATCTGTTCGACCACGGTCCGGACGCCCTGCACCCGTCGCGCCGCTCTCTCCGCGGCATTCCTGCTCATGAAGTTGTCGACGTAACCGGAGAGCGTGACGACGCCTTCCTTGGCGGTCACCGCGATGTGGTCGGCGGTCACGCTCGGCTCCCACTTCAGTTCTTCAAGCACGTTCATTTGTAGATCGCTGTCATGCGACATGGAATCTCCAGTTGGTGAATTGGGGCGCGCACTGAAATATGCCGTGCGCTCGATGTTTTCTTAGCCGGTGGCGCTGTCGCGGGGCTGTCTGCGCGGGCGGTCGTTATATTCGACCGGTC
This sequence comes from Caulobacteraceae bacterium, assembly GCA_036488995.1. GTDB lineage: Bacteria > Pseudomonadota > Alphaproteobacteria > Caulobacterales > Caulobacteraceae > Acaudatibacter. The sequence goes on from DASXGQ010000025.1 coordinate 8,085, forward strand.
GACATCAAATGCGCTTGCCAGAGATCTAAATCAAGGCCAAAATAATACTGACGGTTCAAAATATTGAAATATTTGTTTTCATCGGTGGTCGCGTTTTGGCCCGAGAAATTATATGGATAAAAAGGCTCTAGAAGTCGATTTTGCCACAATGGGTGCGGGTAATTCTTCCGATGTTCGTGACGGTGGGGTCGCAAGTCCAGGATGACCGTCGAAAGATTTGTTTTCGACGCTGGGTCATTCCGGCGTGTTTCACATCCGGGCAGATTTGATCACCGGACCCGGTCCGCTCCGACGCACGTTCAGACCCTGACTCGGCCTTGCAGCTATGGTTCAGGCCTCTTCAACGGGAGCCGTGACGCCACGCGCGTGGGCCTCCTTCGCGGCAGGAACCGGCGTTCGCATAGCTCCGCCTTCGTCTTCCCACTGTTCCAGGTGGTCTTCATTGGGGAGGTGTTCAATTGATTGGCTAGGAAGCGAGGGGCGCTCGCACGATTTTTTCTGGGACATGACTTCGGCTCTTCGGATGTGGAAAGATAACCCTCCGCGAGGGCGCCCGATCCCCGTCGAGATAATAAAGTCTTCGTAGCGTAGCGATCTCCTCCGCGGATCGCCATCTACGAATATCGCCTTGGCGCTGCGGACGACCGCTTCTGCTGCGCGGCGACAGCGGGAACTGACGTTCCCTGGAGTGCCCGATGTCCGTCGAAAACACTGACCTCGAACGCCGCGTTTTGGCGCACGAGCAGATCCTGCAAGCGCTGATGGCCCAGTTGGCGGAAGGGAAGCCGGAATTTCTTAGTCGCATGCGCGATCGTTTCGCGAGCGCCCGGCGCGGCGCCTATGAACACGACTATGTCGAGACTGCCGACTATGCGGAGGCCTTTCTTCGTGAGGTGATGCGTCTTGGTCGAGTCGGCAGGGACGCGACACGGGCGACTCCCTCGTCTCTCGCGGCGACGTCCGCACGCCCCGTGACCCGTGGCGCTGACTCGAGGGTTGTGGTCCGGTCGGCGCTGTCCAGTGGAATCTGGCACGTCACCCGCAACGGTGATTTTTTCGGCGACTTCGTGTCGGAAGAGGCGGCGCGGCTGTCCGCCAAAGGTGCGGCGCGGGAAATTCAGCTGCGAGGCGGCCTTGTCGATCTGCAGATCGAGCCCAGCGCCAAGCGCTGATCGAATCGCCGCTCCCGCATCTCCGCTCCAACGGCTGGCGCCGGCCGCAGCGGAGGTGTGTGGCTCCCCTCCGCATGGGTGAGGTCCGCCACGTTCGAGCGGAGACGCCCTCTTTCAGATGTACCGCCGCAGGGACCGGGCCAGTTCGTTCGGGCTCGTCTTCTTCTTGGCCTGCTGGGGCTGATAGGCGAGCTGGGCGTGCTCGACGCAGTAGGGCCGCTCATCCGCCGCCCGGCGCCCGCAGAAGGTGAATTCCGAGCTCGAGGGATCTCCGATCGGCCACTTGCACATGTGACGGCCGAGGGTGAGGACCGTGGCCCCGCCGGCCTCCTCGACCCGGGCCGGGACCTGCGGCGCTGCGGGACGCGGCGGCTGCGCCGCGAAGTGCGGTGCGGGCGCAGGCCGGCGCGGCGCTGACGGCGCGGCGCTGACGGGGCGTGCAGGGCGCGGCGGCTTGAAGGCGACGGGCGCCGGCTGGGACGGCGTCGCGCGGCCAGAGAGGCCGAGGCGGTGGACCTTGCCGATGACCGCGTTGCGCGTCACCCCGCCGAGCTGCTTTGCGATCTGACTGGCCGATAGGCCATCCAGCCACAGCGTCTTGAGCGTCTCGACCCTCTCGTCCGTCCACCCCATCACAGCCTCCGCCGCGCTGCCACCACATCTTGTGTCGTGGTCGCCACATGTACGACTCCCGACACAACATATCGTTAACCTTTAGGGGCTGGGATACAATAGGCGCCGTGCATCCATCCACAGCTTACTACATATTGAACCGACCCCCGCGCATTTGGCTCAAATCGGCTCCGTGAGGCCGGCGCCGCGGTGGGCTTGCGCAGGGCGACGCGGTCGCGCACATGCACCCGCATGAAGGACATGCCGGCGCCGATGGTCTCGCCCCCGCTTCCGCGGGAGTATCACGGGCCAAACTGGGAGGGCCTCAGAACCCTCTACAAGCGCGAGGTGCGCCGATTCTGGAAGGTCGGCGCCCAGACCCTCGCCGCCCCGGTGGTCACCGCGCTGCTCTACATGCTGGTCTTCGTCGTGGCGGTGCGCGGCGCGCGGCCGCCGATCGAGGGCGTCGCCTTCGCCACCTTCGTGGCGCCGGGCCTGATCATGATGCAGATCCTGTCCAACGCCTTCGCCAACTCCTCGTCGAGTCTTCTGCAGGCGAAGATGAACGGCCTGATCAGCGACTTCCTGATGCCCCCGCTCACGCCCTCCGAGCAGGTCGCCGGCTTCGCCTTGGGCGCGGCCACGCGTGGGGTGATGGTGGGGGCGGTCACGGCGCTGGCCGTGCTGCCCTTCGCGCACCTGCAGATCGTCCACCTATGGGCGGTGGCCTATTTCGGCCTCGGCGCGGCGATCATCATGGGACTGCTGGGCGTGATGGCCGCGATCTGGTCGGTGAAGTTCGACCACATCGCCGCGGTCAGCAACTTCATCATCATGCCCATGACTTTCCTGTCGGGGACGTTCTACCTCGTCTCGCGCCTGCCCGAGCCGTTCCGAAGCGCCTCGAAGTTCAATCCGTTCTTCTATCTCATCGCCGGCTTCCGCTACGGCTTCGTCGGCCAGGCCGACGGATCCATCGCCGTGGGCGTGGCCTCGACCGCCGTCCTGGCCCTGTTCCTCGCCGGCGTATGCCACTGGATGTTCAAGAGCGGCTACCGACTGAAGAGCTGAGGCCTTCAGTCCCCTGATTATTGGGGATGATCGGGGGTCGATCTGCTGTGCGGCGCAGCATTGACATGGGCGGGCGCGACAGCGAGAACCCGCGGCTTCCTGACGTACAGGTCCGTTTGGAGGGCGCTGGGTCGAACCGCGCCCTCTTCATCATTCCAGGAGGCGTTGAGACCATGGCCTCGACCGCGAGCCCGACCGTTCCCGAAGACCACATCCTGGGCGTGTACAATCGCGCCCCGCTGGCCTTCGAACGAGGCGAGGGCGCGCGACTCTATACGGCCGACGGCGAGGCCTATCTCGACTGCCTCGCCGGCATCGCCACGACGGGCCTGGGCCATGCCAATCCAAAACTGGTGGCGGCGCTGAAGGCGCAGGCCGAGAAGCTCTGGCACGTTTCCAACATCTTCCGCATCCCGGGGCAGGAGAAGCTTGCCGCGGCCCTGTGCGAGGCGACCTTCGCCGAGGTCGTGTTCTTCACCAATTCGGGGACCGAGGCGGTGGAGTGCGCGCTGAAGATGGCGCGACGCTATCACTGGGCGAACGGCGAGCCGGACCGGATCGAGGTGATTGGCTTCGACGGCGCCTTCCATGGGCGCAGCTATGCGGCGGTGTTCGCCGCGGGCAATCCCTCCTACGTCGAGGGCTTCGGCCCGCCGCTGCCCGGCTACCGGACCTTGCCGTTCGGCGATCACGAGGCGCTCAAGACGGCGATCGGGCCCAAGACCGCCGCAGTGATCCTCGAGCCCGTGCAGGGCGAGGGCGGCGCGCGCGCGTTCCCCGAAGTCTGCCTGACGGAGCTGCGCAAGCTCTGCGACGAACAGGGCGTGCTGCTGATCTACGACGAAATCCAGAGCGGCCTTGGGCGCACCGGCAAGCTGTTCGCCTACGAGTGGGCGGCCGACGCCGCGCCCGACATCATGTGCGTCGCCAAGGCGCTCGGCGACGGCTTCCCGGTCGGCGCCTGCCTGGCCACTGCCAAGGCGGGTTCGGGAATGGTCGTCGGCACGCACGGCTCGACCTATGGCGGCAACCCGCTGGCCATGGCCGTCGGGCTCGCGGCGTTCGAGGAACTCACCCGACCCGAGACGGTAGAGAACGTGCGTCGGGCGACCGGCCGCTTCGCTCAGGGCCTGGCAGGCCTGAAGGACCGCTATCCCGACGTGATCGCCGAGATCCGCGGCAAGGGCCTGCTGATCGGCCTCAAGCTGGTCCCCAACAACCGAGCCTTCATGGCGGCCGCGCGTGAGCGCCGCCTGCTGATCGCCGGCGGCGGCGACAACTGCGTGCGCCTGCTCCCCTCGCTTCTGATCACCGAGGCCGAAGTGCAGGAAGCGATCGAGAAGCTGGAGCAGACCTGCGAGGACACCCGGCGGAGCGCGAGCTCATGAACGCGCCCCGTCATTTCCTCGACCTCTGGCGGCTCGAGCCGGAAACGCTGCGGGCGATCCTGGAAGACGCCAAGGCCCGCAAGTCCGCCCGCAGAGGCTGGTCCCAGGGCCGCGTCGACGCCGACGCGCCCGGCAAGGACCGCACCCTGGCGATGATCTTCCAGAAGAACTCGACGCGGACGCGCTTCTCGTTCGACGCGGGCATCCGCCAGCTGGGCGGCGCCAGCGTCATCGCCACGGCGAGCGACATGCAGCTCGGTCGGGGCGAGACGATCGAGGACACCGCCCGGGTCCTCTCGCGCATGGTCGACGCGGTGATGATCCGCGCGGTGAGCCACGACAGCATCGAGGCCTTCGCCGAAGCGGCCAGCGTGCCCCTGATCAACGGCCTGAGCGACCGCAGCCACCCCTGCCAGATCATGGCCGACCTGATGACCTTCGAGGAGCATCGCGGGCCGATCGCGGGACGGACGGTCGCGTGGATCGGCGACGGCAACAATGTCTGCGCCAGCTTCATCCATGCGGCGGCCAGGTTCGACTTCCGCCTCGTCATCGCCTGTCCCGACGCCTACCGGCCGCGCCAGAGCGATCTCGACCTTGCGCCAGGCAAGGTAGAGGTCACCTGCGACATGCGGGCGGCGGTCCGCGGCGCCGACTGCGTGGTGGCCGACGGCTGGGTGTCGATGGGCGATTCCGACTACGAGGATCGCGTGAAGGCTTTCGCGCCCTACCAGGTGGACGAAGCCCTGATGGCCGCGGCAGCGCCGGACGCAGTCTTCCTCCACTGCCTGCCCGCCCACCGCGGCGAGGAGGTGACGGAGGAGGTGATCGACGGCCCGCGCTCCCTGGTGTGGGACGAGGCCGAAAACCGCGTCCACGCCCAGAAATCCATCCTCGCCTGGTGCTTCGGCGCGATCTGACGGGCTGCGATCTGGATCCTCCTCCGCGAAGCGGGGGAGGGTCCGGTCCCTAAGCCGCCATGGCCTCGGTCAGGGCGGCGACGAGTTCGCGCTGGCGGACCGGTTTCTGCAGGCGCGGGGCGTCGCGGAGGATCGGAGGTTCGGGGTGACCTGAGCTGTAGCCGCTGACCACAATGAACGGCACGTGCCGGCGCCGGAGCGCCTCGGCCAGTGCGGTCGGGGTCTCGCCGTCGAGATTGAGGTCCAGAAGCACCGCGTCGGGCGTCTCGTCCTCGAGCAGGGCAAAGGCGGGCGCCGAACGCCCCGCCGTTCCGATCACCACGCAGCCCTGATCGGTCAGTTCGGACTCGAGCTCCATCGCCACGAGGAACTCGTCCTCGACGATCATCACCCGCTTGCCGGTGAGCGTCGAAGCGCCGACCGTGCTGTCCATGTCAGGTATCCCGTCCGTCTAACGGGCACCTTGGACTAAAATTTTAATGAGTGTCAAATCGTACAATTGACGCAGAACAAAGCGGTGAGGCTTTCTTCAACCCTGCTCTCCGAGTGTCGGATCGGCGCTGATCTGGACCAGCGTCTTACCGAAATTGCCGCCGGACATCATATCGATGAACGCTTTGGGCAGGGTCTCGAATCCATGTCTGCGGTCTTCCAGGTACTTGACCTCGCCCCGGGCGACCAGTGGCGCCATCTCCGCCAGGAAGCGGTCGTGGTGCTCGGCGACGAAGTCGCCGACGAAGAGGTCGCGCACCTCCACCTCGCGTTCGGAGAAGATGGTCGCGCCCCTGCGCATCAGGTCGGCGCGCGCATCGCCCGCCTCACCGTAGTGCGCGATCAGGCCGCAGATGACCATCCGCGCCCTGGGCTGGAAGAGCGGCAGGGTCGCCTCAAACACGGCCCCGCCCACATTCTCGAAATAGACGTCCACGCCTTGCGGGCAGGCGGCGCGAAGCTGTTCGGGAAAGTCCGGCGCCAGGTGCGAGACGCAGGCGTCGAAGCCCAGCTCCTCGACCACGAACCTGCACTTCTCCTCGCGGCCGGCGACGCCGACGACCCGCATGCCTTTCAGGCGCGCGAGCTGCCCTGCGATCTGGCCCACGCCTCCGGAGGCTGCGGAGACGACCGCCGTCTGGCCCGCCTGCGGCTTTCCCAGCAGGACCATGCCGGACCAGGCGGTGAGTCCGAGCATGCCGAGCACTCCTACCGCATAGGAGATCGGTCCACGCGCGGGGTCGAGCCTGCGCGGGACCATGTAGACGGGTCGGGGCACGCCTTCGCCCAGGAGGCCGTACTCCGCCCAGCCCGCGGTGGAGAAGACGAAGTCCCCGGGCGCGAGGCCGTCCAGGCGGCTCTCGATCACCTGACCGACGGTGCGGGCGTGACACACCTCGCCGGGCTTCTCGACACCCCGGCGTCGATAGCCCCACTGATAGGGATCCAGGGAGACAAAGATGGTGCGGGTGAGCGCCTGGCCCGCCGCAGGCTGTGGAATCTCCGCCTGCCTGGCCTCGAAGGTCTCGGGCGTGGGAAGCGGCCTGAGCGGCCGGTCGGCGAGAGTCCAATATCGGTTCATGGCGCGAGGCTAGCTCGTTCGCGGTCGACCGTGAAAGGGCGTACGCAAGGGTCCGGCAGCACGATCTGGCCACAAATCCGTAGTAGCCGCCCACTCCTTCTCGCCATCAAAATCCCCGGGGCCATGGCGTTTCGTCTGTCCATATTCGCCGCCGCGTTCGCGCTGGCTGCGGCCGGCGCCGCATCGGCCGACAAGGCTCCGTTCGATCTTACCGGGCCGTCCCTCGACATCACCGTCTCGAGGAGCGGAACGGTCCTGCCCATCTCCGCGGTGCCGGATCTTGCCCCCGGCGACAAGCTCCACATCAAGGCCGAATTGCCGCCGGGACAGGGCGCCCACTACATGCTCGTGACGGCCTTTCTCCGCGGCGCCACCGACCCTCCGCCGAAGAACTGGTTCTTCGCCGCGAACACCTGGGAGAAGGGTGGCAAGGGCCTTGAACTGACAGTGCCGGCGGGCGCCCAGCAGGCCCTCGTCTTCCTCGCGCCGCATACGAGCGGTGATTTTTCCACGCTGTCGGGGACGGTGAGGGCGCGCCCCGGCGCCTTCGTACGCGCGGCCCAGGACCTGGAGCAGCTGGATCTTGATCGCGCCCGGCTGGAGGCCTTCCTCGCCGCCGTTCGTGAGACCGACCGCACCCACCCCAGCGAGCTTCAGGAGGTCTCGACGCGCCTGGCGCGGAGTCTCGGTATAAAGATTGACGAGACGTGCTTCGCCAAGTCGGCGAACCTGCAGGCCTCCTGCCTGATGCAGGACCAGGACGTGCAGGTGCTCGACGATGGCCACACCTCGTCCCTGGTCCACTCCCTGACCGCCGGAGACACCGGCCAGTTGATCTCACAATTGGGCTACGCGCCGGTGATTGGCGGCGGAATCTATAGCCCGTATGTGGGCGCTGTGGTCGATATCGTACGGATTCTCGACGGCATTCGAACGGCCCACTTCCAGTACATCCCGGCCCTGGCCCTGGCCTCGGGCGGACGTCTCGACCTGCACCTGAACACGCCGCCGTCGTTCGCCGATCCCAAGTCCGTGCTGGTGGTGGCGCTGCCGCCCGTGACGCCCACGGCGACGCCGCCTCTGCGGGCGTTGGATCCTTCAGCCTCCTACTGCCTCGCCCGGAAGGACCTCGTCCTGCCCGTCCAGGGCGCGCCGCTGGTCTTCGCCACCGACTTCGCCCACGACATGACCCTGCGGGTGAAAGCGCGCTCGGGCGAGACTCTCGACATCCCGCTGCGTGCGGACCCGGCGCGCGGCGGCTTCGTCGCCGAAGGCTCGGGTCTCGACCCCTCGCAGTTCGAGAAGTCCGTGACGGGTGAGCTACACGGACATTGGGGGTTCTCGGGCTTCGATGGCCCGACCTTCCACCTCGAGGCCGCCGCCGGCGGTGTCTGGCATGTCGCCGATGACGACGCCGACGCCCTCGTGGTGGGGCGCACGGACACACTGCATCTGGTCGGGGGTCCGGCCGACTGCGTCGAGTCGCTGAAGCTGGAAGCGTCTGGCGCCGAAGAGCCGCTCCCGTTCAAGGTGGCCAGCGCCGACACCTTGACGGTTACTGCGCCCCTGACGGCCACGCCCCCGGGCGATGCGACAGTCGTCGTGGGCTCGGCCGGCGGGCAGCCCCAGCGAGTCAGCGTCAAGGCCTACGCCCAGGCCGGGCGCCTGGATCGGTTCGTCTATCACGCCGGCGACAAGAGCGGCGTGCTCGAAGGGGCGCGCCTGGATGAGGTGGCGGGCCTGACCGTGGCCGGGGCGCATTTCTCGCCTGGAATGCTTCAGGCCAGCAGCGGCGTGGACAGTCTGGAACTCAACGCGCAGGACCCGATGCCCGCGCAGCTGTCGAAGCCCGGGGTCAAGCTGGCCGCGCGGGTGACCCTCGTCGACGGGCGAACCGAGAAGCTCGAGACCCAGGTCCTGACGGACCGTCCGCAGATCGTCATCTCGGCTCTTACGCTGAAGAACAAGCCGGAAATGGGCGTGGCGACGTTCGAGCTTGGCGATCCGGGCGAGTTCGCCCGCGGGGCGGTGCTGGCCTTCTCCATCGCCGCGCCCCCGCCTGGGAGCTTCACGCCGCACGATACGGCGGAGGCGTCGACCGCAGACGGCTCCTGGTCCACGCGTCTTCAAGGCCCGGACGAGTTCGTTCTCGCCGACTCCCACGCCGCGGTCGCCACGCTCGACACGGCCAAGGCGTTCGGTCCCTCAGCCTGGGGACCGGTTCGAGTGCGCATCGACAACGACAAGGGCGACAGCGACTGGCAGCCGCTGGGGACCCTCGTGCGACTGCCAAAGATCGACGGACTCGCCTGCCATGAGGGTTCGACATGCCGCCTCAAGGGCGACGATCTCTTCCTGATCGCCTCGGTGTCGGCCAGCCCGAAGTTCGAGGATCCGGTGACGGTGCCCAACGGATTTCCGGGCGCCTCGATCGAGGTTCCGCATCCGCATGACGGGCGACTTTACGTCAAGCTGCACGACGATCCCGACGTGATCAGCATTATGCGCGTGAAGCTAGGGAGCGCGGGCGTCGCCAAGCGGCGGCCTGCGAGCGGCGGTCCGTCTGGCGCGCCCGAGCCTGCTCCCTCGGCGCCGAGCCCCGCTCCCTCGGCGTCCGAGCCTGCTCCCTCAGCGCCGAGCCCGGCTCAGTCGTCGTCACCCAGCCCTGGCGCGCCTTCCGGGCCATCGCCGTAGCGGTTCTGCTCGCGAGGGGCGAGGCAGGACCGCCGATTGCAGCACGTAGGCGCCTATGATCTTGCGATGGATCAAGCTCATGCGGGCGGCGCAGGCGCATGTAGTCATATGCTGAGTACGTCCTCGATCGACCTCCCCCCTCCGGCCCCTCGGGGGCGGGCTTGGCTGGCGGCGGTTGGGCGTCCCTTCAGTCCCCAGGGGCGCTCGGCCGCCGCTTCGACTGTCTTGGACTCGGTAGCGGCGATCGGATTCGCCGCAGGCATAGCTCTCGCCCTGGGTCGACTCTCCCACGGCTGGATGGCCGCCGCGCCCTGGGCCCTGCTCGCCGTCGCCAGCGCCGCGGTCCGAGGCGTCCTCGCGCGGGCGGCGATCGGCTTCGCGGCCCGCCAGGCTGCAGAGGTGAAGCGGTCCGTCCGCAGGCGAGTCTTCACAGCTGCGCTCGCCCGTGAGGGGCGTGAACCCGGATCGCTGGGATCGGCGCTCGCCCTGGCGGTGGACGGCGTGGAGGCGCTGGAGGGCTGGTATCTCCGCTACGCACCGGCGCGTGCGGCTGCGGTTGTCTCGCCTTTGATCATCATCGCAGCGATGGCCGTGGCCAGTCCGCTGTGCGCCCTCATCGTTGCGGCCACCTTTGCGCCCTTCATCATGGCGATGGCGCTCGCCGGCGGCGCGGCCGCCCGCGAGGCGCGCCGGCAGTTCGACGCCATGTCCCGCCTCTCGGGCCGCTTCGCCGATCGCCTCAGAGCGCTTCCGGCAATCCTCGCCTTCGACGGCGCCGGCCGCATCGGCGAGGAGTTGCAGGTAGCTTCGGAGGAGCTCGCCGAGCGCACGCTGAAGGTCCTGCGGATCGCCTTCGTGTCTTCCGCATCCCTCGAGTTCTTCGCCGCCATCAGCGTCGCCCTGGTCGCTGTCTATTGCGGTTTCGGCCTGCTCGGCCTGCTGCCGTTCCGACCGCCCGAGCGGCTTGACCTCGTTCGCGCCATCTTCGTCCTCGTCCTCGCCCCCGAGGCCTATCTGCCCATGCGGCGCCTGGCCCAGGCCTACCATGAACGGGAGACGGCGGAAGCCGCGGCGGAGGCCGTGCGCCCGGTGGCGGAAGAGCTTCCTCGCGCTCCCGTCCGCGCGGTCTTGATCAGGCCGCCGGCCGTGCGGTTCGAGGAGGTCGGCGTGGTCTATCCGGGCGCGGAGGCCGCGGTTCTCGACGGGTTCAGCTTCGACGTCGAGCCCGGCGAATTCGTCGCCCTCGTGGGCCCGAGCGGTTCGGGGAAAACCACGGCCCTGCGCCTCGCCCTTGGCCTGATCCCACCCTCGATCGGCCGGGTCACGCTCGATGGCGCGGCCCCTGTTCCGGGCGCCGTCGCGTGGGTCGGCCAGAGCCCGGTCGTGACGCCGGGTTCCCTGGCCGACAACATCCGTCTGGCCCGCATGGACGCGTCTGACGCGGATGTGGCGCTCGCCGCCGCATCCGCCGGACTCCCCACGAGCGTCCTGGATCGGCCGATAGATGAACGCGGCGGAGGGCTCAGCGGCGGCGAACGACGGCGCCTCGCGCTCGCGCGCGCCTTCCTGGCGCAGGCGAGCCTGGTGCTCCTCGACGAGCCGACGGCGGATCTCGACGCGACCTCCGAGGCGGAGGCGATGCAGGCGATCGTCAGGCTTGCGCGAGGACGAACGACCCTGATCGCCACCCACAGCGCCGCTGTCGCCGCCATGGCCGACCGTATCGTCCGGCTCGCCGCGTGATGGACGCCCTGACCCTCACCGACGAACCTCGCGGCGCGGCGAGCGGCGTCGAGGGACAACGCCCGCGGATCACGGCGCGCAGGCCCGATCGCCAGGGTTCGCGCCTGGACGCGCTTCTGCGAGCCCAGGTCCGCGCGCGTCGTAACGACCTGGCGCTCGCCGCCGCCGCGGCCGTCGTGGCGGGCGCCGCCGGAGTCTGCCTGCTGGCGCTCTCCGGATGGTTCGTCACTGCCGCCGGACTGGCCGGCCTCACCGGAGCGGTGCTGGGTTTCAACTATCTGCTCCCCTCGACCGCGATCCGTCTCGCCGCACTCTCCCGCACGGTCGGGCGCTATGGGGAGCGTCTGGCCGGCCACGCTGCGGCTCTGCGGGCGCTCGGCCGCGTCCGCGCCGCCCTGTTCATCGGCGTCGCGAGCGCCCCGGCGGCCGAGGCGTTGCAGCTCTCCACCGGCGAGGGTTGCGCCCGGCTCATCGACGATGTCGACGCCCTCCAGACCCAGTTCGTCCGTCGCCCGGCCCGATGGGGCGTCGCAGCGGCGCTCGCGGCGGGCCTCGCCCTGGCCGGCCTCGCCGGCTGGCCCTCCGCGCTCATGCTGGCGGCCCTGGCCGCGGTGCAGATCCTCTGTGGCCGGCTCGCCGCCCGCTCGCTCGCCCGCCGCTGGGGGGAGGAGATCCAGTCCGCTTCGGGTCGCCTCAAGGATGCCTGCGCCGCCCTGTTGGCGGCGGCGCCGGAGATCGCTGCCTATGGTCTGCAGGACTGGGCGGCCGAGAAGGCGGCAGACAACAGTCGCGCCCTGGGCGAGGCCCGCATGGCTATGCGCCGGGCGGAGGGCTGGCAGGCCTGCGCCTCGACGGCGCTCTCGGGGGCGGGCGCGGCCCTGGTGCTGCTCTGCGCACACGGCGCGCCGCTCCCCATCGCCTTCCTCGCCGCCCTCGCGGCCCTGGGCGGGCTCGAGGCCTGCGCCGCCGCCGCGCGCGAAGCCCAGGACGAGCCGGCCTGTCGGGCGGCCCGCCAGCGGCTGGAGCCATGGATCGGCTCGTCGCTCCCCACGCCTCGGGCGGCAAAGCCGCAGGGGATCTGGTTGAAGGGCAAGGGGACGGAGATCACCCTCGTCCCGGGCGACCGCCTCGTGATCACCGGCCGTTCGGGGTGCGGCAAGACCAGCCTGCTGGAGCGCCTGCTGGAGCTGCGCGAGCGCCCCCGCGGGGAGGCAGAGATCGGAGGCGTCGACCTGTCTCGCCTGGCCCAGGGCGAAGGTCGCGGCCAGTTCGCCTATGCGCCCCAGTCGCCGACGCTCCTGGCAGGCACAGTGCGCGAGAACCTCCTCCTGGGTGATCCTTGCGCTGCAGACACACAGATGTGGGCCGCGCTCGCCGACGCCGCCCTGGAGGCCAGGATCGCGGCTTACCCGGCGGGACTGGACGCGGACATCGGCGAAGCGGGCGCCTGGCTCTCCGGCGGGGAGCGCAAGCGCCTCTCCCTGGCCCGCGCCTATCTTCGTCACTCGCCCTGGCTGGTCCTCGATGAGCCGACCGAAGGGCTCGATCGCGCCACCGAGGCGGCAGTCGTCGCACGGCTGGATCAGCGCCTTCGCACCGGCGGTCAGGGCCTGCTGCTGGTCAGCCACCGACCCGCGCCCAGGACCCTCTGCAGCCGCGAACTGCCGCTCGACTAATGGAATCGTACGAACTTCGCAAATTGCAATTTTATTGTTTACCGAGGGGGTGGTCGGCGCCATGTTCTCGTTATGTTCCGTCAATGGCGACGGACGTGCTCGAGTTCATGAGGCGTGTGATGACCTTCGATGGAGAGACCCCTGCGCCCCGCAGCACGATCCGTCTTCGGCTCGGACGCTGGCTCGAGGCCCGCGGAACCGGCTGGGGCGTGGCCGTGCTGCCGGTGCTTATCCTGGCGCTGGCGTTCCTTGTCCTGTGGCTGCACGCGTGAGCGCCGTCAGGTGACCTCTAGGCCCTCCAGGCTCCCGCGCGCTCGAGCCCGGTGGTGAACCAGGATGCGCCGGGGATCGGCTTGCCAGGCGGGGTCCAGGCGCCCCCGAACCATGCCGCCACGAGCGCAGCCATGGCGAAGACGATGACCCAGGAGGCGATCGTCGCGCCCATGAAGCTATGGCGCACAAAGGCTAAAGTCGCCGGGCGCTCGTGAAGAAGCGGGATGGCTGCGGCGGCTCGGTGGACCATGGCAGACTCCGACGAATGCGTCCGGAACTTGTCCTGAGCGTACGAACGGCGCTCGCCTCGGCGCAATGGGGCATTTGCCCGAGCCGACCCTAGGGGTGGGCGCAGGGAAGGGCGGCGTCAAGTGCCGGGCGTCAGACCTAGACGAGCTGGCCCTGGGCCTCGGGATCGCGGAAGGCGGCGCCCTCGTGGCGAAGAAGCCAGCGCTTGCGGTGAATGCCCCCGCCGTAGCCGGTGAGCGAGCCGTCGGCGCCGATCACGCGGTGGCACGGCGCGATGAGGCCGATGGGGTTCGCGCCGTTGGCGAGGCCCACGGCGCGAACGGCCTTCGGCTTGCCGATGCGGCGGGCCAGTTCGGCGTAGCTGATCGTCTCGCCCACCGGGATGTCGCACAGGGCGCGCCAGACCGAGAGCTGGAAGGGCGTGCCGGCGCTCTTCCAAGGCAACCCGTCGAGGGCGTCGATCTTGCCATCGAAATAGGCCTTCAGGGCGTCGCGCACCTTCGGCGGCGCCGCCCCGGGCTCCAGCCGCGCGCGTGGGCCGTAGTAGCGGCCGACGAGCCGGCGCAGGCGATCTTCGTGGTCGGACCAGTCGAAGAATCGCAGGTTCCCCTCCTCGTCGGTGACGACCAGGGCCGTGCCGATCGGGGTCTCGAACCGGTCGAGGAAAAAGCGTTCAGGCTGCCGCTCGGTCATCACGGGCTCCAGTCTCAGGGTTGGGTGTGGTCCAAAGGTGTAGGGCGGCGTAGCCGCGCCACGGCCGCCACGCCTCGGCGCGGGACGCGAGGGCGGCGGTCGAGGGTCGCACGCCGGCGGAGTCTGCGAGCGCGCGCTGCAGGCCGATGTCCGCCGCCGGAAAGGCGTCGGGTTCGCGCAGGGCGCGAAGGGCGATGTACTGCGCCGTCCACTCGCCGATCCCGGGCAGGGCGCGCAAACGGCGCACCGCCTCGCCAGGTTCGCCGGGGCTCTCCCACAGAGACGGATCGTCGGCGCTGGCCCGCGCCATGGCCTCGATCGAGGCCGATCGGGCGCGCGGCATCGGCAGGCCGGAGAGGTCCGCGCCGGCGAGGGCGGCGGCCGGCGGGAAGGCGTGGGTGATCCCAGGTTCGACCGAGGCGAGCGCTTCGGGAAGCAGGGCCCCGTGTTCGCGCGCGATGCGCCCGGCCAGGGCGGTGGCCGCGCCGACACTGATCTGCTGGCCGAGGATGGCCCGCACGGCGAGTTCGAAGCCGTCCCAGGCGCCCGGAACCCTGAGGCCGGGCCGCGCGGCGACGCGCCAGGCGAGGTCGGGATCGAGGGCAAGGTGGGCGCCGATCGCCTGCGGGTCGGCCGAGAGGTCGAAGATCCGCCGCACGCGGGCCAAGATGGCCGGGAGAGCGGAGAGGCGAGGAAAGCGGATCGATACGGCCAGCCGGTCCTTCGGCGCCGGGCCCACCGCCAGCAGGCCGAACTCGCCATCGAGGAGGATCGCGCGCGCATAGCGGTCCGGCCGGACGCTCTCCACGCCTTCGATCGCCCGCATCGATAGAAATCCGATCAGCCCGTCCCAGTCGTAGGGCGCGCGATAGGGAAGGGTGAGGCGGATCTCCTCGCCCGCGCTGGCGCAAGGCGGTCCGCCGGCGCGTCGCAGCGCTGCCGGCGGACGATCGTAGAGCGTCTGAAAGGTCTCGTTGAACCGCCGCACGCTGGCGAATCCCGCCGCAAGGGCGACGTCGGCCATGGAGAGTCGCGTCTCGTGGATGAGTTGCTTGGCCAGCAGGACCCGGCGGGTCTGCGCCACCGCGATCGGAGAGGCGCCAAGATGGATCTTGAACAGCCGGCGCAGCTGTCGCTCGCCCACCCCGACACGGCCGGCGAGGGTCTCGACGTCCGCATCGTCCAGCGCCCCAGACTCGATCAGGCGCAAGGCGCGGGCCACGGTGTTGGAGGATCCGCGCCAGGCCCCGCAGTCGGGCGAAGACTCCGGCCGGCAACGCAGGCAGGGTCGGAACCCGGCCTCCTGGGCCGCCGGGGCCGAAGGGAAGAACATCACGTTTTCCCGCCGGGGCGTGCGCGCCGGGCAGATCGGCCGGCAGTAGATCCCCGTGGTCTTCACCCCCACGAACACCCGGCCGTCGAAACGGGCGTCGCGGGTCGAGAGCGCGCGGTAGCAGATGTCGGGATCGAGCGTCATGCTCGGATCATCCGCCCCGACGCGCCCGCTGTCTCGCGGTTTTCGGACTCGGTCGTCGAGGGGGTGCGCTCGAGCTCTCTTGGTCGTGCGCCCTAATGCTCCTTGGCCGCATCGCTGCGGGCGCGCACTGCAGGACTCGCCAGATCCACGCACGCCCCGTCGACCCCGCCGGCGAAGAGGGCGGTGAGCGCGCGGCGGGCGTCGCCCGGCTTTAGGGGCGGTCCGAAGATGTCGCCCGCGCCGCTCACCCAGGCGTGCACGGCGAGTCCCGCGCCATGGGCGTTCTCGACCAGCCCGCCCACCTTCAGCGATTTCGGATCGGACACGTCGAGGACCCACTCGGCCGGAAGCGCGACGGTCGTGAGGCCGGCGGCGGCCGCCTTGAGATCGTCCGGCGGCGAGGCCTTATCGCCCGCGCGCCAGCACCGGACGCGACGCGCGCGGGTCAGGTCGGCGAGCGCCTGGAGGCTGTCCGGATCGTCGCTGGCGATGAACATCGCCGCCGCCGGCGAATTGTATCCGGCCGCCCGCACGGCCCTGGCGAGGTTCTGCTCGAGCGGCAGGTCGAGGCGGGCGAAATACTTCGGGGCGACGAGGCTGGCGTAGACGCCGACCACGCGGGCGGTGCGCACGCTCGCCTTGCGGGCCGCGGCCGTGAGCTCGTCAAAGGTGAGGATCTCCGGCCGCTCGGTCTTCATCGCGGCGGGGCGCTTGTCCTGTCCGCCAGGGAAGGCCAGGGTGAGGCTCTTGATCTCCGGCAGGGTGAAGTCCTCGCAGAACCAGCCCTCGCGCGTGTCGCCGTCGATCACGCGCGTGGTCCGGCGTTCGGCGTATTCCGGCCGCGAGGCGATGTTGGTGTCGCCCGACAACTCGTCGTCCTGGCGTGCGATCAGCACGCCGTCCTTGGTCGAGACGACGCCGCTCTCGAAGAAGTCCGCACCGTCGTTCGCGGCCTGGTCGTAGGCGCCGCGCGAGCCGGCGGGCCAGCCCCCCGCCGCTCCGCCGCGGGCGATGACGAGCCCCGGACGCCGGGCCTGGGCCCGGCCGGCGCCGGCGAGGGCGGCGAGGCCCAGGCTCAGGCCGGCGGCGGTGATCGTGCGGCGCGTGGGACTCATGTCTCCGTTCATAGCGCAGCCGTGCGTGGGGAAAAGCAGGCTCTACGGCGTGGCCCCTTGCCGATAGCGCTTCAGTCCGGCTCCGAACACAACTGCCGCAACCATCGGGAAGACCACGCCGGCGCCGGCCGCCACCGCCAGAGCGCCGAGGCTGGGATGGCGCACCAGCTCGACCGGCGCGACCGCGATGAAGCCGGCCGGCAAGACCGTGAAGATCAGGATCTTGGTCCAGCCCTGGTAGATCGAGGCCGGATAGGTCGAGACCATCAGGGTAAAGTCCATCAGGTCGCGCGCCAGGCTGCGGGCGTCGGCGATCCAGAAGGCGAGGCTGCCGAAGATCACCGTCGCCGACAGCCACACGCTCGCGCCGATGGCCACGGCGGCCACAGCGTCCGCGACGCCGGCGAGATCCAGCCTTGCGCTGAAGGTCAGCACGATAACGCCTGCGAAGATGTCGCCCCAGGCGCTCGGCAGCGACTCGCGCGAGAGCAGGCGCGGCAGGATCGCGCCGGGCTGGGTGAGCAGGGCGTCGATGTCGCCCCGCAGGATGGCGGCGGCCAGGTCGCGGTAGCCGCCCAGGAAGACGCTCGAGAGCCCGAACAGCAGGTAGACGACGCCGATCAGGCGCGCCATGTCTGCCAGCCTCCAGCCGCCGACCTCGCGGAAGCCGGTGAAGAACAGGAACCACAGCAACAGCCAGAAGCCGTTGTTCACCACCATGCCGCCCGCCTGCAGCCAGAAGGCGGTGCGGTCGGCCAGGGCGCTGCGCACCGCGGCCAGGGAGGCGAAGGCCGTCGCGCGCGCCACGCTCATGACGCGCCCTCCCTGAGTGTCTTGGCCACGCCCGCGCGACAGGCGAGCGCCACGAGGACAGCGAGTACGCTCACCCAGGCCGCCTGCGCGGCCAGGGCGCGCGCGAACCCGCCCCAAGACATCGAAAGGATCGCCTGGCCGGGGAAGCCGAGCTGGGCGGCGAACGGCGAGGCGAAGGCGAGGGCGTGCAGCCAGCCGCGATAGAGGCTGATCGGCGCGAAGAGGCCACCCAGCAGGAACATCAGCTTCTGGGCGATCAGCATGGCTGGCAGCACCCGCCGCACCCAGAAGGCCGACAGGCCCACCAGGGCGTAGACGAGCAGGGTCAGGACCGCTCCGCACACCGCCAGGAGCACGGTCCGCGCCAGGGCCTGCGCCCCGGGCCAGAGGCCGCTCAGGACCAGAAGGGCGAGGGCGGCCGGGGCGATGGCGAGCATGCGAGCCGCTGTGCCGCCGGCCGCCTCGGCGATCAGAAGCAGCCCCCAGGACCTCGGCCGCAGCAGGCGCGCCTCGAGGGCGCCCGAGCGCACCTCGTCCTCGAAGCGCAGCTGCACCGTCACGACCGAGATGACGATCCATTCGGTGACGCCGACATAGGGCCCAAGGCCGCCCGGCGGCAGGCGCGCGGCGAGGGTTCCGGGCAGGCGCGAGGCGCCCACCTTCCCCCAGAAGGCGCCCAACACCATCAGGCAGACGGCGTAGAAGGCCACCCGCCCGACCAGCGCAGGCCAGGCGGCGAAGGCGCCCGTGAAGCCAAGTCGGAATGCACCCGAGGCGGCGCGCAGGTCGGCGAGCGCCTCCCGCGTCCAGGGGCGCGTGGCTTTACCCGCCCAGAGCGGCGTAGATCTCATGGACCACCTCCTCCATCGGCGGATCCTCGACGCTGACATCGTCTATGCCGCCGTGCGCCAGGGCGGCGGCGACCACCGCCTCCACGCGCGCACGAGCCGTGTCGACCTCCAGCACGGTGGTGTGCGGCTCGCTTGGGCGGCGGGTGACGCCAGCCATCTCCACCTCGAGCGTAGGAGCGACCGAGCGCACGGTGACCAGCTTGCGGGCCAGGAACCGGCGGCGCAGGCCCTCCGTCGCCTCGTCCAGGACGATGCGCCCGGCGTTGATGACGATCACCCGCTCGCACACCAGTTCGATGTCGCGCGCATCGTGCGAGGTGAGGACGACCGTCTGTCCCTCGCGCGCGGACTGCTCGCGGATGAAGTCGCGGATCGCGGCCTTGGCGGTGACGTCGAGGCCGATGGTGGGCTCGTCGAGGAACAAGAGGCGTGGGCCGTGCAGCAGGGCGGCGACGATCTCGCAGCGCATCCGCTGGCCGAGCGAGAGCCGCCCGGCCGGCTGGTCCAGCACCTCGCCGACGCCGAAGCGTTCGACGAGCGCGCCGAGCCGGCCGGCGAAGACGTCGGCGCGCTGGTCGTAGATGCGGAGCAGCAGCGCGAAGGAGTCGCGCACCGGCAGCTCGGTCCAGAGCTGCGAGCGCTGGCCGAACACCACGCCAATCTCGTAGGCGAGCGCCCGCCGCTGGCGCCAGGGCGTGAAACCGAGCACCTGCGCGTCGCCGGCGGAGGGCTCCAGGACGCCGCTCAGCATCTTCAGGGTCGTGGACTTGCCCGCGCCGTTGGGGCCGATGACCGCGACGCGCTCGCCCGCCGCGATCTCGAACGAGATGCCGGCGACCGCCTCCAGCTCCACCATGTCGGGCTTGAAGAGCCCCGCCAGCGCGCCGAACGCGCCCGGCCGCCGCCTAGCGTAGCGGTAGGCCTTGCGAAGCTCCTGGACGGCGATGGCGGGTTGCATGGGAGGGCTCAGG
>DASXGQ010000036.1:0-3536 GCA_036488995.1 Caulobacteraceae bacterium
ACCGCCGCTGATCGTCCGTGCAGGTGTGGTTCGTGCGCACCGCCAGCCGACGGCGCGGCGCGGCGGCGGCCGGTGCGCCAGACCTGGCGGTCTCCAGCCGATCGACCAGGAACGCCTTCTCGGCCTCCGTGCGGGCGTTGAAGTATTCGAGTGCGGCGGCCTCGCCGATTTCGCGATTGACCAGCCGTTCCAGAAACCGTTCCAGCTCAAGCATCAGACCGCCCTCGAATTCCCGGGTGAGACCTCGCCGTCGCTCGGGTTCGGACGGCTCGGCTTAGCCTATGGGGGGACGAAGGCGGTCACGACCTTGTCAGCGTGCGCGTCGCTCCAGCGTGTTGCCGCGCGTGCATCAGCGGCGGCGCGGAGGTGATTGGCGTAAAGAGCGTTCCCCCGGATCCTAGGTCGCACCCCGGGGCGAATTGCGTTCGCGCTTCGTTACCTAGCCGGCCGTCGCCGTGGCGAATTGGCCCACGTCGGCGACGATGCCGTTACGTTTTGAGAGTTCTTCACCCAGGGCCAGGACGACGGACTTGTCACTCGGCAGGATTGCCGCGAAGAGTTGCGCGACCTCCTCAAGGCCGGGCGCCGGCGCCGTGGGATCGTCGTCGTCGGGCTCTCGGCCGAGGATCAGCCAGTCAATGGATATCCCGAGCTTCTGGGCCAGCGCCATGGTCATCGCTACCGACATCGGACCGCCGCTCCGCCACCGGCTGAGCGAGCTTTCGGTCACGCCCAAATCATAGCAGAGCTGGCAGTTATAGACTCGCCCGTCGCGGAACATGGCGGCGGATAGGCGGGCTCCTCGAAACGGATCGTCGCGTGATGCGCGCCGGGCGAGGAAGGAACGGCTGTGTTTGTCGGGCATAGTGCTTCCCATCTGCTTTGCAGGTTCGATCCATGCATAACGGAGCGCGTCGACAGGCCAGGTGCGGACAATCCGCATGGCGTGGACGAAGATCATGACGCTAGTTACTAGGATCGCCTTGGCCGCGAGAGCCAACAACGTCCGCGGAGCCTGATCGACGGGGTGGGCGAAACCACCAGCTCATGGTCAGGAAACCGTTGGCCAAGGCCATCACGTTTCACGAGCCTGGTCAAGCTGGCCGGATTGGGCGGATGCCCGGACCGGCTGACGGCGGACTCATTTCAGGCCGTCGGCGCGCCTGCGCGAGGGGGGCATGGGCATGATCCTGGCGTCGGGTCGCTTGAGCGCATGGTCGGCTCGAGTCCGGCACCCTGCGCCGAACGGCGTCGTCTTTCGGCCCATCCTTCCGGGCGGCCACGTTGCGCGCCGCGCAGGCGGGATGATCGCTCTGCAACGGGCCAGGCTCGCCGCCGCCGCCGCCTCACGCCTAACGTCGCCCGGTAAGGCGCGCTGCGGCGCTGGGCCCGGGCTGCGCCCGACCCCGGCGCGCCATAACTCAAGGGGTCTGCCATGAACGCAATGACTGCAGGTCGCCATGCGCAATAGGGCGCCTTCGAGGCGTGGCGCCTGCTTTCGGCCCGAGACGTTCGCCCCGCTCCTCGTCAGCGATAACGTTCGCCGCCCTCTGAGCGACAACACGATTTGGCGCAGCCCCTCTAAGAGGAGGGGCGGACGGTGGTGAAAGAGCTCACGCCGAAACTCGACCAGCGCAACATCGGCGGCGCCACGAATTGGCTGGAGGCGCCGCACCACGCGCGGGTGCGGGGCCCGTTCGTCCAGGCGCTCTATGGCCGCGCGACGACCGCGCGGCCAGAGCTCGAACGGAGGGCGAAGGCGCACCTGGACAGCTTGTCCGAACGCCCCACGCCCGGGGTCCTCACCGCCTTCTCAATGGATAGCCCGATCCAGGTCGTCAGCCATCTGGGCGGGACCGACGCCGAGAGGTCGTTGTTCCACGCGCGGTCCGACATCGACATGACGGCGCTGGCCGATCGCACCATGTCGGACGACGCCGAGATCACGTCGACCAGCGAGAAGCTGACCGCCTATGCGGACCGGGCCGCCGGCCCGGCTCGCCGGCCAGTTGGCCTGCGACGCCTTCCTGAACCGTGCCCGGCGCCTGAGCCTGGTGGGTCCGGGCGCATCGTCCGTCTGGCGGGAACCCCCGTTCTTCCGGGAGTCTCAGTCCGCCCAAGTCGCTGTCGGGCCAGCGCGTGGCGGCGCCGCTTCGCCGCCCGCAAGTTTAAGGGGGGTTCGGCGCGATGCTGGACGTAATGAACCGTCTCGCCCACGGGTATGTAGCCTCGCCCGTCCTGCTCGCCTGCGAAGTTCATGGACTCTTCGCTGCCCTGGAGGCGGACGACGGGCGCTCGCAACACGAATTGGCTGTCGCCCTGCGCGCCAATCCCGGACATCTGCAAGTGGCGCTACGGACCCTGGAAACGCTCGGCTGGGTGCGCCGCGACGGAGATCGTTTCGGGCTCGGCCAGGGCTCGGCAGATCGTCGGCGATTGCCGCGTGACCTCGGCGCGCTCTACGCCGCCGATCGCCCGGCCCTTGCCGGTCCGGACGCGGCCGAATTGCGGCCTTGGCTGGCCAGGGCCCTGCGGGATTGGGATGTCGCGACCGCCTCGACGGCGCAGCTGCTGGACGGCGCGCTGCTGATGCCACTGCTGCTTGAACTGCAAGCGTGCGACGACCAGCTGGCGCTGATCGATCGGCTCGACCCGGAGAGTCGCGCTGACCTCATCGCCCTGCTGACAGCCAGGGGCTGGCTGGAGCGGGCCGACGCGCCGGCGTGGACGAGCGCCGGCGCCGCGCTCCTGGATCGCATCTACGGCTGCGCGACGGTGGCGTCCTATCGCCCGATGCTGAACCAGATGGACGCGCTGATCTTCGGCGACTGCGACGCGGTGTTCCAGCGGCGGGCCGACGGGTCGGAGGGCCATGTCGACCGCATCCTGAATGTCCTGGGCAGCGGATTCCAGCATAAGCGCTACTTCGACGAGGCTTGCTCGGCGATCCGCGAGGCGTTTGCCTATGAACCGCTCGACGCGCAGCCACGATACATCATGGACATCGGTTGCGGCGACGGCGCTCTGCTGAAGGCTGCGTACGAGACGGTGCTGGCCGGCACGTCACGAGGGCAGGCGCTGGACCGGTTCCCGCTCACGCTGATCGCCGTCGACCTGAACGCCCAGGCCCTGGCCGAGACGGCGCGGACGTTGGACGGCCTGCCGCATATCCTGGTCGCCGGCGACATCGATGAGCCCGCCGAGATCCTCCACAAGCTCCGTGAACAGGGCGTCGAGGACCCCGACGCGATCCTACACGTGCGCTCCTTCCTGGACCATGATCGGCCATTTCGCGGGCCGGACCGCGAGGTCCAGCCAGTGGGCGCGAGCCGAGCGGTCTCGGTCGCCGCGGACGGAGGACTGATCCCGCCGGATGATGCGATGCAGAGCCTGGCCGAGCTCTTCGAGCGCTGGGCCGCGGTGATCGGCCGCCATGGCCTCGTGGCGCTGGAGGTTCATGCCCTGGACCCTGACGTCGCCGGCCGGTTCTCGGCCGAAGCCGAGAGCATCCACTTCGACGCGTACCACGGCTTCTC
>DASXGQ010000050.1:0-26218 GCA_036488995.1 Caulobacteraceae bacterium
GGGCGCCTACGGCGCCCAGAAAGCCCAGGCAGGCCAGGGAGGCGATGGCGATCACCGCCTGTGCGACGCCCGTCGGCGATATCGCCGCGGCGACGAGCGGCAGAGCTGCACCCGAAGCGAAGGCGCCTGCGGAGGCGAGCGCCGCCTGAATCGGTCGGGCGCGCATTTCGTCGGTCAGACCGAGTTCATCCCGCGCATGGGCCTCCAGCGCGTCCTTGGCCATCAGTTGTTCGGCCACCTGGTCGGCAAGACGAGGCTCGAGCCCCCGCTGGACATAGATCGCCGCCAGTTCGTGGCGCTCGCCCCGCGGATTGTCCTTCAGCTCCCGACGCTCGCGCCCAAGGTCCGCCTGCGCCGAGTCCGCCTGGGAACTGACAGACACATATTCCCCCGCCGCCATCGAAGTCGCGCCGGCCACGAGTCCCGCCAGGCCCGCCACGATCAGCGCACGCTTGCCGTCCGACGCGGCGGCGACGCCGAGGATCAGGCTGGATGTGGAAAGGATGCCGTCATTCGCGCCGAGGACTGCCGCCCTCAGCCAACTCGTGCGGTCGACATAGTGACGTTCCATGAAGGCCCCCCCGCTAAAGGTCGCCCAGCCGAAACGCCTGCGATCCGAAAGCGCAACGAACCGCCTTCACCGTCTCCGCCGGCGTTTGTAAAGTCGTGTCGATCACGCAACGCTCGAGATCGCCAAGCAATGAAAATTGTCGGTGAAGACCCAGGATCGGCCCCGATGCGGCGAGCCCTTTCGCCCGCGCTTTGGCGCGCTCGAGGGCGACGCTCGCCGAAGGCCGAAGCACGACGTAGCTCAGCGGCGTCGCCAGCTTCAGGAACGGGTCGAGGAACCACGGGCCCACGATCCCGTCGACGATGACGAGGTAACCGCCAGCGGCGAAGGCGCCCGCCGCGCTCGCGAGAGCCGACATGACGACAGCGTTCTGGCCATGGGCCTCCGCCCGCCAGGGTTCGATGGCGCCCGAGCGGATGGCGGCCCAGAAGTCGTCGGCGTGAAGCCACACCCGAGGTCCGGGACCCTCTGCCGCGAGGGCCCGGGCGATGGTGCTTTTACCAGACCCCGGGGGCCCGGTGAGGATAAGGATCCGTCCGGCGGTCGCCTCAGGCGGCGACACGGCTCGCGCCGACCCGCTGGGCCAGTGACGCGGCCATGAACTGGTCGAGATCCCCGTCGAGCACGCCCGCCGTATCGGACGTCTCAACGTTCGTCCGCAGGTCCTTCACCATCTGGTACGGCTGCAACACGTAGGATCGGATCTGATGGCCCCAGCCGATGTCGGTCTTGGCGTCCTCGACCGCCTGCGCCGCCGCCTCCCGCTTCTGCAGTTCGGCCTCGTAAAGGCGGGCGCGCAGCATCTTCCACGCCTGGTCGCGGTTCTGGTGCTGTGAGCGCTGGGTCTGGCAGGCGACCACGATCCCGGTGGGGATGTGCGTTAGGCGCACAGCCGAGTCCGTCTTGTTCACGTGCTGCCCGCCCGCGCCGCTGGAGCGGTAGGTGTCGGTGCGCACGTCGGCGGGATTGATCTCGATCTCGATCTTGTCGTCGATCACCGGGTAGACCCAGATGGACGCAAAGCTCGTGTGCCGCTTCGCGGCCGCGTCGAACGGCGAGATGCGCACCAACCGGTGGACGCCCGCCTCGGTCTTCAGCCAGCCATAGGCATTGGGTCCGCTGATCTTCACCGTGGCGGATTTGATCCCGGCCTGTTCGCCGGCCGTCTCTTCGATGAACTCCACGTCCATCCCGTGGGCGCCGGCCCAGCGGGTGTACATGCGCAGGAGCATAGAGGCCCAATCCGCGCTCTCGGTGCCCCCCGCGCCCGAATTCACCTCGACGTAGGCGTCGGCCCCGTCGGCCTCGCCCGACAGCAAAGCCTCGAGTTCCGCGGTGGCTGCGATCCCCTTGAGTGAGCGGAGCTGGGCCGCTGCTTCATCAAGGGAGGCCGTGTCGCCTTCGGCCTCGGCGAGCTCAGCGTACTCGATGGCGTCGACGCGTTCGCGCTCGAGGCGCTGGACCCGCTCGACCGCGTCTGACAGTCGCGTGCGCTCGCGCATCAGCGCCTGGGCGGCTTCCGCGTCATCCCACAGCGTCGGGTCCTCGACGCGCGCGTTGAGTTCGTCCAGACGCCTTAGGGCCGGTTCCCAGTCAAAGACGCCTCCTGAGCAGCCCGACGGACTGCTCGATATCGGCCGCGAGGGCCTCGATATCCGCTCTCATGATCTCACTTCAGCCTTTCAGCAGGGCGCGGGGGTTAGCCTGCCCCATGGGCCAAGGCAATGGTCGCCTGGCCTTTAGATAGTCAGAACGGAACGCGCACCGAGTCCGGCGGTCGCGCCGGCGGCGCGGCGGCGGGTCCGGGCAAGGCGGGGCTCACCGGGCCGGGCGCTCCGGGTGGAATAAAGCCGCCGGGCGGGACCTGGCCTGGCGCGACGGTGGCGGCCTGGACGATGTGCGGCTCCGTGCCGGGACGGAACGCCTCCCGGTTCCCGCCGACCCAGACGATCTTGGCGTTCTCAGGCGCCTTGAGATCTATCTTGGGCAGGGGCTTGAGCGCTTCCTGCATGAACTCGATGAAGATCGGCAGGGCGGCCTGCGCGCCGGTCTCTCCCTTCCCTAGCGAGCGGTTGTCGTCGAACCCGACGAAGACGCCGACGACGATCTGCGGGGAGAAACCCATGAACCAGGCGCTGCGGAAGTCGTTGGTCGTACCGGTCTTGCCGCCGATCGGGCGGCCGAGCACCTGGGCGGCTACGCCCGTGCCGTGCTGAACCACGCCCTCGAGCATGAGATCGATCTGATAGGCCGTGATGGGATCGATCAGCTGGGTTCCGGCCGGCTGCAGGTCGGGCCCGTCGGAGCCGGTGAAGGGCGCATCGCAATCCGGGCAGTCGCGATTGTCGGCCTTGTAGATGAGGCTTCCATCGCGGTCCTCCACCTCCTCGATCAGGTGCGGCGCGACTTTCCGCCCACCATTGACGAGGGAGGCATAGGCGCCGGTCATCCGGAATGGCGTGGTCTCGCCTGCGCCGAGCGCCATCGAGAGCACCGGGTCCATGTGGTCGACGATGCCGAAGGCCTTCGCGGTGCCGACGATTCTGTGCATCCCCACCTGCTGGGCGATGCGCACGGTCATGGTGTTGAGCGAGAGCTCCAGACCGCGTCGGAAGAGCAGGTTGCCGTAGGCAACCTCGCGCTCGTAGTTCTCCGGCCGCCACGCCTGGCCGTTGAACCCGGGCAGGCTAATTGGAGCAGCGCTGACGATGCTTGCGGGAGTGAACTGCCCTGTTTCCAGTGCAGTCGCGTAAACGAACGGCTTGAACGAGGAGCCGGGCTGCCGATAGGCCTGGGTCGCCCGGTTGAAGTTGGACAGCGAGAAGCTGTAGCCGCCGACCATCGCCAGGACGCGGCCGCTATAGGGCTCCATGGCGACGATCGCGCCGTTGACCTGGGGCACCTGGCGCAGATTGAAGCCGCCGCCATCCGCAGGCTCGACCCAGATCAGATCGCCCTCATGAAGGCCGCGCCCGGCGTTGGCCCAGGCGACGTCCTTCGGGACGATCTGGCCGGCCTCGTTGGTGGCCGCCGTCTGCACGCGCACCTCGCCGCCATGAGCCGAGGTCACCAGGGCTGCGAGCCACTTCTTGCGTTCGGACGGCGGGCCGGATGCGAGGGTCGCCTGCTGCCAGCCCGGCTGATCGGCCACGTGCCCCCAGGCGCCGCGCCAGCCATGGCGATGGTCGTATGTCTCCAACCCGTCCATCAGCGCGATGCGCGCGGCCGTCTGCAGGCGCGGATCCAGAGTGGTCCGCATGTAGTACCCGCCCTGGTTCAGTTCGGGCCCTACGGACTTGATCTGGATCGCCTGCCGGTGCGCCTCGTCCACGAAATAGTCGGCGTCGTGGTACTTTGCGCGCTCGGGGGCGGACTCGACCTTGAGATCCTCCTTCATCGCCGTCTGCGCCTCGGCTTGCGTGACCCATCCGAGGTTCGCCATCTCGGCCAGGATCATGTTGCGACGTCTGATCGCCGCGGCCTTCTGGCGGATCGGCTGATAGTTGTCCGGCCCCTTGGGCAGGGCGGCGAGATAGGCGCACTGCGCCAGCGTCAGGTCCGAGATCGACCTGCCGAAATAATTATAGGCGGCCGAGCCGACCCCATACGAGCGATAGCCGAGCCAGATCTCGTTCAGATAGAGTTCGAGGATCTGCTTCTTCGACATCACCTCCTCGAGGCGGGTGGCGAGGATCGCTTCCTTGATCTTGCGCCCGACGGTGACGCGGTTGTTGAGGAGGACGTTCTTCGCCACCTGCTGGGTGATGGTCGAGCCGCCCTCCGGGCGACGACCCTGCAGCACGAAGAAGACGTCCTTGAACATCGCCCGGGACACGCCCCCGACGTCGACGCCGCCATGCTCGAAGAAGTTGTGATCCTCGGCGGCCAGGAAGGCGTAGACCAGCCTCGGCGGGATCTGGTCGTAGGGGACATAGATCCGGCGGACCTTCGAGAATTCCCCCAAAAGAGTGCCGTCCCACGCATAGACGCGGGTGGCGGTCGGGGGATGGTAGTTCGCGAGTTCCTCGCCGCTGGGCATGCCATGGAAGAGCACGCCCGCGAAGAGCGCGGCGGTCAGCGAGGCGACGGCGGCGGCGGCGGCGATGACGCGGCCGGCCATCGCCACGCGCGGGGGCAGAGACTCCAAGATCCGATGAACCCTTCTGCGGGGAACGCCCTCAGGCCCCGTGGTCGATCCGATAGCAACCTTCCGCGCCGAGTCCAACGCTGAGCCGAGGGGGGCGCGGCGCCCTGCCCCACCCTGTACCGCTCAGGGCGCGATCTTCAGGACTGGCTGGCGTCGAGGTATGGGTGGCTAATGAGCCAAGCCATGATCCAGTTGCGCCACGAGTCCCGCGATGGGGGCCGCTTCGCCTTCGTGACCATCGACAACCGGACGAAGCTGAACGTCCTCTCGAGCCGGGTGATGGACGAGTTCGTCTCGACAATGGCCATGCTCCGCGATGACGAGACGCTCCTGGGCGTCGTCCTGGCGGGCGAAGGCGATCGGGCTTTCGTGGGCGGCGCGGACATCGACGAGATGGGGGCCATCGGCTCCCCGGACCAAGCCCGCGCCTTCATCTCGAAGGTCCACGCCTGTTGCGCGGCGGTTCGGGACCTCCGCGTGCCGGTGATTGCGACGATCCGGGGCTGGTGCCTCGGCGCGGGCATGGAGTTGGCCGCCGCGTGCGATTTCCGACTCGCAGACGGCTCCGCACGCTTTGGGATGCCTGAAGTCAAGCTCGGCATCCCCTCGGTGGTCGAGGCGGCGCTGCTCCCAGGGCTGATCGGTTGGGGCCGCACGCGAGAGCTGCTGATTTTTGGCGAGATCATCGACGCCCGCCGCGCGTTCGAGATCGGGTTCGTCGATGAACTCGCCGAGCCTGGCGCCCTGGATGCAACTCTGGAGGCGCGGCTCGGGACTCTCCTCACCTCGAAGCCGCGAGCCGTTCGCCTGCAGAAGGCCCTGATTCGAAGATGGGAGGATTTGCCCCTGTCGCAGGCCATAGCGGCCGGCGTCGAGAGCTTCGCCCAGGCCTTCGAAACCTCAGAGCCTGCGCAGGCTATGGAGGATTTCCGCAAGGCCCGCGCCGCTCGGCGCGGCTGAGCTTCACGACGGGGACGCCCGACTGTGGGGTCCCCGGCGATGGTCGAGCAGGCGATAGGCCCCCGCCAGATTCTCGCACGCCGCGCGCAGGGCGGCGCCCTGGGCGTCAGGAAGACGCTCGCCGGTCTCGCGCTCGACGACGGAGCGCCAATCCGCTGGACGCCCCTCGACCACGCCCGCCTCGCATAGCGCCGCAAGCAATCTGGCGCTTGCAACCCCGGAGAGTTCGAGCACGGCCGCAATCCGTTCGCCGGCGCGGAGCCGAGCGTCGGACAGGCCATGAACTCGCCGCTGGACGTCCACGCGCGGCGTGAAGTCTCGCACGCCCGCAAGCGTCCGATGGAGGACGGCCATATCCTGCTGCAGACGCCGAACCGCGCCTACCGCCTCGGGGGCGAGGCGGCCGCGATCGGCCAAGAGATCGAACACGTCCTGGCGATGCGCCCGCACGACCCTTCCGGCGGCGCCAAGTCGAGTGTCGATGTCCCTGTTGGCCGGCAGGCGGAGGGCTTTCGCGTCCACGCCCCACTCTTCGGGCTCGCAGGCGCGGGCGCGCTCCAGGGCGCGGCGGTTGAGGATGGATTGTGGGGTGGATGGCGGCGCGGTTCGGCGGCGGCCGCTCATTCGCGCTCCTCGAGCCAGGCGATGATCTGGGATTCGAAGCGGTCGGCGGAACAAACCCTGGGGCCTCGCATCGCCGAGCGATGCGCCGGACAGTAGGTTCGTCCGTGAGTCGGATTGCAGCAGGACAGCGTCAAATGACCTTCACCTTCAACGGGAAAGGCGCATTCTCCTCTTTTGCGGGTGAGCCAAGATCGGGGCGAAAACGCGATCGCCAGGGAGCGTGGTGATTCCGTCATGCGAAAATGGTTGCAATTCGCAAAGTCGGTGTAAAGGTTGAATCTTGAAAAATGGGGGGTGACGAAGTGCTTCAAGTTTGCATAATGCGCTCATGGTCAGATCCAACCAACCCAACTACCTGAGGGCTTGGCGGGAGTTCCGCGGTCTCACTCAGGCCAAACTCGCCGAGACCGCCGGAACCACCGGCGCCGTAATCAGCCTCCTCGAGAGCGGGGAGCGTGGGCTGTCCGACAAGTGGCTGCGAATCCTCGCGCCCATCCTGGGGACACGGCCGGGACATCTGCTCGAGGTGGATCCCCACGACGTCGACACCGACATCCTGGAGATCTGGGCCGACATCCCCGAGGACCGGAAGTCCCAGGCTCGCGCGGTCCTGCAGACCTTCATCCAGAAGAGCCGGCAAGCGTAGCCGCCATGGACGGCGGCGGGGACGATTGTCAGACTCTGAACCACCTCCGAGCCTGGCGGGAATACCGGGGGCTGACCCAGACCCAACTCGCGGCATTAGTCGATACCCAGGGCTCGGTGATCAGCCTCCTCGAAAGCGGTGACCGGCGCCTTTCCGACAAGTGGCTTCGCCGGCTTGCGCTCCCTCTCAGCACGACGCCTGGCCTCTTGCTCGATTACGACCCGGAACACATCGACCAAGCCGTGTTAGAAACGTTCAATCGGCTTCCTGAGGAAAAAAGGCCGGACACCCTGGCGTCGCTAGACCGGCAGTTTTCGCCAAGGGCGCGAACGGGCGAAGTCCCGGAGCCGCCGCAGGAAAAGGTCGTGAAGGGCCCGAAGCCAAAGCGCAAGGATGTCAAAGCCCCTCGCTCGCGCAGCAGCAAAGCCCGATGATTCGTCTATTGCATTTTGCAATTATGCCCCCTATCAATGAAGTGGGCTCCGTGGAGGCGGTAACCTATTGAATAGGTGACCGACTTGTCTCCGCTTCGAGCTGACGCGAAGGGGGGAAGACGATGACGGACAATGGACACACAGACCGGCGTGGGAACCATCTGCGGGCGTGGCGTGAGCTTCGAGGGCTGACCCAGGCGCAGTTGGCGACAATCGTCGGAACGGAAGGCTCGGTCATCAGTCTTCTGGAGAGTGGCGATCGCGCGCTCTCGGACAAATGGCTCAAACGGCTCGCGCCGGCACTCGATACGACGCCAGGTCTCCTGCTGGACTACGAGCCCACCGACGTCGACCAGGCGATGCTTGAGGTGATGGCGTCCCTGCCCGCAGCCGAAGCGCGCTCACTCAACAGCCTAGTTTCGCTTAGGGCTGCCAAACCCGATCTGACCCGCGCTCGGCTACACACTCGCGTGGATCCCTATGAAACCCACGATCCTCGCGTCGATCCCGGCTACGACATTCCAGAGATCTGGTGGAAGATTCCGGACGAGGACAAGCCGGCGGCCCTGGCGGCGCTCAAGGCTCTGATACCTCGACACTAGCGCATTGGGCTCGTGGCGTGGGCGGCCTTGACCAGGGTAGTTGCAATATGCAATTATCCTGACCCCACCACACCAAGAGATCCATGAATGGCGCAAGACCTTCGCGGGCGGCGGCTGGCCGCCTTCGACGACCATTGTCGTGACTTTGTCGACGAGGCGCGCCGCACTGCCGACGGCGGGGAGCGTCTGGCCCGCCACGAGATCGAAGGCCTGGCCAGCCTCGCCGATCACGTTGTCCGCAGCCTCGGCCACTGGCGCGACCGCGCAGACGGGCTCGACTTCGCCCTGCAGACCCGGCTCGACGTACCGCAGGCGGCGCGGGCCGTGGCGGAGACCGTCTTCGATGACGTGCTTCGGCCGGAAGCGACACGCCTCTTCGCGGCGGCCATAGACCTCGCGCTGTAGGCCGCGTGCGCGTCCGGCATGTGGGTGGCGGCCTGTTGAGCGACGCCGGCCCCCTCACCCTCACACAGGGCCGCGCCCTGGCTGATCTCCTGCGCGCGCGCCTGATCGAAGTGGAGACAGCCGTCGCCGCGGCGGAAGCCTGGCGGCGCGCAGCCGGCTGGCGCGATCCCGAACGCGCCGATCAGCCCGCCCCGCCGCAGGCTTGACGCCGGTCAGGCCGGCGCGCGGGCGTCCAGGGAGTCGAGTTCGGCCAGGATCCTTCGGCCCTCGGCGGCGCCCTTGGCTGTCATGACCTGAACTTCGATTTCCTTGCGCGTCCGGGCGGCGGCCAGTTCCCGCTCGGTGCGCCCGTGCCACTCGACCATCCTGGCCCAGACAGGGTCTATGATCTCCGTCCCCGGAACAGTCTTGTCTCCAACTCGCCATGTGAAGCTGCGCAATTCGGAGACAACGACCTGCAGATAGCCCACGTGCGAGGCCTCGTCGGCGCGAATACGCTCGACGATCAGGGCCGCCAACTCGGCTTCTTCGCGCCGATCGCCGAACAGCTCAGGATCTCGGAACAGCCGGCAGCACAAGGCGAAGAAGGACTCCGCCCGCACCTCGATCATCAGCACGTTCATGAGCATCCGGACGAGCTGCTCCAGTCCCTCGGGAAACTGCGGCATTTCCCGTCCGTCGACTTCGCGGGAGATGCTGCCAGGCGCCTCCACCAGGGGATAGGCGTTCTTGCCGAACACGAGGTCGCGCGCGGCGAACCACATCTTGTCGTGCGCGCCCAGACCCGGCTGGGCCGGATCACCACCCTCGTCGGCGCCGTGAGCGTAGAACAGGCCTTCATTCAGATGGCCAACCGCCGTTTCCGCCAGGGGCTCGACGACCAGCGGCTGGAGGTCAGGGGCGACGGCGTTGCACAGGTTCTGGCCTCGCCCCTCGATGATGCCGGTGACGGTCAGGGAGTTCCACAACGCCTGGCCAAGGCCATTCTTCAGCAGGCGCTTCTGCTGCTCGAAGGTCGGATAGCCTTCGCGCTCGAGGAGCCGGCCGCTGGCGTCGATCAGAGACCATCCGCGGCTCTGCAGAGCATCGCCCCACGCGCGCACCGCGGGCCAACGCACCAGGGTCCGGGGTGAGACATATGAACCGTCCGCGACGAAACCTCCGTGCAGCCGATATCCCGCGGCTTCGTGAGGACGCACATAAGGGTGACTGCTGAGAAGCTGCTCCCGAGTGTAGCGAAGCGGCGCGTTCATCCTGACTTCTCCCTTGTTCTTGATCTCAGCTTAACACCGATCAGGGACCCCGAAAGGCTCTCGCCTTACCCCATCCGCCGCCTCGGCTGTCCGTTCAAAGCAGCGCCGGCGTCGGCCGGAAGGGTGACAAAGAACAGGGTCGAAATAAGCGCCAGCATACCGATGACGATGAAGACGGGCGCCACCACGTCCCCGGTGAGGTGACTCGCGTGCGCCCTGGACATGAACAGGCGGAGCAGAACCGCCGCAAGGCCGATGCCGATGCTCTGCGACAGCTGCTGCCCCATGGTCGACATGGTCGAGGCCCGGCTCATCCGTTCGTGGTCGACATCCGCGTAAGCGATCCCGTTTAGGCTGGTGAACTGCAGCGATCGGAAGAAGCCCCCGGTGAGGAGCACCGCGTAGATCACCCAGTGCGGCGTGCTCACACGGAACATGGCGTAGGCCATGAACAGCAGGGCCACGACCACCGAGTTGACGCTCAGCGTCCGTCGGAAGCCGAAGCGCGCCAGGATGGGCGGCGCCGCCGTCTTCATGACCAGGGCCGCTGCCGCACTGGCGAAGGTCATGAGACCAGCCTGAAGGGCTGTGAGGCCGAAGGCGACCTGCAGCAACATGGCAAGAAGGAATGGGGTCGCTCCCATCCCCATCCGCATGAAAGATCCCCCGACGACGCCGGCCGAAAAGGTGCGGATCTTGAGCAGGCCCAGGTCCAGGATCGGATGGGGCGTCCGCCTCGAATGCAACCAGAACGCCAGCAGGCAAACAGCGCCGCCGCCCATCATGGCCGCCACCGCCCATGCCGGGTAGGCGTTCCGGCCGAGGTTCTCGAAACCATAGACCACCCCGGCCATCCCCACGCCGGTCAGGACAAGGCCAATCCAGTCGAGGGGACGACGCTCCCCGCCCTCGACGTTGGGAATGAACTTCAGGACCAGCAGGACCCCAGCCGCCGCGATCGGCAGATTGAGGAAGAAGATCCAGCGCCACGAAAAGTAGGTGATGATGAATCCGCCGATCGGCGGACCGATCACCGGGCCCACCAGAGCGGGCATGGTGAGCACCGACATGGCGCGCACCAGGTTGTGCTTGGCCGTCGATCGCAGAAGCACGAGCCGGCCCACCGGCCCCAGCATTGCGCCCGAAGCGCCCTCCGCCATCCGGGCGAGAAGCATTTCGGGAAGGTTCTGGGCCACGCCGCAGGCGGCGTTTGAAAGCGCATAACTGACGATCGCGAACAGAAAGATCTTCCGCGCGCCGAACCGGTCCGCCATCCAGCCGCTGATCGGCAGCACGATCGCCGAGGCAAGCAGATAGGCCGTGATCGCCGTATTGAGGTGGATCGGGCTCTCGTGGAGGGACTTCGCCATCGTTGGCAGCGCGTTGGCGATGACCGTGGCGCTGAGCGTCTGCATCATCAGCGAGGCGCCAATGATTGCGGGGACGAGCGATGAGAACGGAACGTCGGACTCGGCCTCTGCAGGCGTTGCGGCGACTTCTACCGTCGCGTCTCGGCGCGGCGTCTCGGCGATGGTCGCACCGACAAGGATTTCACCTGGTGGCGGGATCGCGACTTCGTTCTCGAGGTCTACCGCGCCCGCTATGGCAGCATTGTCATCCATCGACGCCTCAGGCCTCGGCCAGGCGCGTCAGAGGCCCAGCCGCAGCGGCGAGGGCCGCCCGCGCCTCCGGCCCGATCGCGGCAAGACGCTCGGCCAGCCAGTCGTTGCGGCGCGCGCGAATCGCATCGAGGGCGGTTTCACCGGCGCGGGTGAGGCGTATGCCCACGCGCCGGCCGTCATCCATCGCCGGATCGCGCGTGATCCAACCCGCCGCGAGCAGGCGTTTGACATGGCCGCTCATCGAAGGGCGGGTCATCTGTTCGCGGTCGGCGAGGGCGGCTGCGCCGATCCCCGGATTCTTCTGGATCACCGCCAGCAACTGCGCGTCCAGTGCTGAGACGCCTGCCTTCTGCGCCTCCCGGCGAAGGCGTCGCGACGCGCGCAACAGGGCCGGGCGAAGCGCCTCGGCCAGGGCCGCGATCTCGTCTCGCAGCGAGGGTTCTGAGAGAGGCATGTTCGCCCGAATAAGTGATTAGGAAACGAAACTATCTAGGCTCGCAGACGATTCCGATCAAGCTCGGTGCGGGCGCGCTGGCGTCTTCTGCCGCGCGCGCTGATGACGTGTGTGCGTGAGCGGACTTGGATCCTACTCCGCGGCGAAGGCGAGCGGTCTTCCTGCGGTGAAGGCTGTCTTGGCGGCGAGCGCCAATTTTGCGTCCTCGTATTCCTGCGACAGCCGCTCGATCAGATCGACCGCGGACTGCACTTCCTTCACCGCGCCGATCCCCTGGCCGCAGCCCCAGATGTCACGCCAGGCCTTGGCCCCCTGGTTCCCGCCCGAGCCGAAGTTCATCTTCGAGGGATCCGCCTCCGGAAGATCGTCGGGGTCGAGGCCGGCGCGGACGATGCTCGGCCGCAGATAGTTGCCATGCACGCCGGTGAAGAGGTTGGTGTAGACGATGTCCTCGCCCCCGTGCTCGACGATCATCTGCTTGTAACCCTCGGCGGCGTTGGCCTCCCGAGTCGCAATGAAAGCGGAGCCGATGTAGGCGAGATCAGCCCCCATGGCCTGGGCGGAGAGGATGGAGGCTCCATTGGCGATGGAGCCCGACAGGGCGATCGGCCCGTCGAACCACTCGCGAAGTTCCTGGATGAGGGCGAAGGGCGACAGACGGCCCGCATGTCCCCCTGCGCCTGCGGCGACCGGGATCAGGCCATCGGCCCCCTTATCGATCGCCTTGCGGGCGAAGCCGCTGTTGATCACGTCGTGCAGCACGACCCCGCCCCAGCCGTGCACGGCGTCATTGACGTCCTGCCGGGCGCCAAGGGAGGTGATCACGACCGGCGCCTTGTACTTCGCGCACAGCTCGACGTCCTGCTCGAGCCGGTTGTTGGTCTTGTGGACAATCTGGTTGACCGCGAACGGCGCCGAGGGACGGTCGGGATTCGCGCGATCCCAAGCTGCAAGTTCCTCGGTGATCTGCGCCAGCCACTCGTCGAGTTGGGAAACTGGACGCGCGTTGAGCGAGGGGAACGAGCCGACGATGCCCGCCTTACACTGCGCGATCACCAGGTCCGGCCCCGAGACGATGAAGAGCGGCGAGCCGATCACAGGCAGGCGCAGTCGATCGCGCAGGACGGGCGGCAGGGCCATATGCGTCTCCGATAGTGTGCGGCCGCACACTATCAACGAGGCGGCGCCTGGCAAGCTTACAGGATCTGTAGTTCCGATCAGGAAAAGTGGGGAAAGCCGACCCGTGGCTCGTCCCGAGGCTTGTCCCGAGGCTCGAACGCCAGCGCGGGGGCGTCCATCACCTCTTTGAAGGCGGTTCGGAACTTGCCCATCTCCTCGGGCGTGCCCACCGAGACGCGGACGGCGTTGGGCCAGACCGGCCAGGTGCGACCGATGTAGATGTTCTTCGCCTTGAGCGCAGCGATCACGCCGCGGCCATTGCGACCGGTGTCGATCATGAAGCAGTTGGTCTGCGGATCGCCGATGACCTTGTAACCGGCGCCCTTGAGCCAGGCGATCGTCTCGCGCCGTGTGTCGCCGATGATCTTCCGCCGGACGGGCACGAGATCGGGGTCCAGAAGAGAGACGCGCGCGGCCGCCGAAGCGGTCACGGGCATGGAATTCTGGCCGTACGGCTCGAGGCTCGCCAGCAGGTCTGGGCGCGCCACGGCGAAACCGCAGCGAATGCCGGCCATGCCGTAGACCTTCGAGAAGGTTCGGAGGACGATCAGGTCCTTCCCCGCCGCGACCAGATCCAGGACATCGGGCGCCTCCGTGAGATGGATGTAGGCCTCGTCCACCAGGAGGACCGAGCCCTGGGGTTTGTTCTCCAGCGCCCAGACGATCGCCTCGCGCGGCGTGAGGGTGCCCGTCGGGTTGTTGGGATTGCAGATATAGATGACGCCCGCCGTCGGATCGGCCGCGATCATCGCCTTGACGTCATGCGCATAGTCCGAGGCGAGCGCGACCTTCGAGATGTGCGCCTTGGTCGTGGCCGCAGCGGCCATCGGAGCCTCATAGGATGGGTCCGCGGTCACCAGGCCGCGCTGCGAAGAGGTGAAGGCGAGCACGGTGTAGTGCAGCGGCTCGGAAGAGCCCGCATAGACGGCGACATTCTCAGGCTTGAGTCCATGCTGCTCCGCGAAGGTCGCGGCGAGCGCGCGGGTCTCTCCGAGCAGGTCGTATCGCCCTCCGAGAGGGGCCATGCGGGCGATCGCCTCGCAGGCGGCCTTGCTCGGCCCGAGAGGATTTTCGTTGGCGTTGATGAGCACCGCGCCGGGAGGCGGCGCGTCGCGCCCCTGGCCGTGGAGGGCCACGCCCTTGGGCGGCGCATCCACGGCGGCCCAGGCGAGCTGAGCTTCGGTCAGGATCGGCGCCGCAGCTGCAAAGGCGGCCCCGCCAAGAAACATCCGACGCCGGATCGGATGCGCAAGCCGCGCTGAAGATTCGGAAATCGTGTCGTCCATGGCGCTGCTCCCCTATGCGCTTGTCCGACGTACAGACTTGCTCCAACTCCGGACGAGCGCAAGCGAAGCCAAGCTCTCTTTTGGGCCGCAACAGCTGGAACGCCTGTTTCCAAGGCAGGGCCATGCCCTTGGGCGGCGCCCAAAAAAGAAACGACCCGGGAGCGGAGGCTCCCGGGTCGCAGATATTCGAAAGACGCGCCGCTGTCGCGGCGCTCCCGATCAGAACGGATAGTAGCGGATCGAGGTGAAGATCATGTTCTCGCGCGCGATCGGCGCCGGGTTGAAGGTCACGAGCGACGGGTTGACCGAGCCGTAACCCGGGAACAGGTGGCGCTCGGTGTAGGAGTACTGAATGCCCCACTGCACCCGGCCGAACTTGCCGACGTAAGGCCGCTGCCAGAAGCCGGTGGTGATCTGCTCGAGGAAGTGGGTGCTGTTGCCGCACGCCCCGCCGTCGACTTCGCAGCCGGCGTTGTTGAGGAAGATGTTGCCGATACCGTTCTGGAGCGAAGTGCTGGTGCCGTACTGCTGCTGGGTTTGCCGCTCCTCGCCGGCGTAGAGGTACACATCCAACGACTTCACGGGGTGGGCGACGCCGCCAAACAGCAGTTCCCACTCCTGGACCGGCTTGATCGCGCCATTGAGGCCAAAGCTCGCGTCCGGCAGTTGTCCGCTGCCGTAGCGGCCGATGCCGCGGCCCACGAGGCCTGAGGCCTGGAGGTCCAGGTAGGTGGGGATCGCTGCAAAGATCGCGCCGCCGCCGACGCCGCCGCCCGGAACACTTTGGTTGTTGTAGTTTCCGCTCGTGTTCACGCGGGCGTAGAAGTTGCGATAGAGACCGTAGACTTCGGCGTGCAGTGAGTGGCCCTGCAGGTTCTGGTCGGTCGCCGCCTTGGCGATCACGTCAGGAAACTTGTTGAGCGAAAGTGCGTAGGTCGTGCCGGACCCGGGGAAACCCGATCCGCCGGGGATGGTGTTCACGACGCTGACACCGGAATTATATTTGCCGCTGGTGTACCAGACGGTCTGCGGGTTCTCCACCGACACGGCCAACCAGTAGTGATCGTTGAAATCCGCGGCGAGGCGCATCTGGGGCTCGCGGGCCCAGTTGAAGCCCACCACGTACTGGGCGTCGATCGTCAGCGGAACGTTCTCGCTGCGCGGGCTCAGGCCCTTGGTGTAGAGCGTGGCCAGCGACCAGTTCTGACCGCCGAGGAACTCCAGCTTGCCCCAGTCCTGCTTCCAGTCGATCTGGGTGTAGAGGACGCGCATTCGCGGCGTGAACGAGTTGCTCTCGTTCGAGTTCGCCGTCAGCGCGGCGCCGAGGAAGTCGACCTCGCCATAGCCCGCCACGTGGACGTACGGATTCACATCGCCTTCCGCCAGAAGTGTGAAGCGGCTCTGACGAGCGGTTTCACGATACTCGGCCGTGCGGCCTGCGCCGCTCGAGGTGAAGGGCAGCGGAATGCCGCTGAAGCTCGAGCCGATATCGGCCCCTTCGTTGTGGGAGCGGTAAACGCTTTCAATCGCCGCAAACCCGCCCAGCGTGACCGTCACGCCTTTGTAATATATCTTGTCCGTCTTCGGTGCGGCCGCGGCGACGGCCTTGTTGACGACGCCCGGAATGGTCTGGATCTGGGTGTTGAGCTGCTCCTGCGCAGCCTGGGCGGTGGCCTGGGCTTGAGAGAGCTGGGACCGCATTTGGTCCATCTGCGCCTGGCTCTGGGCGGTCTGCTGCTGTTGCGCGGCCTTCAGCTGCTCGAGCTGTTCGCGCATCGCGGCCATTTCGCTTTCCATCGCCGCCGTGTTGTCCTGACGGACCGGCTCCACGCGGCGCGCAGCGCGGTGATGCTTCTTGGCGGGTGGGTCCTTTGCGCCGTCGGCGGCGGCCTCTGCATGGGCGCCTGCCACGAAGAACATGGCTAACGCCGCTCCTGCGAGCAGCGACGAGCGTGACAACATTGCGTGGAATTCCCCTCGTTACCGCCCGATGGCTGGCGGCATTGAGGCGGGCAATAGCAGGGTTATGTGACGTTCCTGTTAAGGCGCCCCCATCGTCCGAGGACGGAACGTCATAAAAGCTATATGTTGTTCCACTAAGCACGGTTCGGAGGCTGCGCCCCTGCGGGGGGTGGCGCGGCGGTCTCAGGGGAACATGAAGACCATGATAAAGACGATTGCCGCTGGCCTGGCGGCGGCTCTGGCGCTGACAAGCGCCGCATCCGCCGCGGCTATCTCTGGGGCCGGCGCGACATTCCCGGCGCCGATCTATAACAAGTGGGCCGAGACTTATAAGGCCAAGACCGGCAACCAGCTGAACTATCAGGCGATCGGCTCGGGCGGCGGCATCAAGCAGATCGAGGCGAACACCGTCGACTTCGGCGCCTCCGACAAACCCCTTCAGCCCGCCGACCTCGAGAAGAACGGCCTGGTGCAGTTCCCGACCGTGATCGGCGGCGTCGTGCCGGTGGTCAACCTGCCCGGATTCCGCCCGGGACAGATCCGAATCACGGGCAACGTGCTTGCCGAGATCTACCTGGGCGAGATCAAGCGCTGGAACGATCCGCGCCTGCAGAGCCTGAACCCCGGCACTCGGCTGCCCAACCTGCCGATCACCGTCGTCCATCGGTCGGACGGTTCGGGCACGACCTTCCTCTACACCACCTATCTTTCCATGGTCGATCCGAAGTGGAAGTCCGGCCCCGGCGCCAATGACGCCGTGAACTGGCCGGTGGGCCAGGGCGGCAAGGGCAATGACGGCGTGGCCGCCTTCGTCCGTCAGACCGTCGGCTCGGTCGGGTATGTCGAATATTTCTACGCCAAGCAGAGCAAACTGACCTACCTGGGGATGCAGAACCGGGCGGGTCGCTGGATTGAGCCGACCGCTTCGGGGTTCGCCGCAGCGGCGGCCGGGGCCGACTGGTCCAAGGCTCCGGGCTTCTATCTCCTGCTGCTGGATCAGCCGGCGCCGGCCGCCTGGCCGATCACCGGCGCGACCTTCATTCTGATGCACACGAAGCAGAACAATCCTGAGTCCGGCAAGCAGGTGCTCGCCTTCTACGACTGGGCCTATAAGAACGGCGACGCCGAAGCGTCCCAGTTGGACTACGTGCCCCTCCCCGTCTCGGTGAAGGCTCTCGTCCGCAAGCTGGTGTGGACGAAGATCGACGCGTCGAACGGAAAACCGGTCTATCCGTGACCGCGGCCGCCCGCGGCCGCATGATATAGGACCGAGCACCCGCCCGGCTCACGCCGGGCGGGTTTGGCATAGATGGATCATCGTTCGTGGTCCGAAAGGAAGGTCGATGAGCGACACCGCCCGAACCGTGGCCGGGAAGGCGTTCACGGTGGCGGACTCCAAGGCCGCCCGTCGCGTGTCTCCCCGTGGATCGTCGTTCGACTACGCATTCCAGGCGCTCTGTTTCGCGGCGGCCACAGCCCTCCTCGCCAGCCTCGGCGGGGTGCTGGTCTCGCTCGCCATCGGCGGCTGGCCGGTCTTCGCGAAGTTCGGGTTCGGCTTCCTGACGGGCAAGACCTGGGATCCGGTGCGCGACATCTATGGCGCGGCCGGCCCCATCGTCGACACCATCATCACATCCGCGGTCGCCTTGCTGCTGTCCCTGCCTGTCGCCGGCGGCGTGGCTTTCTTCCTGACCGAGCTCTGCCCCAGCTTCCTCAAGCGCCCGATCGGCACGGCGGTGGAGCTCCTCGCCGGCATCCCTTCGATCGTCTACGGCATGTGGGGCCTGTTCGTCTTCGCGCCTGTGTTCGCCGCCAAGGTCGAGACGCCGCTGATGTCCGCCGCGCCGCCCGGCAGCGTGTGGGAGACTCTGTTCTCCGGCATCCCTAACGGTTCAGGGATCCTCTCCGCCTCGATCATTCTGGCCATAATGATCCTGCCGTTCATGGCCGCGACGCTCCGCGAGCTGTTGAACACGGTGCCCGCCCAGGTCCGAGAGAGCGCCTATGGACTTGGCGCGACGACCGCCGAGGTGGTGCTGAAGGTGACCCTCCCCTATGTCCGCCGCGGCGCGATCGGCGCTGTCATGCTCGGCCTCGGCCGCGCCCTGGGCGAGACGATGGCGGTGACGTTCATCATCGGAAACAGCCACGATTTTCCCAAGGGCCTGTTCGACTCTGGGGCGACCATCGCCTCCACCATCGCCAATGAGTTCAACGAGGCGAGCGGCCTCCAGGCCTCCGCGCTGATCGCCCTGGGTCTCGTCCTGTTCGTGCTGACCTTCTTCGTGCTGGCGCTCGCGCGCCTGCTGCTGCGCAATCCGGAGGCCTGAAAGATGGCGACAAGAGCCTCCCCCCTCGTCGTCGCGCGACGCCAGATCGGGAACGCCGTTTTCGTCGGCTTCTGTTTCGTAGTGACGGCGATCGCCCTGGTCGCCCTGGCCCTGATCCTTTGGTCCTTGGTGCGTCAGGGCGCTTCGGGCCTGAACCTGCACATTTTCACCCTCGATACGCCTGCCGCCGGCAGTGTCGGCGGATTGCGCAACGCCATCGTGGGTTCGATCATGATGTGCGCTCTGGCGATGGTGATCGCCGTCGCCGTGGGAGTCCTGGCCGGCACATGGCTTTCAGAATACGCCGGAACCAGCCGCTACGGTTCCGTCATACGGTTCCTGAACGACGTCCTGCTGTCGGCGCCTTCGATCCTGATCGGCCTGTTCGTGTACCAACTCCTGGTGCGGCCGTTCCATGGTTTCTCCGGCTTTGCCGGCGGGGTCGCCCTCGCCATCATCGCCGTTCCCGTGATTACCCGCACGACCGAGGACGTCCTGAAGCTTCAGCCGATATCCCTCCGGGAAGCGGGCGTGGCGCTCGGCTCGCCGTTCTGGCACGTGGTAAGGACCATCCTCTGGCGGGCGAGCGCGAGCGGAATGATAACCGGCGCACTGCTCGCCTTCGCGCGGATCAGCGGCGAGACGGCGCCCCTCCTCTTTACGGCTCTCAACAACCAGTTCTTCAGCTGGAACATGGCCAAGCCGATCGCCAGCCTTCCGGTGGTGATCTTCAACGACGCCCTGACGCCCTATCCCGACCTCAACAAGCTGGCCTGGGCCGCGGCCCTGCTCACCGCAGGCGCCGTGCTCGTCGTCACCATCCTCGCCCGGATCTTCTCGAGGGAGCCGAGCCGCTCATGACCACCATCGCCAGCACCGCCGGCGCCCCCGAGACATTTGTCGCCACGGTCGATCCGAAGACGGTGAAGCTCTCCGTCGAAGACCTCGATTTCTTCTACGGGAAGACTCACGCCCTGAAGTCAGTGTCGATCCCGTTCGAGGCAAAGGCCGTCACCGCCCTGATCGGGCCATCCGGCTGCGGCAAGTCCACCCTGCTGCGCGCCCTGAACCGGATGTACGCCCTCTATCCCGGTCAGCGCGCCACCGGACGCGTCATGCTCGATGGGGAGGATGTGCTCCGGACGAACAATCTCTCGATGCTCCGGGCCCGGGTTGGCATGGTGTTCCAGAAGCCGACCCCCTTTCCGATGTCGATCTTCGACAACGTCGCTTTCGGCGTGCGCCTCTACGAAGCCCTGACGCGTTCTCAGATGCACGATCGTGTGGAGGAATCGCTCCGTCGCGCCGCCCTTTGGGACGAGGTGAAGGACAAGCTCCACGCCTCGGGCCTGAGTCTCTCCGGAGGCCAGCAACAGCGTCTTTGCGTCGCCCGATGCATTGCGGTGAAGCCCGAGATCCTCCTGCTCGACGAGCCGACGTCGGCTCTTGATCCGATCTCGAGCGCAAAGCTCGAGGAAACCGTCCTGCAACTCAAGACAGACTATACCATTGTCATCGTCACGCATAACCTCGGGCAAGCTGCGCGGGTGTCGAAGTATACGGGCTTCATGTACCTGGGTGAGTTAGTTGAATTCGGAGAGACCGAGCGGATGTTCACAAATCCTGTGACGAAACGTGCCTCGGATTACATCACGGGACGCTTCGGATAACCGGTTGACGCAAACCCGAAGCATCTCTTCGATAAGGGCCGAGCAATAGCTCTTGTGACGTCCACCCTCAAGCGAGCCGGCCAGCCAACGAAGACCCGGATCCAACAGATTTCCTGCACCCTCAAGAAGTTGTCACAAACTCGCTATAGGCGTAGCCGATCAACGTCGGTCCGAATCGGTCTCGACGGAGGCGCGTAGTACAATGGAACAACATACCGTCAGGGCGTACGACGAAGAGCTTGACGCGATAACAGCCGAGTTGGCCCGCATGGGCGGCCTCGCCGAAGCGGAAGTCGCCGACTCCATACGCGCCATCGCCAAGAGCGACATCGCCCTCGCCACCTCTGTGATCGGCCGCGACGCCAAGCTCGACATCCTCGACAAGGAAATCGAGCGTCGCGCGATCCGCCTGATCGCTCTTCGCCAGCCCGTGGCCGACGATCTGCGCCACACCGTCGCCGCCATGAGGATCAGCACGAACCTCGAGCGGATCGGCGATCTGGCAAAGAACATCGCCAAACGCGCCCTCGTTATCGTGGAGTCGGAGCCGCTCACGCCGCTCACCGGCTCGATCGAGCGCATGGGCGATCTGGTCGTGACGCGCCTGAAGAACGTCCTGGACGTTCTGGCTTCGCGGGAGGTCGAACAGGCGATCGCGGTCTGGATGAACGACCACGAGGTCGACGAACTCTACGACGCCATCTTCCGCGAGCTCCTCACCTACATGATGGGGGATCCGCGAACGATCACGGCCTGCGCCCACCTCCTCTTCGTGGCCAAGAACCTGGAGAGGATCGGCGATCACGCCACGAACATCGCCGAGATCCTTCACTACGAGATCACGGGGGTGGAGCTGACCGAAGACCGGCCGAAGTCCGACTCCCCATAGCGAGCCCGAACACCCCATGACGGTCGAAGCCCCCGCCGCGATAAAACCCTATGTCCTCGTCGTGGAGGACGAGGAGTCGCTGGCGACCCTGCTGCAGTACAACCTGGACAAGGAAGGCTACCGCGTGGCCGTGGCCGCCGACGGCGAGGAGGCCCTCCTGCTGATCGACGAGAAGCAGCCGGACATCATCATCCTCGACTGGATGCTGCCCACGGTCTCGGGGATCGAGGTGTGCCGCAGGCTCCGCCAGCGGGCGGAGACTCGCAACATCCCGATCATCCTGGTCACCGCCCGCGGGGAAGAAGGCGATCGCATCCGCGGCCTCGATACCGGAGCGGACGACTATGTGGTCAAGCCGTTCTCGATGACGGAACTCTGCGCCCGCCTGAGGGCGGTGCTGCGCCGGATCCGGCCGGGTCTTGCGGAGGACTGCGTCAGTCACGGCGACATCACCATCGATCGCGTCGCTCATCGAGTGAGGCGGAGCGGCGCCGAGATCCACCTGGGCCCGACCGAGTTCCGCCTCCTGGACTATTTCATGCAGCATCCCGGGCGCGTGTTCTCGCGCGAGCAGCTGCTCGA
Organism: Caulobacteraceae bacterium; assembly: GCA_036488995.1. Lineage (GTDB taxonomy): Bacteria > Pseudomonadota > Alphaproteobacteria > Caulobacterales > Caulobacteraceae > Acaudatibacter. Next base: position 21,617 of record DASXGQ010000050.1, read on the forward strand.
CGCCGTCTGGGGTTCGGACGTCTACGTGGAGACGCGAACGGTCGACGTGCACATCGGCCGCCTCCGCCGGGCCCTGAACGGCGGCGCCGACAACGATCCGATCCGCACCGTTCGCTCCGCCGGCTACGCGCTGGACATCTGACGCAACCTCGCTCCGGGTAATCCACTAGCCTCACTCTGGCGCCCCTTCCACCCAGCCGGTATTACGTCACCGTGATGCGATTTCTGCTCGCACTCCTGGCCGTAGTGGGCCTGCTCGCCAGCCCCGTGACGGCGGCTGCGGCGCAGGCCTCGTGCGGCCACAACGGCCCCATGGCGAGCTCCGGAATGGAAATGCCGGCGACGCCAGGCCACGCCCACATGACCAGTTCTGTGGGCAAGGGCGACCCTTGCTGCGACCCGACCGGCAAGAGCCACAAGACGAGTCATGGGAACTGCACGGGGGCATGCTCGGCCGCCTGCGCAGGCGTGTTGGCCTTGCCTGCGTCCTTGACGATCGGAGCGCCAGCCCCCGCCCGCGCACCGCTCGATTTGCCCGTCCTGACGTCGGCTCAGGGACTCGATCCGCCAGGACTAGAACGACCTCCAAAATCGATCGCCTGACGCCGCCGGCCTGAGGGCTGGCGGTTCTCGAGCGCGCCGTTGTTGGTGCGCGCGGCTGCGGTTGCGCGCCTCCGGCGGCGATCCTCCGTTGGCCCATGGGCCAGCCACGCATCGACTTCAGGAATCGTCCAATGGCCATCAACAAGCCAGCCATCGTCGGCGTCGCGGGCGCCATGATCGCGCGCCCTGCCCGTCTCATCGCCGCCATCGCTCTGTTCGGCGGTGGCGCTCAGGCCGCGCCGCTCACTTACGACGCCGCCCTGAAGCTTGCCGAAACGACAGCGCCGAGCCTCGAGGCCAGGGCCGCCGACGTGAGGGCGTCACAGCGCGCGGCGGTCGCCGCCGGCCGCTTGCCGGACCCGAAGGTATTGGTGGAGGCGACGGACTTTCCAATCACGGGTCCGCTCGCCGGCCGGCCCGGCCAAGACGACTTCAGCATGCTGACGCTCGGCTTTTCGCAGGAGGTGCCCAACGTCGCCAGACGTCGCGCGGCGCGCGAGCGGGCCGCGGCGAACATCGGCGCAGCGGAGGTGGGCGAGCGCGGCGAAGCCCGCGACGTCCGGGTCAACACCGCTCTGGCCTGGATCAACCTCTACTACGCCGAACACCGCCTGGCCGTATTGAACGAGATCGATCGTGCGCTCGCGCCATTGCGCCAGACGGCGGCGTCGCGGCTCGCCTCTGGTGCGGCTAGGCCCGGCGAGACTCTCGAACCGGAGCAGTGGACCGCCGCCCTCGCCGACCGGCGCGCCGGTCTCGTCGCGGAAATCGGCGAGGCGCGCGCCGAACTGGTCCGCTGGACCGGCGACGCCCAGGCCGAGGTGGCCGGCGAACCGCCTGACTTCCCCGTCGATCCGGCGGCGCTTCACGCCAACCTCCTGCGGCTTCCGGCGCTTACGCAGTATGACGCCATGGAGCGTCAGGCCGACGCCGATGTGGACGCCGCGAAGGCCGACAAGCATCCCGATTGGGGCTTCGGCGTCGACTACAGCCATCGCGACCCGCGTTTTGGTGACTATGTGTCGGCCAAGGTCACGCTCAGCCTGCCACTGTTCGCCTCGACCCGTCAGGACCCAATCATCGACGCGCGGGTCGAGACGGCTAGTAGGGTGCGCCTGGAACGCACGGCGAAACTGCGCGAGCTCGAAGCGTCGCTCGACGCGCGCCTCGCCGATCACGTCATGCACCACGAACTGTTGGACCGGGCCCAAAACACCCTCGTGCCGCTGGCCAAGCAGCGCGCCGACCTGGAGTCCGCAAGCTATGGAGCGGGCTCAGCCAGCCTCTCCGACGTCCTGAGCGCGCTCCTCGCCCTGGCTGAGGCCCAGACCAATGTCGTCGACCACCAGGCCGATGTCGCCCGCGACGGCGCGGCCATCGTCCTCACCTACGGGGACGAAGCCCAATGAACCCCATCACCCTGACGCCGCAACGCCTCGCCCTTGCGGCAGCCGCTGTCGCTGCGGTCGCCGCAGTCGCCGGCGCCACGGGCTACGGCATCGCTCACCTTGGCAACGCCAAGCCCGCGCCCAGCGCCGCTTCGAGTTCGACCGGCCGCAAGGCGCTCTATTGGTACGACCCGATGCATGCCGACCAGCATTTCGACAAGCCGGGCAAATCGCCGTTCATGGATATGCAGCTGGTCCCGATGTACGCGGGCGAAGGGGGCGGCGCGCCGGGGGTGGTGGTCAGCGGGGCGACGCAGGAAAGCCTTGGCATGCGGCTGGCGAGCGTCCAGCGCGACAGCTTCAGCCAGAGCCTCGAAGCGACCGGCGTACTCGACTTCAACCAGCGCAACGTCGCCATCGTCCAGTCCCGGGCCGCCGGCTTCGTCGAACGCGTCTATGCCCGTGCGCCTGGGGACGTGGTGCGAGCCGGCGCGCCGGTAGCCGACGTCCTGGTCCCCACTTGGGGCGGCAGTCAGCAGGAATACCTGGCGGTGCGCGCGACGGGGAATCCGACTTTGGCGGCGGCCGCGCGCCAGCGGCTGCGGCTGCTCGGCATGACCGACAGCTTGATCGACGAGGTCACCAGAACCGGACGCACGCACGACGTCGTCACGATTGCGACGCCGATCGGCGGCGCCATCCAGTCGCTCGACGTGCGCCAGGGCATGTCGGTCAACATGGGTCAGAGTCTCGCCCAGGTGGCCAGCCTCTCGACCGTCTGGCTAAACGCCGCCGTGCCTGAAGCCGAAGGCGGTCAGGTGCGGGTCGGCGATGCGGCGCGCGCCGAGCTCGCCGCATTCCCCGGCGAGATCTTCGCCGGCCGGGTGACCGACATCCTGCCGACCGCCCAGGCCGATAGCCGCACCCTGACGTTCCGGATCGAGCTGCCAAATCGCGGTGGACGGCTGCGGCCCGGCATGTTCGCGACGGCGCACATCCTTGGAGCCGCGCGCTCATCGCTCGTCATCCCGTCCGAGGCGGTGATCAGGACGGGCACGCGCGCCATCGTCATGGCGGCAGGCGAAAGCGGCCGCTTCCAGCCGGTCGAGATAAAGACCGGCGAAGAGCAGAACGGCCAGACCGAGATCCTGGCCGGACTCTCCGAGGGCCAGAAGGTCGTCGCTTCCGGCCAGTTCCTGCTCGATTCCGAGGCGAGCCTTCAGGGACTCCAGGTCCGGCCGCTCGCGGCGGCCTCCCCTCAGGCGCCAGCCGCATCGCACGGCGCGCTCGCCGAGACTCGCGGGCGCATCGAAGCTCTGTCGGGAGACCAGATCACCATCAGTCACGAGGCCGTCCCGGCGATCGGCTGGCCAGCCATGACGATGACGTTCAGACTTGAGCCACCGACACTGGCCAAGGGGCGGAAGGTCGGCGACCGGGTTTCCTTCGGCTTCCAGCCGAAACCTGAAGGTCCGGTGATCCGTCAGCTCGCGCCCGCGGGAGCGAGCCAATGATCGCCGCCGTAATCCGATGGTCGGTCAGGAGCCGGTTCTTCGTCCTGATCGCGGTCTTCGCCCTGCTCGTCGCCGGGGTGATCGCAGTGCGCACGACGCCGATCGACGCCCTGCCGGACCTCTCTGACGTCCAGGTGATCGTCAGCACGCCTTACGCCGGGCAGGCGCCGCAGATTGTTGAGAACCAGGTCACCTATCCCCTCGCTACCACCATGCTCTCGGTGCCGGGGGCCAAGACCGTGCGCGGCTACTCCTTTTTCGGGGAGAGCTTCGTCTATGTGATCTTCGAGGACGGGACCGACCTCTACTGGGCCCGCTCGCGGGTGCTGGAATACCTCAACCAGGTGCAGAGCCGCCTCCCGGCGGGGGTGACGCCGGCGCTGGGCCCGGACGCCACCGGGGTCGGCTGGGTTTACGAATACGCCCTGGTCGACCGGACCGGCCGGCACGATCTCTCACAGCTTAGGTCATTGCAGGACTGGTTCCTGCGCTACGAGCTGAAGACCCTGCCAGGTGTCGCCGAGGTCGCCTCGATCGGCGGGATGGTGAAGCAGTACCAGGTGGTGCTCGACCCGGTGAAGCTCGCCGGCTACGGGATTCCGCAGGGCCAGGTCGTGCAGGCGATCCAGCGCGCAAACCAGGAGACCGGCGGCTCGGTGTTGGAGCTGGGCGAGGCCGAATACATCGTCCGCGCCCACGGCTATCTCCAGAGCCTCGACGACTTCCGCGCCATCCCGCTGAAGACCGCCATGGGCGGAACCCCCGTCACCCTCGGCGACGTCGCCACGATCCAGATCGGGCCGGAGATGCGGCGAGGCGTCGCCGAACTCAACGGCCAGGGCGAGGTCGCCGGCGGCGTCGTCATCCTGCGGTCTGGCAAGAACGCGAAGGCGACCATCACGGCGGTCAAGGCCAGGCTCGCCGAGCTGAAGAAGAGCCTGCCGCCCGGCGTGGAGATCGTGCCGACCTACGACCGATCCCAACTGATCGACCGCTCCGTCGAGAACCTGACCGAGAAGCTGGTGGAGGAGTTCGTGATCATCGCGATCGTCTGCGCGCTCTTCCTCGGCCATCTGCGCTCGGCGTTAGTCGTAATT
>DASXGQ010000132.1:0-34584 GCA_036488995.1 Caulobacteraceae bacterium
AAGAACTTCCAGTACATCGAGACCGACCCGGTTCCGTTCGACGCCGGCATCTCGAATATCCCGCTGATCCACGACTACGGGATCGAAACCGAGGCCGACTACGTCTCCCCAAACACTCGTTTCACCGCCGGCCTGACGCTCGCTCTGGAAACTGGCCGGGTCGTGGGAAACTATCATTCGATCGACTCGACTGTGGCGAACTCGATCCTGCAGACGCCGCAATGCTTCTTCGGCTTCAATCCTGCGTGCTATCCCCTTGTGGTTGCCGCGGCGAAGAACCTGAACGGCGCCACCCCGCCCGACATGCCGCACGTCTCCGGCGCGCTGAACTTCTCCTACCGCTTCGACGTGCCGGGTGGGACGATTACGCCCAGGGTGCAAATCACCTATCGCGGGTCGGAATGGGCGCGGATCTTCAACGAACCCACGCTCGACAAGGTCCCACAATACACGGTCACGGACCTCAACTTCGAGTATGCGCCAAACCACAGCAATCTTCGAATCTCGCTGACGATGACCAACGTCGGCAGCGTGGGCGGCATCAACTCGCGCTACATCGACCCGTTTGGCACGGGCCAGGTGAGCAACCAGTATATCCCGCCGTTCCAGGTCATCGGCACGGTCGCCTACTCGTTCTGACGACTGCGTGAGGGCCCAGGCGGCGCCGCGGACCCAATTTGGTCCGCCGGCGTCCCGCCGGCCCCTTTCCCCCGAAGGCGCGGCGTCGGCGGCTGCGAAAGAGAAAGAGCCGGCAGGATGCCGGCGGGCGCCGACTCGCCTACCCCCTGAACCCTCCGCTTGCCAGGTACGCGAGCTCGTCGGGCGTCGAGACGCGGCCGAGGACCGTATTACGGTGGGGGAAGCGGCCGAAGCGGGCGATCAGATCGGCGTGGAGCCTCGCGAAGCGGAGGTAGTCGGTCCTTCCGCTGCGCTCGGCGTGGCGCGCGGAGAGGTCCAGGGACCGGGACTGGGAAGCGGCGTTCTCATGATGCTCGAATGGCAGGTAGAAGAACGGCTGGAGGTTCGTCTCGAAGGCGAGATCGAAACCGTCCGTGATCGCCTGATCGGCGACGGAGCGCGCCAACCCGTCGGTGGCGAAGGCGTGCGCGGAGTTGCGGTATATGTGGCGGGGGAACTGGTCGAAGAGCAGGACGAGGGCGAGGGCGCCCTCCGGCGATCCAACCCAGGCGGCGAACTCGCCGCGCGACGCCCGCAGATGGACGCCCTCGAAACGTGTACGGATGGTTTCGTCAAACTGCGGGTCTGGCCGGAACCACGCCTTCTCGCTTGCGTCGCGCCAGAAGCCGACGATCTCGCCGGGCGTGGGCAGGGAGGTCATGGGCGATCTCCCGGATCGATTGGTCCGCGGATGGCGTGAGGCGCAGGATGCGGCCGGCCGAGTTGTCGGTGAGGACATACACCGCCCCGTCCGGACCCTGACGAACGTCGCGGATGCGCTCCTTCAACTCGTTCAGGAGGACCTCTTCTTCCGCCACGCGACCATCCTGAATATGCAGGCGCACCAGACGGCGGCCCTTGAGCGCGCCTACCAGGAGATCGCCCTTCCAGGCTGGGAAGAGGTCTCCGGTGTAAACGGCGAGGCCGGAGGGCGCGATCGACGGGTCCCAGTAATAGACCGGTTGGGCCATGCCCGGCTTCTGCGTTCCGATGCCGATAGCCTCGCCGCTGTAATCGGCGCCGTAGCTGATTTGCGGCCAGCCGTAGTTGGCTCCAGGCCGGATGACGTTCACCTTGTCCCCGCCTTTGGGGCCATTCTCGTGCTCCCAGAGCACGCCCCTCGCAGGATCGAAGGCCAAACCCTCCGGATTGCGATGCCCGAGGGTGAAGATCTCCGGCCTCGCGCCCCACGCGCTCGTGAAGGGATTGTCTGGTGGGATCGACCCGTCGGGGGCGATGCGCACAATCTTGCCGAGGTCGCTCGTGAGGTCCTGCGCCTGCTCGCTGGCGGTCATTCGATCGCCGAGCGTGACATAGAGATATCCGTCGGGCCCGAAGGTCAGGCGGGAGCCCACATTCAGGGCGTTGTCGAGGGCCGGCGTGGCGCGGAAGATCACCGTGAGCGCCTCGAGCGATGGCGTTCCCTCCGCGTCGCTCAGGCGCGCCCGCGCCACCGCGATACCTGAGCCGCCGTCCCGAGGCTCCAGATAGGTGAGATAGACCAGCTGGTTCTCGGCGAAGGCTGGGTCCAGCACCACGTCCAGCAGACCGCCCGTGTCCTGGGCGCGCACCGCCGGGACGCCCGAGACCGGCCTGGAGAGAGCCCCGTCCGGCGAAACGAGGCGCAGGCGGCCGGGACGCTCGGTCACCAGCATCTCGCCGTCGGGCAGCCAGGCCAGGCTCCAGGGATGGTCGAGGCCCTCGGCCACAGTTTCCACGCGATAAGAGGTCTGAGCGGAGGGAGAGGCCGCGCGCGTCTGACCCGGAAAAGCCGGCGACTGCCCGATCGCGGCCGGCCCGGCAAAGGGATCTGGATCGGCGGCGGTGCTCAGGGCGAGAGTCAAGGCCGCCGCTGCGGCGAGGGCTGGGGCCCAGATGGATTTCATCGGTCACCTTCGTGGCCCCGCGCCAGCGCAGTCTGGCGCCGTCTTGGCTCACGCGGATGGCGGCGGAGTGCGCGAATGGGCCCGATGTTGCCGCCGCGTCTCCGGTCTGACGCAGACGTCGGAGCACGGAACCGCCGGTCTGCGCTTTTGCGTCAAAGTCTGGGTGCGCGGCAGGGCAAGACCTTGCCCGATGGCCCGCGCTAGCCTTCATCATCACAGTGCGCCCCCCAGCGGGAACAAAGTCATGTCCATCGTCCTCAATGACGCTTTCTTCGCGAGCCTGCAGAGCGCCACCCTGCCGCTCGATCGCGCCGAGACCCTGCCTCCGGCCTGCTATGTCGACCGCGACTTCTATGAATTCGAGAAGGAGGCCCTGTTCAACCACGAGTGGCTGTGCGTGGGCCGGGAAGACCAGGTGCGCGAGCCGGGCGATTACTTCACCACCCACATCGTCGGTGAGCCGATCGTCGTCGCCCGCGCCCGGGATGGGGTGCTGCGCGCCATGTCCTCGGTCTGCCAGCATCGCGCGATGCTGGTGGCGGAAGGCAAGGGCAACACCCGCGGCTTCGTCTGCCCCTATCACCACTGGGTCTATGGCCTGGACGGTCGGCTGGTGAACGCGCCGGCGATGGAGCGGACCTGCGACTTCGATAAGAAGTCGATCGGCCTGCCGCAGTTCAGGCTGGAGACCTGGCTCGGCTTCATCTTCATCAATTTCGACCCGGACGCGCCGCCGCTTGCGCCGCGGCTCGCTAACGTCGCTGAGGCGATCGCCGGCTTCGACCTCGAGCGGACGGAGCTCGCCTCGACGATGACCGGCCAGTTCGCCTGGAACTGGAAGGTGATGTTCGAGAACAACAACGACGGCTACCACGCCTCGAAACTGCACCAGGGACCGCTGCACGACTTCGTGCCGAGCGAGCTGGCGGTCTTCCCGCCCTCGGATCCGGCCGATGCAGGATTCCTGCGCTTCAACGGCACCCTGCATCCCGACGCGAGCTTCAACCCCACGCAGAAAGCGGTGCTGCCCGTCTTCCCCAAGCTCACCGAGGAAGACCGCGGGCGGATGACCTTCGCCAACGTGCCGCCGACACTCTCCCTGGTGCTCACCAGCGACCTGGCGATCTATCTGATCCTGCGGGCCACGGGTCCGGAGACGATGGAGCAGGACACCGGTATCCTCGTCGCGCCGGGCGCCTCCCTGCGGCCTGACTTCTCCGACAAGCTGGAGATGATCATGACCAGCGCCGGCAAGATCATCGCCCAGGACATGCACGTGGACGGGCTCGTGCAGGTGGGCCTGCGTTCGCGCTTCGCCCCGCGCGGCCGGTATTCCTGGCAGGAAGGGGCGCAGGGCCAGTTCAACCAGTGGCTGGTGCGTCGTTACCAGGCGGCCTGGGCCGGAGCGACGGCGCAAGGATCGGCCCGCACGGTCGTGGCGGCGGAGTAGGAAAATGTCGAACGCGACGATGCCTGCGGTCTTCTTCGGCCACGGCAGCCCGGTGGTGGCCATCTCGGACAACGATACGAGTCGCAGTTGGGCGAAGCTGGTGGCGAGCCTGCCACGGCCGAAGGCGATCCTGGCGATCTCCGCCCACTGGGAGACGCGCGTGACCGCCGTCACCGCCATGGCGCGGCCAAGGACGATCCATGATTTCGGACGCTCGCTACCTGCCGCCCTGTTCGACTGCCAGTACCCGGCGCCTGGCGATCCGGCGCTGGCGCGGCGCGTGGCCGAACTGCTGGCGCCGATCCCGGTGGCGCTCGACGAAGGCCAGTGGGGCCTCGACCACGGGACCTGGTCGGTGCTCGTCCACGCCTATCCCAAGGCTGATGTCCCGGTGGTCCAGCTTGGCATGGACGTGAACCTGACGCCCCAGCAGCGCTTCGACATCGGCGCCCGCCTCTCGCCCCTTCGCGACGAGGGCGTGCTGATCCTCGGCACCGGCAACATGGTGCACAACCTGCGGGCGATGAACTGGGGCGAGGCGAACTGCGCGCCCTTCGACTGGGCCGCGCGCTTCAACGACGAGATGCGTCGGGCGATCGTGGACAACGAGCCGCAGCGGGCGATCGGCTTCGAAGCCCTGGGCCAGGACACCCAGCTTTCCCTGCCCTCGCAGGAGCACTTCTGGCCGATGCTCTACGTCCTGGGCGTCCGCCGCTCCACCGACCGCGTGCGCCTGTTCAACGACCGCATCGAACATGGGTCGCTGGGAATGACGAGCTTCATCTTCGAGGACGCGGCCGAGGCGAAGGCGGCGGCGTAGGCCGGAGGCGCACGAAGCGCCGGCGCCCTCGCCGGCGCTCCGGGGAAGCCTTGCGGCGCCTAGCTCTACTCGTCGAAGGCGACGGACAGGCTCAGTCCCGCCCAGCGGCCGAATTCTTCCTGGAAGCGGGCGGCGGACTGGGTGGCGTAGTGGACGGCGTCGGCGCCGAGGAGGAGTTGCAGGGGCGCGTCTTCCGCCCCGGCGATGCGAAGGATGGCTGCGGCCATCTTGTCCGGATCGCCCTTCTCGTTCCCTGAATTGCCGCCGAGGATCCGCTCGGCGTTGCGCGCGGTGTTTTCGTAGTCGGCGATCTTCCGCCCGGCGATCACCATCGAGCTGCCGCCAAAGTGGGTGCGGATCCCGCCCGGCTCGACATTGGTCACCTTGATCCCAAGCGGCGCGACCTCCTGGGCGAGGGTCTGGCCGATCCCCTCGAGGGCGTGCTTGCTGCCGCAATAAACGCCGGTGCCTGCCCAGGCGGCGAGGCCGCTGACCGACGTGATGTTGATGATGTGGCCGGAGCGGCGCTCGCGGAACTTCGGCAAAACAGCCTGGATCGCGGCCACGGGGCCAAAGACGTTGACCTCGAACTGGGCGCGGACCTCCTCGAGAGTGGATTCCTCAATCGCGCCGACGAGACCGTAGCCGGCGTTGTTGACCAGCACGTCGATCCCGCCGAGCGCCGCCTCGGCGCCCTCGACGGCGCGGGCTATGCTCACCGGATCGGTCATGTCGACCAGGAAGCCGAAGGCGCGGCCAGGCGCGAGGGCCTCGAGCCCCGCCAGCGCCTCGGGGCGGCGGACGGTCCCTGCGACCTTGTCGCCGCGCGCCAGCGCCGCCTTCGTCAGCGCCTGCCCAAGGCCGCCATTGGCCCCCGTGATCAGCCAATTCGCCACGATCTACAGTCCCCTTCAGCCATCCCGGGCGCTTACGCCCCGGAATGTTCAACCACGAACCTCACGAACCTCACGAACAAAGGAAGCCAACGAAGCTTCATCGGCGCCTTCGGCGCCCTTCGAACGACCCACGGCTCGCTCTCCCCCACCCGTTCGTGGGGTTCGTGAGGTTCGTGGTTATTCTTCGACCCAGGTGATCAGTACGGCTTGTCGCCGCGCACCCAAAGGCGGTGCATCTCGCGCTGGTACTTGGTGTCGTCGAACAGGGTGCCGGTGTGCAGGGTGCAGCGGTTGTCCCACATCAGCACGTCGCCCACGCGCCACTTGTGGCGATAGACGAACTGGTCCTGGGTGATGAAGTCCACCAGGCCCTGGACCAGGTCGAGGCCCTCCGGATTGGGCACTCCCATGACCTCGATCACCGTGCCGGTGGAGGGCCACAGGGCCTTGCGCCCGTCAGCGGGGTGGGTGCGCACCAGCGGATGGTAGACGTCGGGGTTCGCGGCCTTCAGCTCCTCGCTCAGCTCCCGCGCCCCGTATTCCCGGGTGCGCATGAAGTACTGGTAGGAATGGTGGAGGACCTTGCCGTCGAGTTCCTTCTGGCGCTCCGCCGGCAGGGCGTTCCAGGCCTCGACGCAGTCGGCGATCAGGGTGTCCGAGCCTTCGTCGGGCACCGTGACGGCGTAGAGCATCGTCGCCATCACCGGCTCGGGCTTGTAGCTGTAGTCGGTGTGCCAGCCGACGCCATCGTTGTGGGCGCCGATCGGCTTGCCGTCGACGACCTTGTTCGACAGGCGATAGACCTTCGGATAGCCCGGGACGGTGAATTCCCGGAGGGTGTGGTCCTCCGGCTCGCCGAACAGGGCCATGAACACCGTCAGCTGGCCAGGGTCGAGCACCTGGTCGCGCAGCAGGATGGCGCCGTGGCGGTGGAAGGTCTCCACCACGCCGGCCAGGGTGTCGGGATCGGCGTATCGCAGATCGACATCGAGGATTTCGGCCCCGAAGCCTTCACGGAGCGGGCGGGTCTTGATGTCCACGGCTGTGTTCACGAAGAGGCCTCTTATCGTCGAGTGGTTCACACGAAAATTAGGCCAACGCCCGGCAGGGGTCTTGCACCACGACGCCTGATCGCTTGCCTCCCGCCGCGCAAATGCAGGCGCCTGAAAATCCGGCGGATTGCCTGCGGAATCGGCGGATTCACGCGCCTTCGCCGCCGGCGCGGAAGCTGGCAAGACCGGCCCTCTCCGCCTCCCTAGGGTCCGCCCCCTCTTTCGCCACGGACTCCTGGATTTCATCGAAATGGGCTTCTTCTGTCAGGCCGGCGACGACCGGCGGGACCTCGCGCCAGGCGCGCTGCATCGACTCGAGGCGACGCCGAAGACCGTGCACTGGGGCTATTTCGACGCCGCCCAGGCGCCGGCGCTGCGGGTGAAGAGCGGCGACCTCATCCAGGCCGAGGCGATCACCCACCACGCCGGCGATGCGCCCGAGCTGATGATGGACGAGGGCGTGCAGGCGATCTTCCGGGAGATCCCCGAAGCGGACCGCAACCCGGGCGTGCACATCATGACCGGGCCGATCTTTGTCGAGGACGCGCGGCCGGGCGACATGCTGGAGGTGCGCTACCTGCGCATGACCCCGCGCTGTCCCTATGGCTCCAACCTCGCGGCCAACTGGGGCTATCTCTACAAGGAGTTCGGAGAGAAGGAGCGGGTGACCATCTACCAGCTCGATGCGGACTCCCAGACCGCGCGGGCGCTCTACGCCTACGATTTTCCGGGCAAGTATCTGACCCCTGGCACAGTCACTCATTGCCCCGCATGCGACCGCCAGCCAGCCCTCGAGGGCGTGCGCGTTCCGGCCCGACCGCACCTCGGCACCGCTGGCGTCGCCATGGATGTCGCCGGACGCGTCAGCACCATCCCGCCGGGCGCCCACGGGGGCAACATCGACAACTGGCGCATCGGCGCGGGCGCGACGATGTACTACAAGGTCCAGGTCGACGGGGGCCTGTTCTCAATCGGCGATCCGCACGTCAGCCAGGGCGACGGCGAGATGTCCGGGACCGCCATCGAGTCCTCGCTCGACGTGCTGTTCCAGATCGTCCTGCGCAAGGACTTCAGCTTTCCCACGCCCCTGCTCGAGACGCCGAAGTACTGGATCGTCCACGGCTTCAACGAGGATCTCGACCTCGCCGGGCGCGAGGCCGCCAACGGCATGGTCAGCCTGCTGAACGAGCACATGGGCCTCTCGCGCAATGACGCCTATTCGATGCTGAGCGTGGCCGGGGACATGGGGGTGACCCAGGTCGTGGACCAGCGCCAGGGCGCCCACGTGCGGATCCCGCGCTCGATCTTCCCGCACCGCTCGTCAAAAGGCTGAGGGCTGGTCCGCGGCGGAGCCCCATTTCCGTTGCGGGGGAGGCGGGCTAGGAGGCGTGGCATGACTGCGCCCCGGATCGTCGTCGTCGGCAGCTACAACCGCGACATCGCCCTCTCCGTCGCCCATCTCCCTGCGCCAGGCGAGACGTGCCTGGGTCTTGGCCGCCTCGAATCTCCTGGAGGCAAGGGGGCCAACCAGGCGATCCAGGCGGCCCGCTGCGGCGCCCAGACGGCGATGATCGCGGCCGTGGGCGCAGACGCGGCCGGCGAGGAGGCCCTGCAGACCTGGCGCGCCTTCGGCGTCGATGCACGGGGCGTCGCCAGACTCGCGGATGTCGGCACGGGCATGGCGGTGATCCTGGTGGACCAGGCGGGAGAGAACTCGATCGTCGTCGACTCGGGAGCCAACGCGCGGCTGACGCCCGGCCACGTGGCCGCCGCGGCCGATCTCGTTCGCGCCGCCTCCCTTGTGCTCGCCCAGCTGGAGACCCCGCCGGAGTCTACGGCGCACGCCTTCCGGATCGCGCGCGAGGCCGGCGTGCGCACCGTGCTGAACGCGGCCCCCGCCCCCGGCGACATCGACGCGGGCCTCCTCGGACTGACAGACATCCTCGTCGTCAACGAGATCGAGGGACATGCCCTGAGCGGAGAGACCGCTCCGGCCGCAATAGGCGCCGCCCTGCTGCGCACAGTTCGCGAGGCCGTGGTGATCACCCTTGGGCGCGAGGGCGCGATGCTCTGCCGCCCAGACACCGAACCCCATGCCCGCGGGTCGCACGTGGTCGAGGTCGTGGACACCACCGGCGCCGGCGACGCCTTCATCGGCGCATTCTGCGCTCGCCTGGCGGCAGGCGAGGACGCCACTCAAGCCCTTCGCTGGGGCCTCGCGGCAGGCGCCATCGCCTGCTGCGCCAAGGGCGCCATAGTCAGCTTTGGCGATGCGGCCCGGATCGAAGCGCTGGTCGCGACGGGGGGCTGAGGCCGCCGGCTCATGACGTCAGGGTCTATCCCCGGTCGTCGCCGCGACCCGAAACGTCACGGGCTGCGGCCGCCGATCGCGCCGTAGAACTCGTCGCAGTCGCCGAGGCATTATCTGTGGCGGCGGGGCTGACATAGCCCACGCCCACGTCGCCGCCGCCGTAGAAATTGCCGTGGCAAGCGGCCAGAAGCGCGCCTGTCGTGCTCACCACCACCGCAACCAGGACGATCTTCGATTTCATCGGTTCCACCTCCGCCTAACGCCCGGACGGCAGAAGGGGTGCGGGGTCAGTGGCCGCCCGGGCCTTCGTAGACGCCGGGCGTGGTCAGCTCGTCCTCCGGCTGCTCGTCGTGCGCCATCAGGACGAAGCGGCGGTCGCAATAGGCGCACTCGACGAAGTCGGCCTCGCCCATCTCGAGCCAGACGCGCGGGTGGCCAAGGGCGCCCCCGACCCCATCGCAGGCGACGCGGCGCGAGCGCACCTTCACCACCTCGACCGGCGGCAGGTTTGTGGTCACGGCCGCATCGGCCGGCGTCGGCTCAGGGTTGGGACGATCGGTCATCGCTATGGCAGGGCTTACGCCGCTTGGCGTCGTTTGGGACGGGCCCTAGATAGGCGGGCCGGCGCGCGATCGTCAAATCCAGCCTCGCCGCCAGGAGCATCATGGACCTGCCCGATAACGCCATCGAGGCCCGCGGCCTCTTCAAGACCTACCCCGCCACGCGTCAGACGCCCGCGATGGCCGCTCTCAAGGGGATCGACCTCACCATTCCGCGCGGGTCGATCTTCGGGCTGCTCGGCCCCAACGGTGCGGGCAAGTCGACCTTCATCAACATCCTGGCGGGCCTGAGCCGAAAGACCGAGGGGACGGTGCGGATCTGGGGCCGCGACATCGACGAGCGTCCGCGCGACGCCCGCGCCGCCATCGGTGTCGTGCCCCAGGAGATCGCCGCCGACGTCTTCTTCACGCCCCGCGAATCCCTGGAGGTGCAGGCGGGTCTCTATGGCGTTCCGAAGGGCGAGCGCCGGACCGACGAACTCCTGGCCGCCCTGGGGCTGAGCGACAAGGCGGACGCCTATGTGCGCCAGCTTTCCGGGGGCATGAAGCGCCGCCTGATGGTGGCCAAGGCCATGGTGCACAACCCGCCCGTGCTGGTGCTGGACGAGCCAACGGCCGGGGTCGACGTCGAGCTGCGCCGCCAGCTGTGGAACTACGTCGTCGCGCTCAACCAGCTGGGCGTCACGATCGTGCTGACCACCCACTACCTGGAGGAGGCGGAGTCGCTCTGCGACACCATCGCCATCGTCAACCGCGGCCAGGTCGTCTGCTGCGAGCCGACCAGCCAACTCCTGCGCCGCCTCGATACGCGCACCGTGGTGGTGACCCCGGAGACGCCCCTGGCCTCCGCCCCGACGATCGGCCGGTTCGAGACGCGCCTTCGGCCCAACGGCGATCTCGCCGTGGTGTTCAAGACCGCCGAGGCGGGCGTCGAACAGGTCCTGGCCGAGGTCCGCGCCGCCGGCGTGCCGGTGAAGGACCTGCGCACCGAAGATCCCGACCTGGAAGACGTCTTCGTCTCCCTGACTTACGCCGCGCCCGACACTGCCCCGGTGCTGGCGTAGCAGAACCGCGGACTAGAATACGGCGACGGTGATCTCGCCGTCCGCCCCCAGGCAGGCCCGCTTCATGCCCTTGGTGATGTAGGGCATGGCGATCTCGCCCTCGGCCGAGAGGGCGATGAGGCCGCCTTCGCCGCCCAGTGCGCGCACCTCCTCGAGCGCGGCCTGGGCCGCCGAAGCGAGAGTCTCGCCGCCGAACCTCATGCGGAAGGCGATCTGGGCGCCGACGGCGGCGCGCAGGAACATCTCGCCCTGGCCGGTGCAGGAGACCGCCGCTGTCGTGTCGGCCCAGGCGCCAGCGCCGATGATCGGGCTGTCGCCCACCCGTCCAGGCAGCTTGCCGAACGTTCCGCCCGTTGACGTCCCAGCCGCCAGCGCGCCGCTCTCGTCCAGGGCCAGGCAACCCACCGTGCCGATGAGGGCCGCAGACCCGAGGCTCGAGGTCTCGCGCCAGGCGGGCGTGAACCAGGTTGCGGGATCGGCGATCGCCTCCAACCCCTCGCGCGCGGCGAACTCGGCCGCTCCAGATCCCGCGAGCAGGACGTGCGGCGTGCGGTCCATCACAGCGCGCGCCGCGCGGATCGGCGAGGCGAAGCCGACCAGGGAGGCCACGCCGCCGGCGCGGCGGGTGGGGCCGTGCATCAGGCTCGCGTCGAGCTCATAGGCTCCCTCCGTGTTGGCCGATGCGCCGCGGCCGGCGACGTAGAGACCGGACGCCTCGAGGGCGGCGATCGTCTCGACCACCACGTCCAGCGCCGCTGCGCCCGCAAGGAGGCGGTCGCGCCCAGCCTCGATCAGGCCGCGCATGTGGCTGATCTCCCGGCCATAGTCGCGGTTGGGCAGGGCGCCGGCTCCCCCGTGGATGACGAGACGCGCACGGGAACTGGACATCGACGCTCCGGGAAGGGATAGGCCGGACTTCCGCGGCCCGGCGCCTTCCGATAGCGTCGCGCGCCGTCAAGACAAGTGGCGCGGCAAGGGAAGAACGTCATGAAGGCGCTGTTGAGCAAAGCGGTCGGCGGACCGGAAACCCTGGTGCTGGAGGAGGTGCCGAGCCCCGAGCCGAAGGCGGGCCAGGCGCTCGTCCAGGTCAAGGCCTGCGGCGTCAACTATCCCGATGTTCTGATCATCGAGGACAAGTACCAGTTCCGCCCGCCGCGGCCGTTCTCTCCGGGCGGCGAGGTTGCTGGGATCGTCAAGGCGGTCGGCGAGGGTGTGTCCAATGTGAAGGTCGGCGACCGGGTCCTGGCCAACAACACCGCGGGCGGCATGGCGGAGGAGCTCGCCCTGGACGCGGGCCGGCTGGTGCCGATTCCCGACCAGATGCCGTTCGACGAGGCGTCCGCCTTCCTGATGACCTACGGCACGTCCTACTACGCCCTGAAGGACCGCGGCTTCCTCAAGCCCGGACAGAGCCTGCTGGTGCTGGGGGCCGCTGGCGGCGTGGGCCTGGCGGCGGTGGAGCTCGGCAAGGCGATGGGCGCGCGCGTGATCGCCGCGGCCTCGTCCGAAGAAAAGGTCGAACTGGCCAAGAAGCACGGCGCCGAGAGCGGCGTGGTCTATCCGGCCGGCCCGTTCGACCGCGACGGACAGAAGGCGCTGTCCGAGACGTTCAAGCAGGCCTGCGGCCCCAACGGCGTGGACCTCGTCTATGACGGCGTCGGCGGCGACTATGCCGAGGCGGCCCTGCGTTCGATGGCCTGGGAGGGGCGTTTCCTGGTGATCGGCTTTCCGGCCGGCATCCCGCGCATCCCGCTCAACCTCGCCCTGCTCAAGGGCTGCGACATCGTCGGCGTCTTCTGGGGCGCGGCGGTGGCGCGCGACCCGGCCGCCCATCGCCGCAACGTCGGTGAGCTGATGGAGCTCTACAAAGCAGGCAAGATCCGTCCGCACATTTCCGAGCGGTTCCCGCTCGATCGCGGCGCCGAGGCCATCACCCACCTCGCCAGCCGCAAGGCCCTGGGCAAGGTCGTGGTGACGATGGGCTGAAACGCACCTGTCCCTCCCCTTCGTGGGGAGGGATCGCAATTCGTGTCCCTCCCCTTTTGGGGAGGGTGGTCGAGCGAAGCGAGACCGGGTGGGGAAGTGTGGATCATCCCCGGCGCCTGGGTTCTTCCCCAAAGTTCCCCACCCGTCTTCTCGCTTCGCTCGAAGACACCCTCCCCAGAAGGGGAGGGATGAGATCGATCTAAGAAACGGAAGGAAACACCCATGGCCGGACGGCTCGAGGGTAAGGTTGCGGTGATCACCGGCGGCTGTTCGGGGATCGGCCTGGGAACGGTCGAGCGGTTCGTCGCCGAAGGCGCAAAGGTCGTGGCGGCGGACCTTCAGGACCCCAAGGGCGAGATGCTCGAAAAGCGCTTCCCCGGCCAGGTCCGCTACGCCCACTGCGACGTCACCGACGAGGGCCAGATCGCGGCCGCTTGCGCCCTGGCGGCGAGCGCCTTTGGCGGCCTCGACTGCATCTTCAACAACGCCGGAACCGCGGGCCTCCCTGGCGGTGTCGAGGCCATCACCGCCGAAGGCTGGGATCAAGTCTTCGTCCTGCTGGTGCGGGGCCCGGCGCTCGGCATGAAGCACGCCCTGCCGCTGATGCGCGAACGCGGCGGCGGCTCGGTGATCAACACCGCGTCCATCGCCGGCCTGCAGGCTGGCTGGGGCCCGCTGGCCTATTCGGCGGCCAAGGCGGCTGTGGTCCACATGAGCCGCTGCGCGGCCGCCGAGCTTTCGCGCGACAACATACGCGTCAACGCCATCTGCCCGGGCCTTATCGCAACTTCGATCTTCGGGACGGCCATCGGAATGAACCGCGAGGCCGCCGACCAGATGGCTGCGATGGTGGCGCAGAACGCCGCCATCGCCCAGCCAATCAAGAAGGCCGGCCTGCCCGACGACATCGCCGCCGCGGCCGCCTATCTGGCCAGCGACGACAGCCGCTTCGTCACCGGCACGCACATCGTCGTCGACGGCGGCCTCACCATCGGCTCCCGCCACGCCTGGGACCCCGCCGCCGCATCGCCGTTCGCGGAAATCTTCGGCGCGAGCGCAGAGGAATTGCGGTCGGCGGCGCAGCGGACGGAGTGAAAGGCTTCAATTCGATTCCATCTGCATGGCGGGGTCCCTGGCCGCCACGAGCCGCTCGACGAAGGAAACGAAGGCGCGGGCCTTGGTCGTGGCCAGGCGTCCCGTCGGATAGACGGCGAACAGGTTCGTCGTCGGCAAGGTCCAGTCCGGCAGAAGCTCCACGACCTTTCCGGACTTCAGCTCAGGCCAGAAGTTCCACTCCGAGCCGATCGTGAATCCCAGGTCGCGATTGACCGCCTCGCGCAGGCCCTCCGCCGCGGTCATCTTAAGTCGCCCCTGGAGTTCGACCGACACTTCCTCGGACCCTTTGCGAAAGGTCCACGACGCCCAGCTCGCGCCCCGCGAATAGATGACGGCCTGATGGCTGCTCAGCTCGAGGGGAGTGATGGGTGTGCCATGGCGCTGGAGATAGGCCGGCGTCGCGACCACGACGCGGCGCCCCTCCGCGATCCGGCGCGCGGTCATTGTGGAATCCGGCATCGGCCCCATGCGCAGGGCCACGTCGATCCCTTCGTTGACTAGGTCGACATGCCGATCGTCGAGGACAAGCTCGATCTCGAGTTCAGGATGTTCGGCCAGGAATTCGGACAGTCTGGGAATCACATGGATCCGGCCGAAGCAGACCGAGGTCGACACGCGCAGCTTGCCTGAGAGGCCACATCCGCTGCCCCGGGCGGCCAGAACGGCCTCCTCAGCCTCCTCGATCGTTCGTTTCGCCCGCTCGTAAAAGATCCGGCCCGCCTCGGTCGGGGCGACCTTGCGCGTCGAGCGGATCAGCAGGCTCACGCCCAACCAGTCCTCCAACTGGACGACGGCCTTGGAGACCGCCGGCTGCCCGACGCCCTGGTCGCGCGCCACCGCGGAGAACGAGCCGGTGTCGACGACGCGTACGAAGATCTCCAGTGCTGCGAGTCTGTCCATTTGGCGCCAATTCGGAATGAGTTTCACCCCAAACCTGCGCCTTATCCTGGCAAAATGGAATACCACCTATGCTGGGATCAGGATCACAGAGCCAGCCCTGGCCGCACGCCGCCTCAGGCGGCGGCCAGGTTACAGGCATCCACAAGACCCCGACGTTCCGGATCCTGATTCTCGGACCCTCCCGCAACGCCTGGTCGGACGGCCCTGCCCAATGCTGCGCGCCCGGCTGTGAGTTCCTGGGCGAATTCGGCGACACGGCGACCCAGGAATTCCGCCGTCCGAATGTCCGATGCGGGAGGGGCGAGGTCGCCGCCCTGGTCCATGTTTGCCTGGGTCGCGGCTCCCAAGGTGTAGGCATCCCGGTTGAGGATGTCCTCATGTGTGACCGATCGGTTGTTCCCGTAGTTCAGTCCGAGGTTGACCCAGTGCATCTGATGCTGGGCTGCAAACGTCATGAGCTGTACGAGCGAGTTCTGTTTGTCGCCCCCTCGCGATGCGCCATTGGTGAAGCCCGCGGCGACTTTGTTGGCCCAACGCTTCTCCGCGTATTGAAGATGCGAGGTCGCATCCATGAAGGCTTTGAAGGGAGCCGACAGGCTTCCCATGTAGGTCGGGGCGCCCATGATGATTGCGTCAGCCTCATCCAGGGTTTGCCACCGCTGGGGCGCCTCCCCGGCCTCGATCAGTTCGACCGACGCCCCGTCAACACTGGCTACGCCGCGGGCGACGGCTTCGGCGACTTTGACCGTGTGTCCGTAGCCACTGTGGTAGACGACGGCGACCTTCACCGGCGGCGGCGTAAGAACCTCATTCGTCATTTCCCACGGCCTCCGAACTCCGCCGCCTGACTGGGGACCTCGGCGATCTCGTCTACCCGGTCCGGGTAGAAAGCGACGTAGTCCTTGATCGCCGCCATCGCGGGGAAGGGCGCCTCGTAGGTCCAAACGGCGTTCGTCGAGCGGTCCCCTCCGACCGGGATGCTGTAGTAGGACGCATCGCCCTTGTAGGGGCAGTAGCTGCCGTGATCGCTGCGCTCGAGGGCCGCCATGTCCACGTCCCGCCGGGGAATGTACTGGACCGGCGGATAGTTCGCCTCGGTGAGCGTCAGCGCCTCGCGGGTGTCGGCGATGACCTTGCCGCCCACAGTGACGACGACTCGCGAGGCGCCGGGTTGGATCTCGATGGGGTGGTCGGGGCCCGGAACCTTGATCGGCCGATCAGACATGGGCGGTCTCCTTGCAGGTGGGGAATGGCGTCTCGGCCTCCAGGAACCGGGTTACGTCAGCGACGAACAGGGTGGGGTACTGGTACTGGGAGCCGTGATTGGAGTCCGGGTAGAGGATAAGTTGGGCGTTGGGCAGGTTCTGCTGCAGGATCAGCGAATTCACGGTGTAGACGATCACATCGTGGCTACCGTTGATCACGAGAGCCGGCTGGGTGATCTGCCGCAGATACTCGAACCCTGAGGCGCTTGGCGCGCCCCACTTGCCGATGGCGGCCCGCTGCGCCGTTCCAACCGCTTCGCTCACCTCCGGGTCGCGATCCCGGTCACGCAGTCGAAAGCGCTTCAGGAAGGCGCGCCCGGCCGCCTGGCTCGCCGCGCTGGGTGTGAAGAAGACCTTCAACCAAAGGTCGTCCGGGTTGGCGTACCTGCCGCCGAATACAGCCTGCCCCTCGGGCGTCTGGGTCGCCATGCCTTCGCCGCCCCTAGGGCCGGTTCCGACGAGCACAAGTCGGCGGACAAGGCTCGGTCTGTGCAGGGCCAGGGCCTGCGAGACCATGCCGCCCAGGGAGAAACCGAGCACGTCGACCTTCGACAGACCTAGCGCCTCGATGAAGGAGGCTGCGCTGGCGGCCATCTCTTCGACCGAAGTCGGAACCTCGCCGCTGCTGGCGCCGACGCCGGCGTTGTCGAACAGGATCACCTCCCGATCGGCCGCGAGGCCGTCGGTCACCAGCGGATCCCAGTGATCCATCGTGCCGGTGAAGTGCATGTGCAGAACGAGCGGGACGCCGCCTGGTTTGCCGAAACGCCGGTAGGCAAACCGGACGCCTGCAGCGTCCGCGAACCGCGTTGGCGCGGTCTGGTGAGTAAGCTGGGTCATCGGAATTCCTTTGGGGCGACGCGCTCGAAGCGTCCGCGAAACAGCCGGGGCCACCTGAGTGGGCTTCCGCCCGCAGGGATCAGTTGCTCTTGCCGCCGTCGACGTTGAGGACGTGGCCGGTGATGAACGAAGCTTCGTCCGACCCGATGAAGACGATCGCGTCGGCAAGCTCTTCCGAGCGGCCGAGGCGGCCCATCGGAACCGTTGCAGCCAGCGCCGCCTTGTTCTCGTCCGTTGCGGTAAAGCGGGTCAGCATCCCTGTGTCGGTGGGACCGGGCGCCACGGCGTTCACGCGGATTCCCGATGTGGCGAGCTCGCGCGCCGCGGACTTGGTGATCCCTTCGACCGCGTGCTTGCTGCCCACATAGATGGAGGCTCCGGCCGCGCCCTCGTGCCCGTAGGTCGAGGAGATGTTGATGATGCTGCCGCCGCCCTGACCCTGCATGACGCGCGCCTCGTGCTTGATGCTGAGGATCACGCCCAGAACGTTGGTGTCGAACGTGGCGGCGTAGCTCTCTGCGGTCTGGTCGGTGATCGGGCCCGGGTGACCCTCGGTCCCGGCGTTGTTCACCGCCACGTCGAGGCGGCCGAACCGCGCGACAGTCTTGTCGACCAGGGCGCGGACATCCTCCTCCTTACGGACGTCGGCATTGATGAACTCGGCCTCCGCGCCGAGCGAACGCAGCTCCTTGGCGAGTTCCAGGCCGGCTTCATCGCGACGGCCGGAAACGACGACCTTGACGCCCTTCTTGCCAAAGGCGATGGCGGCGGCGCGCCCGATCCCGGTCAGCGCGCCGGTGACCAGGACAACTTGATTGCTCATTCTGCATCCCTCGTTGAGCCTCGGGAAACCCAGAGGCGTTTCGACGGCGCGGATTTGTCTATTCCAGTGCAGCGTCAGAAGGCGCGGAATGGGATAAGACCTATTCCAGTTCGGCGGGAAGCGCCGCTAACCTCGCCGCCACGGCGTCAGCACCCGATATTCCGATGTCTCGGTAGGGCCTCGGCGGTGGATCTCGATCAGTCCCCGCCGCGCGAGATGGGCGACGGCGGACTGGGCGGCGCGGCGGGAGATTCCGGCCCTTTCGGCCAGCGTGGAGTGGCTGAGCGCAATTCGCCCGCCCGGCGCAGCGGCGATCACCAGATAGACCAGGAAGGCCGAGGGCTTGCGGTCGTGCGCGACCAGGTCGGGCAGCAGGGTCTCGATGATGTAACGGTCCAGGCTTAGATGCGCATTCATTTCTATAGCAATTGTTGCACCGCCTTCGCCGCGCAAGACCGCTCGCCTATCGTGGCTTCGAGAGGAGGCGCGCAATGATCAAGCAGCTCAAGTTCGCCGGCATACCGGTGAAGGACCAGGACGCGGCGCTGGAGTTCTGGACCACCAAGGCCGGCTTCCGGGTGGCCACGGACCAGCCGATGGGTCCGGGGGGGCGCTGGATCGAGCTGGCCATACCCGGCGCCCAGACCGGGATCGTCCTTTTCACGCCCGACGGGCACGAGGAGCGGGTGGGGACCTTTTTCAACGGCGCCTTCGCCTGCGACGACGTCGAACACACCTACCGGCAGATGAAGGAGCGGGGCGTGGAGTTCGTCCGGCCGCCGCAGACCGAATCCTGGGGGACTTCGGCCATCTTCAGGGACAACGAGGGCAACACCTTCGTGCTGTCGAGCTCGTGAGCGGGACCAACAATCCGTTCGGGGCGAGCATCCCGCCGGCGGGGGAAAAGCGTTATACTCGCACCATGACGATCGCGGCGCGGATCAATCCCAAGGACTATTTCGCTCCGGCGGACTGGAACGGCCTGACCGCGCGCTCGAGCTGGAAGGGTCTGGCCCTGGTCGCCCACTGTTGGGTGGTGATCGGCGCAGCGACGATCATGGGCCTGATCTGGCCGATCACCCTACCGCTCGCCATTCCCATCATCGGCGCGCGCCAGCTGGGCCTCGCCATCCTCATGCACGACGCGGCCCACGGGGCGCTGCACCCCGATCCGAAGGTCAACGACTGGGTCGCCGAGTGGATCTGCGGCGGCGGCGTGGCCAGCTACCGCAAGTACCACCTGCAGCATCACAAATACGCCCAGCAGGAGGAGGACCCCGACCTCGGCCTCTCGGCTCCTTTCCCGATCAGCCGCGCCTCGTTCCGCCGCAAGGTCGTGCGCGACCTCACGGGCCAGACCTGGTTCAAGCAGAGGTTCGGCCGGCTGACCTTCCGGTTGAAGGAGCGCAAGGCCGGCGAGTCGGTTTGGCTGATCCTCGCCGAGGAGATCGCTCGCCAGCGCCGCTGGCTGATCTTCAACGGCCTCGCCATAGTCGCCTTCTCGGCGGCCGGCTACTGGTGGGGCTGGTTCGCCCTGTGGCTGGTTCCACGCGCGACCTGGTTCCAGCTGGTGACGCGGATGCGGAACATCGCCGAGCACGCCCTTGTGGCGAAGAACGAGCCCGATCCTCTGCGCCACGCCCGAACGACGCACGCCAACTTGATCGAACGGGCGCTGATCGCGCCCTACTACGTCAACTACCACTGCGAGCATCACATGGTGATGCACGTCCCGTGCTGGAATCTGCCGAAGGCCAACCGCCTCCTCGCGCGTGATGGCGTGACGGAGCGAATGGAGACGGCGCCGGGCTACATGCAGGTTCTGCAGGCGATCACGACCGTTCCCGCCTGATCTTGCCGGCGGAGGCTGGCCGTGCTAGAACAAAAGCGGAACACGCGGAGGGAGCCATGCGTGAGGATGGCAAGATCGACTATGTCGAATTTCCCGTCGCCGACCTCCCGGCGGCCAAGCGTTTCTATGGCGCCGCTTTCGGCTGGACCTTCCAGGACTGGGGGCCAGGCTATGTCTCCTTCGACGGCGCGGCCGTAGACGGAGGGTTCAACGGAGAGGCAGGCCCCAACAAGCCCCTCGTGATCCTCTACGCCCGCGATCTCGAGGCGATGGAGGCAAAGGTGAAGGCGGCCGGCGGCGCAATTACGCGTGAGATCCAGAGCTTTCCGGGCGGCCGGCGCTTCCACTTTCGCGATCCTGCCGGCAACGAGCTGGGCGTGTGGTCGGAGACCTGATCCTTTGAGCGCATCCGCTGCACAGACCTACCGGGCGATGGCCTACAACAACGGGTGGGCCAATCATCGCCTGCTCACCGCCTGCGAGGCGCTTGAAGACGCCGCCTTCCAGGCGCCGCGGATCAGTTTTTTCCCCAGTCTCGTGGCGACGCTGAACCACATCCTCACGGTCGACTGGTTCTATGTCGACGCCCTGGAGGGCGGGACTTTGGGTCACGCGGCGTTCGAAGACGAGACGCCTTTCCGCACGGCGCACGAACTTCGGATCGCGCAGCGGGCGGTGGACGATCGCCTGATCGCCGTGTGCGAGGCGCTGGACGACGCGGCGCTGGGCGGCGAGGTGCGGGTCCATCGGGGCGAGCGGGTGCAGGTCGAACGGCGCGACCGCCTGCTGCTCCACCTCTTCCAGCACCAGATCCATCATCGCGGCCAGGCCCACGCCATGCTCTCCGGGACCGACGTCGCTCCGCCCCAGCTCGACGAGTTCTTCAGCGCCGGCGAGGCGCCGTTGCGCGCACCCGAGTTTGCCGACCTGGGCTGGACCGAAGAGCGGGTGTGGGGTGACGCCGGATGACCTGGGACGAGGTCCGCGCCATCGCCCTGTCCTTTCCCGGTGTGGAGGAGGGGAGGTTCCACGGAACGCCGTCGTTCAAGGCGCACGGCAAGTTCCTGACGCGCCTGCGGGGCGAGGACGACAGCGTGGTGCTGGTGGGCGTCACCTTCGACGAGCGCGAGATGCTGATGGAGGCTGAGCCGCAAACCTTCCACCTGACCCCGCACTATCAGAACTATCCCTCCGTCCTGGCGCGGCTGGAGAGCCTCGATCCTGGCAGCCTGCGCAACTTCCTCGAGCGCCGCTGGCGCGACGTCTCGCCCAAGAAGGTGGTGAAGGCGTGGGACGAGGCGCGTAAGGCGGAGGCCTGACTCCGGACCGCCGCTCAGAACTCCTCCTCGATCATGGTCCGGAAGTGCTCGAGCACTTCGCCCATGTCCGCCTCCTCGGGTGGGGACTCGGGCGTCGGCGCCGAAGCCTCGGCGACGGTGAGGCGGCTGACCACGGCGCCGTCCTGGACCAGCAGCAGTTCGTCCCCCGTCGTCAAAGCCGAGAGGGCTTTCGCGAGCTTGGGGGGAATGTCGTCGAGATCGATCCGGGTCATGGCGCCACGATAGCCTCACGCGTGCGAAGGTGACAGGCGCGCCGGATCGGCTCTAAAGCCAAGCCATGGCCTACCGCAGCCTTCGAGATTTCATCGCCGTCCTCGAGAGGGAGGGCGAGCTCGTGCGGGTGAGCGAGCCGGTCTCCTCGGTGCTGGAGATCACCGAGATCTGCACGCGCCTGCTGCAAGGCGGCGGACCGGCGGTGCTGTTCGAGCACGTGATCCGCGCGGACGGGACGCGCTCGCCCATGCCGGCCCTGGCCAACCTGTTCGGCACGGTCAAGCGCGTGGCGATGGGTGTGACCCTGGAAGGGAAGTCGCGCACGACCGCCGCCGAACTGCGTGAGGTGGGCGAGCTGCTGGCCTTCCTGCGCAGTCCCGTTCCCCCTCGCGGCTTCCGAGAAGCCTTCGACATGCTGCCGCTGGCGCGCACGGTGATGGGCATGCGCCCGGCCACGGTCTCGCGCGCGCCCTGCCAGGAGGTGGTGCTCACCGGCGATCAGATCGACCTGACGGCGCTTCCGGTGCAGACCTGCTGGCCCGGCGAGCCGGCTCCCCTCATCACCTGGCCGCTTGTGGTGACCAAGGGGCCCTCGGGCGCGCGCGAGGACGATTTTAATCTCGGCATCTACCGCATGCAGGTGCTGGGCAGGGACCGCACGATCATGCGCTGGCTGGCGCACCGGGGCGGGGCGCAGCACTACCGCCGCTGGAAGGAGAGCGGCCGGCCCGACGCCCTTCCTGCCTGCGCCGTGCTCGGCGCCGATCCGGGAACCATCCTGGCCGCCGTCACGCCGGTCCCGGACACGCTCTCCGAATACCAGTTCGCGGGGCTGCTGCGCGGGGCGAAGCTCGATCTGGTCCCGGCGAAGACCCAGCCCCTGCTCGTGCCGGCCCAGGCCGAAATCGTCATCGAGGGCGAAGTGCGGCTGGCCGAGTTCGCCGACGAGGGGCCGTACGGCGACCACACCGGCTACTACAACAGCGTCGAGTCCTTCCCCGTCTTCCACGTCACGGCGATCACCATGCGCCGCGAGCCGATCTACCTGACCACCCATACCGGCCGGCCGCCGGATGAGCCGAGCGTCCTGGGCGAAGCGCTGAACGAGGTCTTCATCCCGCTGCTGCGGGCGCAGTTCCCGGAGATCGTCGACTTCTGGCTGCCACCGGAGGGCTGCAGCTACCGGATCGCCGTGATCTCGATGAAGAAGGCCTACCCCGGCCACGCCAAGCGCGTGATGATGGGCGCCTGGTCGTACCTTCGCCAGTTCATGTACACCAAGTGGGTGATCGTCGTGGACGACGACGTCGACGCCCGCAGCTGGAAGGACGTGATGTGGGCCCTGTCCACCCGGATGGACCCGGCTCGCGACATCACCCTGATCGAGAACACCCCGATCGACTATCTCGACTTCGCCTCGCCCCAGAGCGGCCTCGGCTCCAAGATCGGCCTGGACGCCACCAACAAGTGGCCGCCGGAGACCAGCCGCGAGTGGGGTCGCAAGATCGCCATGGACCCCGAGGTCGTCGCGACGGTGACGGAGAAGTGGCCTCGGCTCGGCCTCGGAGGAGCCCAATGAGAATTCACAAACCGCCGGCGATCTTCTCTGCGGCGCTTGCAGGCCTATCGGTGGCCCTGGCGGGATCGGAGGCGGCGGCTCAGTGCAACGGGTCGAACTGCGAACGCGTGGAACAGCGCCCGCCGGCGCGCCAGGCGCCGCCGCGCCAGGCCCCGCCGCAGAATCGGCCGGCGGCCCCGCCCACGGGCGAGCGTCCCGCTGGTGCGCCCCAGCCCGGCTCCAGGCCGGGCGGTGTCTCTCCGGGCGGAGGCTACGGCGCCTATCGTCCCGACGGGCCTTCTCCCCAGCAGCGTTACCGTCCCAATGCCGCGGCCCAGCAGGGTTACCGGCCCAACGCCTATTCTGGCGGCGGTTCAGTCCGGCCGCCCAACGAAGGTTTCGCAGGCCCCAGGGGCACGGGACGTGCGCCCGCCTACAGCGCCACGCGTCGATTCAACTATCAGGGACGCAGCTTCTCCGCAGTCCGGGCCGCGCCGTACCACTATCCGCGCGGCTACGGTTATCGCACGTTTCACCCGCATGAGCGGTTCCCGCTCGCCTTGCTCGTCGCGCCCTACTTCATCGGCGACTTCGCGCTCTACAATCTACCCCCACCGGAACCGGACCTCGAGTGGGTCCGCTACGGCCCCGACGCCCTGCTGGTGAACGTGGACACCGGCGAGGTGGTGGACGTGGCCTACGGCGTGTTCGAGGAGGACCCCTCCTATGCGTCGGACTACGGCCCGGGCGGCTATGGCGAACCGGACTATCCGCCCTCGGATGAAAGCGAGCCTCCGCCCGACTATGCGCCAGGCGGCTATCCGCCTCCCTCTCCGGCCTACGGTTATCCGCCGCCCGGAGGCCCGGAGGACTAAGTTCGGGCGGAGGCCCGCGGCTGCGCTGGACTTGTCCGGCGCGAGCCTTTAGGTCCGCCGCGTTCCTCGCGCCGGCGTCCGATCCGCCGGGCGGGCCAGCGATCGAAAGAGCCATGTCCTCCCATTCCCGTCCCGGCCGGCGCAGTCCGTCAGGCCCTTCCCAGCGGCAGCTGCGCGCTGGGGAACTGGTGCGCCACG
Source organism: Caulobacteraceae bacterium (assembly GCA_036488995.1). Taxonomy (GTDB): domain Bacteria; phylum Pseudomonadota; class Alphaproteobacteria; order Caulobacterales; family Caulobacteraceae; genus Acaudatibacter. Next base: position 23,684 of record DASXGQ010000132.1, read on the forward strand.
CCCTCGTGGACGTCCTGCGTCACGAGACGCTTGCGGAACCCGCCCTGCAGGGCGCGCCGATCACCGTGACCGAGGTGCGCATGAGCCCGGATCTGCGGCATGCGGTCTGCTTCGTCGAACCGCTCGGCGGCGAGCACGCCCGCGAGGCTGTCGAGGCCCTCAACCGCTCGGCGCGGTTCCTGCGGGGGCGGCTTGGCCACGCCATCGAGCTGAAGTTTACCCCTGACCTGAAGTTCGTCCATGACGAGACCTTCGACACGGCCGCCGCCATCGACCGGCTGCTCTCGGATCCGCGCGTACGCAAGGATGTCCTGAAGCGCTCCGAACGGCCGGACGGAGACGAGGACTGATGGGCCGCCGAAAGGGCTTGGCCGTCTCGGGCTGGGTGTGTCTCGACAAGCCCTGGAACCTGGGCTCGACCCAGGCCGTCTCGCGCGTGCGGCGCGCGTTTCAGGCCCAGAAGGCGGGTCACGCCGGAACGCTTGATCCTCTGGCCGAGGGCGTGCTGCCGATCGCCCTGGGGGAGGCGACCAAGACCGTGCCCTTCCTGATGGAGGCTTCGAAGACCTACCGCTTCGCCATCGCCTGGGGGGTCCAGACGGCCACCTTCGACGCCGAGGGCGAGGTCACGGCGCGTTCCGACGTCCGGCCCACGGCAGAGGCGGTGACGGCGGCGCTTCCGCAGTTTCTGGGCGAGATCCAGCAGGTTCCTCCGGCCTTCTCGGCCGTGAAGGTCGGCGGGGAGCGCGCCTACGACCTTGCGCGGGACGGCGTGACCGTCGCCCTCGAGCCCCGTGGCGTCCGCATCGACGCCCTTCAGATCACCCGCGTCCCGGACGCCGACCACATCGAGCTCGAGATGGATTGCGGCAAGGGGACCTATGTGCGGGCCCTCGTGCGCGATCTCGCCGCCGCCCTGGGAACCGTCGCGCACGTCAGCGCCCTTCGCCGGACGCGCGTGGGGCCCTTCGACATCGACCGGGCGGTCGGGCTGGAACGGCTTGAAGAATTGTGCAATAGGGGCGACGCGCTGGAGGTGTTGCTTCCGGTCGAGACCGCGCTGGACGACATCCCGGCGTTGGCCGTGACCGACGAGGACGCCTTCCGATTGACGCAGGGCCGCTCGGTCGTGCTGATCCCCAGGCAGGTGGAAACCTTGAAGGCGAGGCTCGGCGCCTCCCGGATGGTTTCGGCCATCTCAGGGAACAGGATCGTGGCGCTCTGCGAGATGCGCGCGGGACGGCTCAATCCCACGCGCGTCTTTCATCTTGAGCGAGCCTAGAAAAGGACCCCGATGTCGATCACTGCCGAACGCAAATCGGAACTCATCACCGCTCACGCCCGCACGCCGGGCGACACCGGGTCGGCCGAGGTTCAGGTGGCCATTCTTTCCGAGCGGATCGCCAACCTCACCGAGCACTTCAAGACGCATAAGAAAGACAACCACTCGCGCCGGGGGCTACTCAAGCTCGTCTCCCAGCGCCGCTCCCTGCTCGATCACCTGAAGACGTCCGACGAGGCGCGCTATCAGGCCCTGATCGGCACACTCGGACTTCGCCGCTGAGGCGAGGCCGCCTTCCCGACGGATGCGCCCAGCGCATTCCGTCGGACACGGCCGGTGTTCCCCAACGAAAGGCGTGGGGCTCGCCGGACCTGGTCGCGACGCCATGGTGGCGCGCGACTATCGACGAGGGTTCCAAAAGGAACCATCCTCGCGCAGCCTGTGGGCTGAAGGAGAGGATCGCGATCCCGGCGCATTGAGAATGATAGCGCCGACCGTCTTGTCCGCACCGCTCCGGGAATCCGCCCGAGCGGAATCGATACGAAAGAGATAACTTCCATGTTCGATATCAAGCGCAAGTCCATCGAATGGGGCGGCCGCCGCCTCACGATGGAAACCGGCCGCATTGCCCGTCAGGCCGACGGTGCGGTCCTTGTCACCTATGGCGAGACCACCGTCCTGGCGACGGTCGTCTATGACAAGGCCCCCAAGCCCGGCCTCGATTTCTTCCCCCTGACCGTCAACTACCAGGAGAAGACCTTCGCTGCGGGCAAGATCCCCGGCGGCTTCTTCAAGCGCGAGGGCCGTCCCTCGGAGAAGGAGACGCTCGTCTCCCGCCTCATCGACCGGCCGATCCGCCCCCTGTTCGTCAAGGGCTTCAAACACGAGACCCAGGTCGTCGTCACCGTGCTCTCGCACGACCTGGAGAACGATCCCGACATCGTCGCCATGGTCGCGGCCTCCGCCGCCCTGACGATCTCGGGCGTGCCCTTCATGGGCCCGATCGGCGCGGCCCGCGTGGGCTTCATCAATGGTGAGTACGTCCTCAACCCGACGCTCGACCAGATCGACGACGGCGCCAACCGCCTCGACCTCGTCGTCGCCGGCACGGACGACGCCGTGATGATGGTCGAGTCGGAGATTGAGGAACTGAACGAGGACGAGGTGCTGGGCGGCGTGATGTTCGCCCACCGCGAATTCCAGCCGGTGATCCAGGCGATCATCGAACTGGCCGAGCACGCGGCCAAGGAGCCCTTCGACTTCACGCCGGAAGACACCGACGCCATCGAGGCGCAGGTCCGCGCCCTGGCCGGCGCCGATCTGAAGGCGGCCTACGCGATCACGGCCAAGGGCGCACGCCACGAAGCTGTCGGCCAGGCCAAGGCGAAGGTGCTGCAGGCCCTGACCAAGTCCGAGGCCAATCCGGCAGGGTTCGAGCCGGCCAAGCTCGGCGGCGCCTTCAAGGAATGCGAGGCCGAGGTCGTCCGTCGCAACATCCTGGAGACCGGCAAGCGCATCGACGGCCGCGCCGTCGACGTAGTGCGCCCGATCGTGTCGGAAGTCGGCCTCCTGCCGCGCACACACGGCTCGGCCCTGTTCACCCGCGGCGAGACCCAGGCCCTGGTGGTCGCCACCCTGGGCACCGGCGATGACGAGCAGTTCATCGACGCCCTGGAGGGCACCTACAAGGAGAGCTTCCTCCTCCACTACAACTTCCCGCCCTATTCGGTGGGCGAGACGGGGCGGATGAACGCACCCGGCCGTCGCGAGATCGGCCACGGCAAGCTCGCCTGGCGGGCGATCCGGCCGATGCTGCCGACGAAGGAGGACTTCCCCTACACGGTCCGCCTGGTCTCGGAGATCACCGAGTCCAACGGCTCCTCGTCGATGGCGACGGTGTGCGGCAGTTCCCTGGCCCTGATGGACGCGGGCGTTCCGCTGAAGAAGCCGGTGTCGGGCATCGCCATGGGCCTGATCCTCGAGAAGGACGGCTTTGCGGTGCTCTCGGACATCCTCGGCGACGAGGATCACCTGGGCGACATGGACTTCAAGGTCGCCGGCACCGCCGATGGGATCACCTCGCTGCAGATGGACATCAAGATCCCCGGCATCACCGAGGCGATCATGAAGCAGGCCCTCGCCCAGGCGAAGGGCGGCCGACTGCACATCCTCGGCGAGATGGCCAAGGCCATCTCCGGCGCCCGTGAGGAAGTCGGCGAATACGCTCCGCGGATCGAGACGATCAACATCCCCACGGACAAGATCCGCGATGTGATCGGCACCGGCGGCAAGGTGATCCGCGAGATCGTCGCCACCACCGGCGCCAAGGTCGACATCAACGACGACGGCGTGGTCAAGGTCTCCGCCAGCGAAGGGACGAAGATCAAGGCGGCGATCGACTGGATCCGCTCCCTCACCTCCGAGCCCGAGGTCGGCCAGATCTACGAAGGCAAGGTCGTGAAGGTCGTCGACTTCGGCGCCTTCGTGAACTTCTTCGGGGCCAAGGACGGCCTGGTGCACGTCAGCCAGATCTCCCGCGATCGGGTGAACAAGGTCTCCGACGTGCTGCAGGAAGGCCAGATGGTGAAGGTCAAGCTCCTGGGCTTCGACGACCGCGGCAAGATCCGCCTGTCGATGAAGGCCGTCGACCAGGAAACCGGCGAAGACCTGACCAAGAAGGAACCGGTCGAAGCCGAGGCTTGATCGTCCAACCCGGTCGGAGCGGCCTTCCCCCTCCGACCGGCCTTCGACCGGCCACCTCCCCCATGAAGGGGGAGCATTGATTTATCGGAATAACTTCTCTCCTTCCCCTCCTGGGGAAGGTGGACGACCGCCGCAGGCGGTCGGACGGATGGGGAAGGCTGCGTCCCGCCCATTGGCGGATGACCGCGAATTAACGATCGTCGGCGCCCAAGCCGTGCCAATCTCTCACGACAGGAGCGTGGCGAGATGACCTTTCTGCTGATCCTCGTGCTGTGCGTCATGGCCCTCATCGCCGTGCCGCTGTTCCTCACGCTCGGCCTTGCCGTCTGGATCGTGAACCTGGTCCTCCAGCTCATCTTCCTGCCGGTGACCTTGCTGATCGCCGCCGTTCGTCCCCGGCGGTACCGCCCGAGTTGGCGGTACTGAAGCCTTAGGCGCGTTTCCAGAAGACGCCGGTGCGGGCGACGCAGCGCGCCGGAAGTTCCTTGCTGCCGGCTTCGGTATAGCCAAGGGCGGTCATCAGTTCGGCGGTCAGCTCCTGGGCCGTAGGCGCCGCCGCGGTGTTGGTGCGGTACGCCTCGCCGAGGTGCTCGTGCAGCAGCACATCGATCCCGGCCATGGCCGGAAGGCCGTCGAGCGTCGCCTCCAGCGCCGCCGAGCGGGCGGCGGGCGTGGCCATGATCTCGCGCATCCGCGCCATCAGCGGATCGTCGGCGCCGAGGGGTTCAGGCTCGGCATAGGGCAGGCCCAGGCGCTCGATCGCCCGGGCGAGGTGGTTTCCTTCGGCCGAGTGCAGGGCCTTTGCCCGCTTCCAGACGGCGTGCCGCTCGTTCTGGCTCTTCTCGCGCAGCTTCGAGAGGGTCCAGCCCCCGATGAACACTTCTTCCTTCATCATGACGATGGATTAAGGCGTTCGAGCCGTCGGGCTCAAGAGGCGCTTGGCTGAACGTGTTCCAGCCATCTAGGCTCACGCCATGGCGAGCTTCTCATCCGACGGCCTGGATTTGGCCTTTGACGACATCCCGGCCAAGGGCGAGCGGCGGGGGACTGTGGTCCTCGTCCACGGCTTCGCCTCGAACCGTGCAGAGAACTGGAAGCGGCTGGGCTGGTATGCGGCGCTGGAGCGCGGCGGCTACCGGGTCGTGGCCCTCGACCTGCGCGGACATGGCGAGAGCGCCAAGCCCCATGAGGCGGAGGCCTATGAGCGCTCGAAGCTGACCGCGGACGTCATCGGCCTGATGGATCATGCGGGCCTCGGGCGCACCCACCTGATGGGCTATTCCATGGGCGCCCACCTTGCCCTGGCCATCGCGCTCAATGCGCCCGAACGGGTCGATCGCCTCGTGCTCGGCGGGATCGGCGGTCGGGTGCTGGGCGAAGGGCCCCCCCGGCCGGCGCCGACCATGAGCCTGAGCGAGGCGTTGCTGATCGAGGATCCGGCGTCGATCACCGATCCGATCCAGCGCGGCTTTCGGCAGTTCGCCCAGATGCAGGGCGACGATCGTCACGCCCTGGCCGCCTGCGCGCAGGGCCGCGGCGGATCTGTGACGCGCGAGGGATTGCAGGGCCTGGCGGCGCCCACGCTCGTCGTCGCAGGCTCGCGCGACGAGCTGGCCGGCGACCCGCAGATCCTTGCCGACGCCATCGTCGGCGGCAAGTCCGTGACGCTGCCCGGCTGCGACCACTTTTCCGCCATACCTCACGCCCTGTTCAAGTCGGCGGTGTTCGACTTCCTCGAGGGCTGGGACGAGGCGGAGGAAAGCTTTCCCGACCTCTAGGTCTTTCCGCCGGGGGGTCGGTCCTGCGCCGCCGTCTTCTGCGGACCCTGGCCCAGGAAGGCGACCGCGGCTCCCGGCTTGACCGAATTGCCGAGGTCCCAGGCGTCCCAGTTGGTGAGGCGCACGCAACCGTGTGAGGAGGTCTTGCCGATCAGCTCGGCGTTCGGGCTGCCGTGGATGCCGTAGGTCGGTTTGGAAAGGCCGATCCAGACCACGCCCGTGGGATTGTTCGGCCCCGACTTGATGCGGAAGCGCCCGTGGCGCCTCGGGCCCCAGGTCAACACCCGCGGATCATAGATATAGACCGGGTGAGGACGGATCTCGGCGACGGTGTAGTCGCCGCTCGGCGCAGGATGTTCGGCGCTGCCGATCGTCGAGGGGAAGCTGGCGATCAACTGGCCGGCGGCGCCATAGGCCATGACCTGGTTGTCCCGCTTGTCGACTGCGATCTTCGCCACCTCGCCGTGCAGCCCGCCGGTGTGCGGGCTGACCACGGTAAGTTGCGTCCCTGCCTTTGAGAAATCGGCGTGGGGGTTCATGGCCTCGAGAAGCTGCTGGCTCATGTGGAAGCGCTCGGCGAGCTCCTGCTCCGGAGTCGTGTAGCCCATGTGGCCAAGCTTCGACTGGGCGTAGAAGTCGCTCGGCAGGCGACCGATGAACGGGCCGGCCTCGTCATTGGCGGTGATGGTGTAGCTCTGGGTGATCGCGCCGCCGCCGACCTTCTCCAGGGAGGCGACCACGGCCATGTTCAGCCCAGGTTGCAGGTTGTGCTCGTGCGCATAGATGCCCAGGGCGTGATCGAGGTTCCTCCCCGGTCGTCCGTCAATCGCGCCAGGCGAGTTGTGCGCCCGGTCGAGCAGCACCTGGAGCTTCACCAGGAGGGCCGGGTCAGCCGCCGAGCTGTCCGACTGGAGTGCGGCGGCCTCGATCTCCTCGGCCGTGACCTGTTCGGGCGCCGGGCCTCTCACGACAGGCATGGAGGGCGCCTCGACCGAAGGCTGCTGACTTTCGATCGGCGGCAGGGGCGGCGCCAGCTCTGGCGGGGGAACGGGCTGGTCGGGACTCTGAGCAGACGGAGGCGCGGCGGAAGCGGGATTGGGTGGGGTCGGCTGGGCGGACGACGGCTGGGCCGGCTGGGCGAGCGCGGGCGCCGCCAGCAGGAGCAGGGCGGTCGCCGGTGCGATGGCCGTTCTCATGCAGAGACGAAGCATGGCTTCCTTCACGTATGGACCACGACCGAGGCTTTACAGGCTCGCCGGTTCCAGCTGTTCGTTGCCCGACTCTTTGCGCTCAGAAGGGCGCGCTGGAAATGATCCAGGTAAAGGCGTTAATCGAACCTCCGCATGACCGGCATTTTCTCCATCCTTATCCCCGTCGCGCTGGGCGCAGTGGCCCTGACGCTGTTCGCGGGAATCTACGCCCTTTTTCGCGGGGGCGAGTTCGGTCGGACCTATTCGAACAAGCTCATGCGCCTGCGGGTCCTCCTTCAGTTCGTGGCCATCCTCGTCGTCGTGGCGGCCGTGGCGGCGATGCGCCACGGAAGACTCTGAAGTGGTCCGGCTAACGCGGATCTACACCCGCACGGGCGACGCCGGCCGCACGCGCCTGGTCACTGGCGAGAGCGTCAGCAAGGCCAGTCCGCGCGTGGCGGCCTATGGCGACACGGATGAGTTGAACGCCGTTCTGGGGCTGGCGCGCCTGGAGCTCACGAGCGAGCCGGTGCTCGACGCGATCCTCGCGCGCGCCCAGAACGATCTTTTCGATCTTGGCGCGGACCTCGCCACCCCTGCGGGACCGGAAGGCCGCACGGACCTGCGGATCGCGCCGGAGCAGATCGCGCGCCTCGAAGCCGAGATCGACGCCCTCAACGCCGACCTCGAACCCCTCACATCGTTCGTGCTGCCCGGCGGCTCGCGTGCATCGGCTGCCCTTCACCTGGCTCGCACGGTGTGCCGGCGCGCCGAGCGGACAGCGAGCGCCTTTGCGGAAGGCGAGGGGGGCCCCGGCGTCCACGCCGAGGCCGTCCGCTACCTCAACCGGCTCTCCGACCTGCTGTTCGTGGCCGCGCGATGGGCCAACGACCGCGGGCGCGCGGACGTCCTATGGGTTCCCGCGGCGAACCGCTGACTCGGCGACGGCGGGTTTGGAGACGGCCACAGGTTCAGGGGTGGCGGGAAGGCGGCCTGTGAGCCGCCAGATCGGGATCGGGGCGTCGCACTCGTGGAATTTCGCCGACCACCAGTCGCCGCCGGACTCACACTTCTTCATCGGCCAGACGTACCACCACTGGTAGAAGATAGTGGCCAGGCTCAAGACGACGAACAGGCACAGCAGCGCCCATCTGGCGTTGTCGAAGACACGGTTCATGGCGGCTAGATAGCGTGCGGATATCGAGGCGACCAGTGTCCGGCGGCTTGCAATGGCCGCGCAAGGCGCTATGCCCCGTCCCCTCAATGACAGTTTCCGGCAGACGCCACAGATGAAGATACTCGTCCCGGTGAAGCGGGTTCTCGACTACAACGTGAAGGCGCGGGTGAAGCCCGACCAGAGCGGGGTCGACCTCTCGAATGTGAAGATGGCCATGAATCCCTTCTGCGAAATCGCCGTGGAAGAGGCGGTGCGGCAGAAGGAGAAGGGCGCCGCCGAAGAGGTGGTGGTCGTCTCGATCGGGCCGACCCAGGCCCAGGAGACCATCCGCACCGCCCTGGCGATGGGCGGCGATCGCGGAATCCTGATCCAGAGCGACGCCGATCCGGAGCCGCTGGAAGTGGCCAAGCTGCTCAAGGCGGTCGTCGAGGCCGAACAACCCTCGCTGATCATCATGGGCAAGCAGGCCATCGACGGCGACAACAACGCCGTCGGCCAGATGCTGAGCGCCCTGCTGGGCTGGCCCCAGGCGACCTTCGCCTCCAAGGTGGAAATCTCTGGCCAGGCGGTGCGGGTCACGCGCGAAGTGGATGGCGGACTGCAGACCCTTGAACTTGACCTTCCGGCGGTGGTGACCGCGGACCTGCGCCTCAACGAGCCGCGCTACGCCTCGCTGCCCAACATCATGAAGGCCAAGAAGAAGACCATCGACATCAAGACCGTCGACGACTTCGGCGGCCTGCCCGCGGGGCATTTGAAGGTGAAGAAGGTGGCCGAGCCCGCCAAGCGCGTGGCCGGCGTGAAGGTGGAGTCGGCCGCCGAGCTGGTCTCCAAGCTGAAGACCGAGGCAGGAGTTCTCTGAAGATGGCCGTTCTGGTTTACGCCGACCACGACAACTCGACCCTCAAGGACAACACCAACAAGACCGTCACGGCGGCCAAGGCGCTGTCGAATGACGTCGACGTTCTTGTCGCCGGCGCCAATGTCGACGCCGTGGCGGCGCAGGCGGCCAAGATCGAAGGGGTGCGCAAAGTCCTGACGGCGCAAAGCGATGCGCTGGGACACGGACTGGCCGAGGCGATCTCTTCGGCCATCACGCCGCTGATGGCGAACTATGACGCCGTGCTGGTGCCGGCGACCGCGGCAGGCAAGAACTTCGCCCCTCGCGTCGCGGCGCTGCTCGATGTCGCGCCGATCTCCGAAATCACCCAGGTGGTGGACGCCAACACGTTCGTGCGGCCGATCTATGCCGGCAACGCCCTCGAAACCGTCGAGTCCGGCGATGCGAAGAAGGTGATCACCGTGCGCCCGACCGCTTTCAAGGCGGCCGGCGAGGGCGGCTCCGCCGTCATCGAGGCGGTGGACCCGGGCCCGGGCGCGCCGAAGACCCGGTTCGTCTCCGACGAACTGGTGAAGTCGGACCGTCCGGAGCTGGGCGCGGCGAAGATCGTCGTTTCCGGCGGCCGCGCCATGGGCTCGGCCGAGGAGTTCCAGCGCGTGATCGAACCGCTTGCCGACAAGCTCGGCGCCGCCGTCGGCGCTTCGCGCGCGGCGGTGGACGCCGGCTACGCGCCCAACGACTACCAGGTCGGCCAGACCGGCAAGGTTGTTGCGCCGCAACTATATGTCGCGGTCGGGATCTCAGGCGCGATCCAGCACCTGGCGGGGATGAAGGACTCGAAGGTCATCGTCGCCATCAACAAGGACGCCGACGCGCCGATCTTCCAGGTGGCCGACTACGGCCTCGTGGCGGACTACAAGTCGGCGGTGCCGGAGCTCATGGCGGCGCTGGATCAGGTCAAGGGCTGATCCAGGTTCGCTGCATCGCAGCAAATCGTTGCCTGCGGGCGACGCGTTTGTGTAAGGAGTATGACGCTCGAATGAGCAGATGACGTGCGGACGCCCGGCTTGCGGGCCTCGAGGCGATTGATGGCGCAGATCAAGACCATAGGCGTGATCGGTGCGGGCCAGATGGGCAGCGGGATCGCCCATGTCTGCGCCCTGGCTGGCTACGACGTCCTGCTCAACGATGTGGCGCCTGCGAAGCTCTCCGAGAGCCTCGCCCTGATCGGGCGCAACATGAAGCGTCAGGTGGCGCGCGGCATGGTGGGCGAGGCCGAGATGGTCGAAGCCCTCACGCGCATCCGGCCCACCGAAGACCTGGCGGCGATCGGCGGCGTCGACATCGCCATCGAGGCGGCGACGGAGAACGAAGAGACCAAGAAGTCAATCTTCAGGGCCCTTCAGCCGCACCTCGCGCCCGGCACTCTGCTGGCTTCGAACACCTCCTCGATCTCGATCACCCGCCTGGCTTCGGTCACCGACCGGCCGGAGCGATTCATCGGCCTGCACTTCATGAACCCGGTGCCGCTGATGAAGCTGGTGGAGATCATCCGCGGCATCGCCACTGACGCCGAGACCTACGAGGTCGCCGTCGGCTTCGCCAAGTCCCTGGGCAAGACCACGGCGAACGCCGAGGACTTCCCCGCCTTCATCGTCAACCGCGTGCTGGTGCCGATGATCAACGAGGCGATCTACACGCTCTACGAGGGCGTCGGGACGGTCGACGCCATCGACACCGCCATGAAACTCGGCGCCAACCACCCGATGGGCCCGCTGGAACTCGGCGACTTCATCGGCCTCGACACGGTGCTGTCGATCATGAACGTGCTGTACGAGGGCCTGGCGGACTCAAAGTACCGCCCGTGCCCGCTGCTGGTGAAGTACGTCGAGGCCGGATGGCTTGGCCGCAAGGCGGGCCGCGGCTTCTA
>DASXGQ010000176.1:0-15791 GCA_036488995.1 Caulobacteraceae bacterium
GGCTCCTTCAGGTAGGCGATGTAGCCGTCCACCCGCGGCATCTTGAAGCTGACCCCTGACTCGAGGCGATTCACGTCGAAGTCGCCGGAATTGAGCCGGAGGTTGGCGAACAGGCGCATGCCGTCGATCGGCGTGATGTCGGCGCCCAGGACGTAGTCGGAAAGCGCCGGCTCCAGTCCCGAATAGGTGGGAATGTTCGGATCGCTCTCGAGGCTGAAGCGGCGGCCGAAGATGAAGTCCGCCGTACGCCCGTCGTCGAGAATCACCGAGCCCCGGCCGCCCACCGTGATGGCCTGACCGCCTTCATAGATGTCGTAGCCAGGAGACCTGTTGGGCTCGAAGAGGTTGGTCGGATCCAGCTCGAAATCGGTGCTGTCCAGGTCGGGGATGCGGGGATCGAACTTCTGGACGTTCGCTGCCGACGCCTGGACGATGGGCTCCAGGATGTAGGTGATCCCCGGCTGCTGCTTGATCAGCGGGTAGGAAAAGGTCGCTCCGATCACGCCGAAGCCGCGCGGGATGGTCGCGGCAGGGCCGTCGGTGGGCGAGGGCGTGCCGGCGACGTTGTAGAGGTCGCCTCGGGTAGCGAGGAAGGGTTGGACCCGAAGGCCGTTGGAGAAGGTGAAGCTCGACTGCCAGTTGGCCTCGATTGTCGCGCGCCGGCTGTTGATGTCCGGCTCGAGCGGCTGGCCCGCCACGCCCACATTGGCCTGGGACTGGGCCTGATTCAGGGCCACGGCGCTGCCGACGATACGAACGCGCCCTCCCAAGATCGCGTCGGGCGCCTCCCAGCGCCCTTCGATCAGGGGGGCGACGGTGGGCATGGTGCTCTGGACGTCGGTGGTGCGTAGACCCTGGATGCTGATGGCCGCGACCGAGAGGTAGGAGTTCTGGTCCTGCCGCACCGCATCGAATTGCGAGATCAGGCGCCGGTCGTCAGGAACGTAGAGCCCGCGATCGACGAAGACATCGGGGATCGAATACTTGTCGAAGATCAGCGGATCTGAGGTTCGCTCCGCGGTGAAGCCCCAGGACCAGACATCGTTGATATTGAATTCGCCGCTCCCCAGGACGAAGGCGTGGTTGCTATAGGGCCCGAATCTGTCGCCACCGGAAGTGAAGTTCCTATCATAGGTATATCCGGCACGCAGGTCGAGAAGGCCGGAAAAGAAACGTGCGCGATAGTCCGTGATCAGGAACGGGTTCACCCGCGCGTTGATCTGGGGCGTGATGGTGATGTCCTGGGACGGGGAAATCACCTGGTAATAGGGCTGCTCCCAACTGAAACCGCGAATCCCGGAGACGGTGACCTCCGGAACCAGGAATCCGGACTTGCGATCGGCTGTCGGGTCTGGGGCTGGAAGCTTCGGGAAGTATAGTACGCCCACGCCAAGCACCTGAATCACGGCGTGCTGGAAGGTGAGGGTCTTCTTTGCCTTGTTCTCTACCACCCGGCGCGCGCGGATCGACCAGGTCGGCTTCTGGTGGCCCGCCGCGCAGGCTTCGCAGGGCGTGTATACGACGTTTTCGAGGACGGTGACGTCGGGGTTCTGGCGCTCTGTGCGAGCGGCGGCGATCTTCACGTTCTGGCCAAGGCGCGTCGAGAAGCCGGCGGCGAACCCCTCACCCATGTCCTTGTCCAGCGTGACGCGGTCGGCGAACTGGGTCGTCCCGTTGGGCTGGATGATCTGCACGTGGCCCGTGGCGGTCACCAGTCCCGTCTGGGTGTCGTAATCGAGCGAATCGGCGCGGATGACGCGGCCTTTGTAGCGAGCCTCGACGTCGCCGGTGGCGGTGACGTGATGGGTCTGCTGGTCCTGCAGCAGGCTGTCGGTTTCGAGATAGAAGCCGTCCGCACCCAGGGCGTCGTCGGGCGCAGGCGCCGGCGGAGCCTTTGGCGGCGCCGCCATGGCCGAGAGCGGTTTTCCATGCGCCGCGGCGGCGATGAGGCAAAGAGCCACCCCGGCGAACAGGCCTTTACGCGTCAATGTCGTCCACGATCCCCGTTCGCTGGTCCGCTTCAAACTCGGCCGGCGCTTAGCGCCCCATACGTCGGCGGGGCGGCGGCGCAAAGCCGGGTGCGGGAGTATTTCAGCCGTCCTCCGTGTAGCAGAGCACGGTGAGCCCCGCGAGGAGGGCCAGCAGGGGCGTCGCCCAGGCCGCCAGCATGGGCGGCGCCTCCTCGGAAGCGCCGAGGGCGCCGCAGAACTGATTCAGGAAGAACACGGCGAATCCCAACGCCACCCCGGCGATGGCGAGGCGCGCGAGGTCCCCAAGGCGAGTCAGGCGGAGCGAGAAGGTCGCCGCGAGCACCGACATCGCCGCCAGCAGCAGGGGCGTGGCGTAGAGCTGCTGCAGGCGCAGGCGGTAGGGGGCGGAGGAATATCCCGCCATTTCGGCGGCGCGGATGGTCTCCGGCAGGTCCCAGAAGCCCACGGCGCCGGGCGCGACGAACTTCTCCATGGCTGTGCGCCGATCGAGGGTCGAGGGGATGGAGAGCTGCTCGGATCGCACGGACGTCGAGCCCGGGGCGATTTCCCGGACGTGGAGCAGTCGCCAGTAGCCCGGCATCAGGATGGCTTGGTCCGCATCGATCCGTCGGGCGAAGGCGATCTCGCCGTCGGCGCCGGGCCGCTGCACGAACATCGAGACTCCTTGCAGGTGGATCTGCTCGCCTAGGGTCTCGTGGGCCCTCGCGTGGATGACGATCTGCTCGCCCTCGCGCGCCTGGCGCAGCCATAGCTCCGTGCGCGAGCCCGGGTTCTGGCCCATGGCGGCGCGCTCGTCCTCGAAGTCGGCGTTGAGGCGGGCGGCCAGCGGGTTGAGGGCGGCGACGGTGAGCACGCCCACGACGAAGGCCGCGGCCGCCGCAGGGGTGACGAATCGCCAGGCCGAGACGCCTGCCGCGCGCATGGCGACCAGCTCGCTGCGCCGGTTGAGGGCGACGAAGGCGCCCATGGCGCCGAACAAAAAGACGAACGGGAGGAGTGTGAGCATCACCGAGGGCGACTTGAGCATCACCAGCTCGATGATCCTGAAGAAGTCGATGTCGGAGCGCCCGCCGATAGTGCGGGACAGCTCGACGAAGTCGACGAGCATGATGACGGAGGCGACAACGGCGAAGGCCGCGCCGACCCCCACCAGGGTGCGGACAAGGACGTAAAGCTGGAGACGCGCCAAAGCCTGCGGCTCAGGCGGCCAGGCCGAGTCGCCGCTCCAGCGGCGCCTGGACCGGGCTCCCGGACCGAACGGGCCGCCGGGGGGCGAAGAGGATTGCGGCCGACACCGCGGTCGCGGCCAGGGGCGTGGCGTACTGCAGGGTGTTGAGCGCGGGGTTGTGGCCGGCGATCCCCTGGATGGCGAAACCGAGGGTGCGCGTGACGAGGGCCGCCGCCGCGACGATGCCGATTCGCGGAGCATAGCCGATGCGGCTGAACTGGCCGCCAATCACCGCCGCCAGCGCCATGGCCATGAAGGCGAAATTGTAGAGCGGGGCGGCGATGCGGGCATGGCCCTCGGCGAGCATGGGGCGCACGTTCTCGGCATCCCAGCTTTGGCGGACGTCAGGGAAGAAAAGCTCGTGCGGATAGCGATCGGAGAGTTTGTACCTCACGGTGGGCTCCTGGCCGATGAGCGGGCGCAGGTCGAGCATGTACTCGTCGAAGGACAGGAAGTTGAGGACGCCGAGGGGCGAGACCTCGGCGTTGGCGCCGCGCCACATCTGAAGCATGGGCGCCCCGTCGCGGGTGCTGAGCCGACCTTCGCGCGCGGTGATCGTCGTGTCGCGGCCGTCGGCGGCGACGTGGTCGATGAAGAGGTTATGGAAGAGGCCGTTCTCGTCCATGGTCTGGGCGTAGACGGTGAGGCCTGGGGCCGGATGGGTGAAGCTACCCGGTTTGATCATGGTGGCGGCGAGGTCGGTGCGCACGGCAAGCAGGGTGTCGCGCAGGGCGCGGTAGGCGAGGGGCTGCACCCACTGGCTGATCACCAAAGAGATCAGCGCGATGATAGCGGCCAGCCGCATGGCCGGCGCAATCACCCGCCAGCGGCTGACTCCGGCGGCGAAGCACACGACGATCTCGTTCTCGGTGTGCAGCCGGTTCACCGCCACGAGGGCGGCCACGAGCACGGCGACGGGAAGGATCAAGACGATCAGCTGGGGCATGGCCAGGATGATGATCTTGGCGAAGATCAGCGGGCTCTGCCGGTCCTGCACCAGGATCGAGATGGACGACAGCGCCTGACTGAGTACGGCCACGGCGATGAGCGCCGCGGCGGCGAATAGCGTCGGGCCCAGGAGCTGGCGGAAGAGATAGCGCTCGATCAGGCGCATGGAGATGACGTCGGGTCCATGGCTCGAGCGGGCCCCCGGTGTGGGCATCCCCCTCTGTACCCCCCGCCCCGGCGCCGAGACAACCTCGACCGTCCGTCCGCGGCGTACTCCGAATCGACGTGAACACTGCGCCGAAGGCGCGCTCGTGGTCCCTTCCGTCTCTGCACCATGCGCAATTCGGTCCGCCGTCATTCACCACCAACCGCACCAAGGACACCAAACGCAGCTCGACCGTATCGGGTGCGCCTGCGACAGCGAGCCGCGTCGAGGGAGTCTCTCGCGCCTGCGGCGCATTTAGGCGCAGGGCGGGGAGGCCGGGGCGGTCGGTCCGAAGGTGGATTCGAAGGCGGTGCGGAGGGCGGCGTCGGCGAGGTCGAACGTGGCGGGGAGTTCAAGGTCGGCGAGGCTGGTGACGCCGTGCTCGCGGATTCCGCAGGGCACAATGCCCTCGAAGTGAGAGAGGTCGGGGGCGACGTTCAAGCTGATCCCGTGCAGGCTGACCCAGCGCCGCAGGCGCACGCCGATGGCGGCGATCTTGTCTTCGCGCGCGGGGGCGGTTCGTTCCACCCAGACGCCGACCCGTCCCGGCCGCACCGCGCCGGCGACCCCGAGCCCGTACAGCGCCGCAATGATCCAGGCTTCCAGGGCCGCGACGAAGGCGCGCACGTCGCGTCGCCGCTCGCGCAGGTCGAGCATCACATAGGCCACGCGCTGGCCGGGGCCATGATAGGTGTACTGGCCGCCTCGGCCGCTCTGGAACACCGGAAACCGGTCGGGGGTGAGAAGATCCGAGGGCTTCGACGAGACGCCGGCGGTGTAGAGCGGGGGGTGCTCCAGGAGCCAGACGATTTCTTCCGCCTCGCCCGCGGCGATGGCCTCGGCGCGGTGGTCCATTGCCGCCACGGCCACAGGGTAAGGGACGAGCCCGGGCGAGACCGCCCAGCCCGCCGGGCGGCCGTCGGCGCGGCCGAAGAGGAGCTCAGGGGCGGCAGGGGCGGCGGCGCGAGACGTCATGGCGGATCGGCAAAGATGTGGGGCGTTCCGCCGTCTCTGCAAAGCGCGCCTTCACAAGGCCTCGGCCTTTTGCTAACCCCCCGCGCTCGGCACGGGCGGTCGTGGCGGAATTGGTAGACGCGCAGCGTTGAGGTCGCTGTGGGGCAACCCGTGGAAGTTCGAGTCTTCTCGACCGCACCATCCTGCTTCGCCCTGCGGGCTTCGCAGGACAAGTCCTTCGAAGCCCGCAGCGCGACCTAGGGCTCTCGCCGTTCACGGTGAGGCCTGCTAGAGGGCCGCGATGATACCCAACCATGGCCCGATGATGGACTTCGGCCTCGGCGAGACCGCCGAGGCGATCCGCGAGACCACAGCCAGGTTCGCCGCCGACCAGATCGCCCCGATCGCGGCCCGTATCGACGCCGAGAACGCCTTCCCGCGCGAACTGTGGCGTCCGATGGGAGACCTCGGTCTGCACGGGATCACCGTCGAGGAGGAGCTCGGCGGCCTGGGGCTCGGATATCTCGAGCACGTCGTGGCGATGGAGGAGGTCTCGCGCGCCTCGGCCTCGGTCGGGCTCTCATACGGCGCGCACTCCAACCTCTGTGTGAACCAGATCCGCCGCTGGGGCTCGGACGAGCAGAAGCGCGGCTACCTCCCGAAGCTGATCAGCGGCGAGCATGTCGGGGCTCTCGCCATGAGCGAGCCTCAAGCCGGCTCGGACGTGATCTCGATGCGCCTGCGCGCGGACCGTCGCGGCGATCGGTACGTGCTCAATGGGACCAAGTTCTGGATTACCAACGCCCCTCACGCCGACGTTGTGGTGGTCTATGCCAAGACCGAGCCGGACGCCGACAGTCGGGGCGTGACCGCCTTCATCGTGGAAAAGGGGTTCAAGGGGTTCTCCTGCTCGCGCAAGCTGGACAAGATCGGCATGCGGGGTTCCGACACAGGCGAACTCGTTTTCGAGGACTGTGAGGTCCCCGAGGAGAACGTGCTCGGGCCAGAGAATGGCGGGGCCGGCGTGCTGATGAGCGGGCTCGACTACGAGCGAACGGTGCTCTCCGCCGGGCCGCTGGGGATCATGCAGGCCTGTATGGACCAGGTGCTGCCTTATGTGCGCGAGCGCGAACAGTTCGGTCGTCCGATCGGCACGTTTCAGCTGATGCAGGGCAAGATCGCCGACATGTACGTCGCCCTGAACTCCGCCCGCGCCTACGTCTACGCCGTAGCGCGGGCCTGCGACGGCGGGCACACCACGCGGTTCGATGCGGCGGGCGCCATACTGCTGGCCAGTGAGAACGCCGTTCGCGTATCGCTCGAGGCGATCCAGGCCCTGGGCGGCGCGGGGTATCTCAAGGACTTCCCGGTCGAGCGCTATCTGCGCGACGCCAAGCTCTACGACATCGGAGCTGGCACCAACGAGATCCGTCGCTTCCTCATAGGCCGCGAGCTGGTCGGGGCGTAATGGGCCGCTGGGGGCAGGCCTTGGCTGCGGTGCTCCTGCCGGCTCTGGCGGCCGCGCCTGCGCTGGCGGTCTGCCCCAGCGGCCTCAAGCCTTTGCGCACGGCCCAGATGGTGTTCGGTCGCAACATTGGCGAGAAACCGGGCGTGAGCGAGTCCGATTGGCAGGACTTCGTCGATCGCGAGGTGGCCACCCGCTTCCCGGCGGGCTTTACGGTGATGGACGCCGTCGGCCAGTGGCGGGGCGACGAGGGCCAGCACGTGCGCGAGCCCTCCAAGGTGCTGCTCATCGTGCTCTCCGGCGCCCCTCACGAGAGTGAGCGCCTCGCCGGCCTCGCCCGCGCCTATAAGCACCAGTTCCACCAGCAAAGCGTGCTGCTGATGGAACAGGCCGCATGCGCCACCTTCTGAGGTTGCGCCTCGCGGCGCCCCCGCGTACGCTTGCGTTTGTCCAACAGCCGGAAAGGAGGGTTGCCAAGATGAGTGTCATCCAGCGCGCCGCCCTCCCAGGCGTCGCCGGCCAGGAGGCCTGAGCGCTTCCTCAATGGGTCGGCGGCGAAACCGCAACCGACTGTCCGAGGATGGACTCCATTGATCGAGGAATTCGGCTGGAGCGAGCAGCTCCGGCGCCAGTTCGCGCCCTTTGCGGCGCGAGGACTGCAACCCGCCCGCGTGACCGTACAGCAGCGCGGCCTTTTCACCCTGGCCGCCGACGACGGGGAACTGCTTGGCCGCATCGCCGGCAGGCTTGCGCACGACGCGGCCCCTGGCGCGCTGCCCGTCGCGGGCGACTGGGTGGCGATCGCCCCAAGGCCTGCCGAGGGCGCGGCGACAATCCACGCCGTTCTGTCGAGGCGCACAGCCTTCGTTCGCCGCGCCGCCGACACCACCCAGGACGCCCAGGTGGTGGCGGCCAACGTCGACATCGCGCTCCTGATCGCCGCATTGAACGGCGACTTCAATCTTCGGCGGCTGGAGCGCTATCTCGCCGCTGCGCGCGAGAGCGGAGCCAAACCCGTCGTGCTGCTGACCAAGGCCGACCTCGTCGACGACGTCGAATCGGCCATTGCGGCCGCCTGCTCCGTCGCTGGCGACGCGCCGGTTCTGGCGGTGTCGGCCCAGACCGGGGAGGGGATGGAGGCCCTGACCGCATGGCTCGCGCCTGGCTTGACCTGCGTCCTGCTCGGGTCTTCCGGAGCCGGCAAATCCACCTTGGTCAACGCCCTGGCCGGGCGCGAGCTGATGGCGACCGGCGCGGTGCGCGAGGACGACGCGAGAGGCCGCCACACCACGACCTATCGCGAGCTCGTGCGCCTGCCCTGCGGGGCGCTGGCGCTCGACACGCCGGGCATGCGCGAGCTCGGACTGCTCGATGCGGGGGCTGGGGTCGCCTCGACGTTCGAGGACATCGAGGCGCTGGCTGCGCGCTGCCGGTTCCGCGACTGCCGGCACGGCGACGAGCCTGGCTGCGCCGTTCGCGCCGCTCT
Source organism: Caulobacteraceae bacterium (assembly GCA_036488995.1). Classification (GTDB taxonomy): domain Bacteria; phylum Pseudomonadota; class Alphaproteobacteria; order Caulobacterales; family Caulobacteraceae; genus Acaudatibacter. Next base: position 8,278 of record DASXGQ010000176.1, read on the forward strand.
GGAATCGGGCGAACTCGATCCGGGTCGCTGGCGCGGGTTCGACAAGCTCCGCCGGGAAACCGCCCACTTCGAGCGCCGCGAGGATCCCCTCGCGCGCGAGGCGGAGCGCCGCAGATGGATGGCAATCCACAAGGCCCAGCGCGCCCGCCGCCGCTCGCAGGAGGATTGGGGATAACCGGTAACGGCCTGGCGCCGGCTGCAGGAATCGAACCCGCGACCTTCGCTTTACAAGAGCGCTGCTCTACCAACTGAGCTAAGCCGGCCAGGACCTCTCGGCGGCGCGCTTATCGCCCGAGCGAGCAAAGCCGGCAACCTCGGGCCTGAACCTCGGCGCTCCGAGCGAGCCTTGCCAGTTCCGAGGTCGTGGCCAAGGCGGGCTGGCAGGGGCGGGGGCGGTACGCCTATATGCGCGCTCCTTCAAACCTCAGCGCGGCGAGAGCCCGCCGCAAGAGAGCCATGGCCCGCATCCTCATCACCTCGGCGCTGCCGTACATCAACGGGATCAAGCACCTGGGGAACCTTGCGGGCTCCATGCTGCCGGCGGACGTCTATGCGCGCTTCCAGCGCGCCCGCGGCCATCAGGCGGTCTATATCTGCGCCACTGACGAGCACGGCACGCCGGCGGAGCTGGCGGCGCAGGCGGCCGGGCAGGACGTCTTCACCTATTGCCAGGAGCACCATCGGATCCAGCACGACCTGGGTCGGCGTTATGGCCTGTCGTGGGACTGGTTCGGGCGCTCGTCCTCGCCGACCAACGCCCGCCTGACCCAGCACTTCGCCGACGTGCTGGAGGACAACGGCCTGATCGAAGAGCGGACGGACCACCTTCTCTATTCGGTGGACGACGGTCGCTTTCTTCCAGACCGCTATGTCGAGGGGATCTGTCCGGTCTGCGGCTATGAGAAGGCGCGGGGCGACCAGTGCGACAACTGCGGCTCACTGCTCGATCCGATCGACCTGAAGGAGCCGTACTCGGTCATCTCCGGCAGCCGGAACATCGAGATTCGCGAGACCCGCCATCTCTATCTGCAGCAGTCACGGCTGCAGGATCGGATCCGCGCCTGGGTCGATTCGAAGCCGGAGTGGCCGCAACTCACCCGCTCGATCGCCTACAAGCACCTCGACGAAGGGCTTATCGATCGCGGGATCACCCGCGACCTCGCCTGGGGCGTGCCGGTGACCCGCGGCGGGCAGCCGCGGACGGGCTTCGAGGGCAAGGTCTTCTATGTCTGGTTCGACGCCCCGATCGAGTACATCGCCGCGACCCAGGAGTGGGCAGAGGACGCGGGGGAGGACTGGCGCGCCTGGTGGCGCACCGACTCCGGCGCGGACGAGGTCCGCTACGTCCAGTTCATGGGCAAGGACAACGTCGCCTTCCACACGGTCAGCTTCCCGGCGACGCTGCTTGGCTCGGGCGAGCCGTGGAAGACGGTCGACACGCTGAAGGCGTTCAACTGGCTCAACTGGTACGGCTCCCAGTTCTCGACCTCCCAGAAGCGCGGGATCTTCATGGACGCCGCCCTGGAGATCCTGCCGCCCGACTGCTGGCGCTGGTACCTGACGGCGAACTCGCCGGAGCACTCCGACAGCGCATTCACCTTCGACCAGCTGGTGGCGGCGGTGAACCGCGACCTGGCCGACGTCCTTGGCAACTTCGTCAATCGCATCCTCAAGTTCGCCGAGGCGCGGTTCGGCGGCGTGGTCCCGGAGGGTGGAGAGCCGGGGCCGCTGGAGGCGAAGCTGTTCGCCGAGGTTTCGGCGCGGCTGGAGGATCTGACGGCGCAGTTCGAGGCGATCGAGGTGCGCAAGAGCGCCCAGGCCCTGCGCGCCCTATGGGTGCTCGGCAACGAGTACCTGCAGGAGGCCGCGCCGTGGTCTGCCATCCGCACGGATCAGGAGCGGGCTGCGGTGATCGTGCGGACGGCGATCAACCTCGTTGGGCTTTATTCGCGGATCAGCGCGCCGGTGATCCCGTTCGCCGCCGAGGCCATGGCTGTGGCGGTGGGCGAGGCCTATCCGCCGACCTGGCCCTCAACCGACGCCGCGACCGAGCTCGCCCGCGTGCCGGCGGGCCGCAAGATCGCCGTCCCGCCGATTCTCTTCTCGAAGATCGAGGATGCCGACGTGGCCGCATGGTCGGAGCGCTTCGGCGCGGGGTGAGCGCGGCGGCTCAGCCCGCCCGGCGGGCCTGCTGGGTCGCGTAAAGCGCGACTGCAGCGGCGGCCGAGACATTGAGGCTCTCGAAGCCGCCGCTCATCGGGATGCGGGCGAGGACATCGCAGTGCTCGCGCACCAGGCGGCGCAGGCCCTCGTCCTCCGAGCCCAGGACCAGGGCTGTGGGGCCGCCGTCGAGCACCTCGTCCAGCGTCGCCTCTCCTTCGGCGTCCAGGCCCACGGTGCGCCATCCGGCGGCCTCGAGCCGTTCGAGGGCGCGGGCGAGGTTCACTTCGCGAGCGTGCGGGACGCGCTCTATGGCCCCCGCCGCGGCCTTCGCCGCCGCACCGGCGAGCGCCGGCGCATGGCGATCCTGCAGTACGACGCCGCGGACGCCAAAAGCGGCGGCGCTGCGGAAGATCGCGCCGATGTTCTGCGGGTCGGTGACCTGATCCACCACCACGATGACGCCTTGGGCGGGCTGGGCGAGATCGTCGAGGGCCGTTGGGGGGAGGGGTTCGGTCTTCAGCGCCACGCCCTGATGGACCGCGGGGCGGCCCAGCGTCCGGTCTATGGCGGCGGCGTCGGTGACCTCTGCAGCGATCCGGCCGCCCAGGCGCTCCTGTAGCAGGCGCGCGCGCTCCGCCGTCGCCAGGAGCCGGGCGGGCGCAGGGCGGGCCGGATTTTCGAGCGCGGCGAGCACGGCGTGCCAGCCCCACAGCCAGGCGCCGGGGTCGGTTTCGCCGCGGGCGCGGAACGGGCGCTTGTCGTTGCGTCGATTGGGGTGGGCCACTATAGAGCGTGCTCCGTTTCCGAGAGGGTCGCTGCGGCAGCCTCCTGGAGGCGGACCGACGGCCATCGCGTAGGGGGAATGTCCCGAGCGGCAAAGGGGGCGGACTGTAAATCCGCTGGCGTACGCCTTCGTAGGTTCGAGTCCTACTTCCCCCACCACGCGATTTCGTCGGATCCGGGCAGGGGGCCCGTCAGGCGAAGCGGCGCGGGTATAGCACAATGGTAGTGCAGCAGCCTTCCAAGCTGAGGATGCGGGTTCGATTCCCGCTACCCGCTCCAGCCTCGATGTCGATTCCGGCTGCCTTAACGGCCGCGCTCCGATAGCGTCGCGCCACTCGTCGGCGGGCCTGGAGAGCCGGATGCGAATTGGCGCGATCGCGCTCCTGCTTTGGCTGACGCTTCCCGCCGTGGTCGCCGCGCGACCCGCGCTGGCCGCGAGCGCCGTTGAAATCCGCGGCGCCGCCATGCGTGTGGCGATTGTTCCCGAGCGCCGGTCAGACGTCCGTGTGATCTTCCTTCGCACCAATCCAAGGCTGCCCCTGCGCGTCCGCTCCGCTGGGGGCCGGATCGTGATCACTGGCGACGTGAGTCGCCGCGTGCGCGCCTGCGACGGGCGCAATGTCGATCTCTGGGGTCGTGGAGACGTGCCCTACGCGGCCCTCCCGTATGTTGTCGTGCGCACACCCCTGGCGGTGCGGGTCGCCGCCGGCGACGCCGTCTTCGGAGTCATTGGGCGAAGCGCGAGCGTCGATTTCACTAACAAGGGCTGTGGGAACTGGACGATCGCCAATACGAGGGGGCGGCTGCGGTTGGACCAGGCGGGGGCAGGGCAGAGTCGCGCGGGGTCGGCCGGCTCCGGCGATCTGTCGGTGGCCGGCTCTGGGCGCATCGCTGTGCTGAGCCTCGCCGGCGGGATGATGGCCGTCTCCAGCGGCTCTGGAGACATAGACGTCGGACACTCGGCCGGTCCGATGGACGTCCGGATCGCGGGCACGGGCGACGTCACGGTGGCTTCAGGTGACATCACCCACATCGAAGCCTCAATCGCCGGCTCGGGCGACATCCGTGTGGGCGGCGTGTCCCAGAGCCTCACCGCCACGGTGACCGGGTCCGGCAGCGTGACCGTCGGCCGGGTAACCGGTCCGGTGATTCGTCGGGTGTTCGGGCCCGGATCGGTGCGTGTCGGGCCCTGAACCGTCGCGTGGGGCAGGGCGGTGAGCCCCTGGGCGGCTGCGGCAGGCGGCGCCGTCGGCGTCGCCCTCCTGCCGATCGCGAACCGGCTCTGGCCGCCCTCCGCCGCGACGCTCGGCGCTCCGCCCCGCCGGGCGGCGCTGGCGAGGGACTTTCTCTTCGGCATCGCCGCTGGCCTCGGGGCCATGGCCGCGATCGAACTCGGCTCTGTCCTCCTGGGCCTGGCGCGCCTGTCCGCCGGGCGTTTACATCCGCCCATCGGAGCGGCGATCGGCTGGGCCTTCACCGTCATGCTGATCGCGGCGTCGCAGGAAGGTTGGGTTCGGGGCTGGCTGCTTGCGCGGGCGTGGGCGCGCTTTGGATTCCGTCGCGCCGCGATCGGCTCGAGCGGCCTCTTCGTTCTGCTGCATGCCGAGCCTGGCGTACTGGCCGCGCCGCCCGGTGTCGTCCTGCTGGGCGCCGCGGGTCTCTTCCTGTTCGGTCTCGCGGCGGCGGCGAGCGTGAGGGCCACCGGCTCCATAGCCTGGGCCCTCGGCGCGCACGCGGGTTGGGATTACGTCGGAGGCTTCCTCCTTGGCGCGCCGGCCTATGGCCGAGCCCCAGGTCCGGACTCCCTGCTGCTGGTGACACCCCACGGCGCCTGGGGGTGGGCGGCCGGCGGCGACTTCGGACCGGAGGCCAGTCCGCTGGCTCTCCTCGCCCTGGCCGTGGCGGTGTGGGGCTGGCTCCGCGTCCAACCGCGCCCCGGGGCAAGCCATTGACGTGAGGCGCCTTCGCGGCTATGTCGCGCGCTCGTTTTCGAGGGCTCGCCGAGAGGCTGGCCCCGGTGGACAGCCGAAGTTGCGCGGGCCGCTCTTAGTCCGTCGCGCCGGAGCCCCCTAAAGGTTTCGGCGCATTTGGTGTTCCTCGGGGGCAGGTGATCGCGGGGGGAGCTCCCGGCCGCACTCATCTTCCTTCCCGCCGAGGCGCCCGTCCAGGGGTCGCCCCGGCCGATTAAGTCGAAAGGTCTCGATGCCGACCGTCAACCAGCTGATCCGCAAGCCGCGCGTGAGCCCGGTCGCGCGCAACAAGGTGCCAGCGCTGAAGGGCTCCCCGCAGCGCCGGGGCGTGTGCACGCGGGTCTATACGGTGACGCCGAAGAAGCCGAACTCCGCCCTCCGCAAGGTCGCCAAGGTGCGCCTGACCTCGGGCATCGAGGCGGTGTGCTACATCCCCGGCGAAGGCCACAACCTCCAGGAGCACTCGGTGGTGCTCATTCGCGGGGGCCGCGTGAAGGACCTTCCCGGCGTCCGCTACCACATCCTCCGCGGCGTGCTGGACACCCAGGGCGTCAAGGACCGCAAGCAGCGTCGCTCGCTCTACGGCGCGAAGCGACCCAAGTAACGTCAGAAGAGAAAGTCAAAGCCGCTCATGTCCCGTCGCCGCCGCGCCGAAAAACGCGATGTTCTTCCCGACCCCAAGTTCGGGGATGTCGTTCTGACGAAGTTCATGAACTACGTCATGTACGAGGGAAAGAAGGCGGTCGCCGAGAACATCATCTACGGCGCCTTCGACATCATCGAGAGCAAGCGCCGCGACCAAGGCCCGCTGGACACGTTCCACGGGGCGCTCGAGAACGTCTCGCCGTCGGTTGAAGTGCGTTCGCGCCGGGTCGGCGGCGCCACCTATCAGGTGCCGGTGGAAGTGCGTCCGGAGCGTCGCCGCGCCCTGGCCATCCGCTGGCTGGTGACTGCCGCGCGCAAGCGGGGCGAGAATACCATGACCGAGAAGCTCGCCGGCGAATTGCTGGACGCCTCGAACAATCGCGGGGCGGCCGTCAAGAAGCGTGAAGACACGCACAAGATGGCTGAGGCCAACCGCGCCTTCTCGCATTACCGCTGGTGACACCCCATATGGGGCGCGCGACGACCGGCGCGCCCTTCTCCGCGCCCGCGGTTTGATATAGACCGCGCGCGCCGCAAAGCAGCCCAAGTCCAACCTTTATCGGAAGAGCCTTCAGGCCCATACGAGCCATGCCCCGCACAACCGACATCAAGGACTACCGCAACTTCGGCATCATGGCGCACATCGACGCCGGAAAGACGACGACGACGGAGCGGATCCTCTACTACACCGGCAAGAGCCACAAGATCGGCGAAGTCCATGATGGCGCTGCCACCATGGATTGGATGGAACAGGAGCAGGAGCGGGGGATCACCATCACCTCCGCCGCCACCACCGCGATGTGGAAGGGCAAGCGCCTGAACATCATCGACACGCCTGGCCACGTCGACTTCACCATCGAAGTCGAGCGCTCGCTGCGCGTGCTCGACGGCTGCGTCGCCGTGCTCGACGGCAACCAGGGCGTGGAGCCCCAGACCGAGACGGTGTGGCGCCAGGCCGACCGCTACGACGTTCCGCGCGTCGTGTTCGTCAACAAGATGGACAAGATCGGCGCGGACTTCGACAAGTGCGTCGAGTCGATCCGCGATCGCCTGGGCGTGAAGGCCGTTCCGATCCAGCTGCCGATCGGCTCCGAGAGCACGTTCAAGGGGATCATCGACCTGGTCCGCATGAAAGCGGTGGTCTGGGAGAGCGAGGGCCTGGGCGCCAACTATCACGATGAGGAGATCCCGGACGACCTCAAGGCCGCGGCCGACGAGGCGCGACACTTCCTCGTGGAGAACGCCGTCGAACTCGATGACGAGGCGATGGAATCCTACCTCAACGGCGAGGACCCCTCGGAAGAGGCTCTGAAGGGCTGCATCCGCAAGGCCGTGCTCACGGCCGCCTTTTACCCGGTGCTGTGCGGTTCGGCGTTCAAGAACAAGGGCGTCCAGCCCCTGCTCGACGCGGTCGTGGACTTCCTGCCCTCGCCGGTGGACATCCCGCCGACGCCGGGCATCGACTACAAGACCGAAGCGGCCGTCGTCCGCCACGCCTCGGACGACGAGCCGCTGTCCGTGCTCGCGTTCAAGATCATGGACGACCCGTTCGTCGGCTCGTTGACCTTCTGCCGGATTTATTCGGGCAAGCTGGAAAGCGGCATGGGCCTGCTGAACTCCACGCGCGACCGCAAGGAGCGGGTGGGGCGGATGCTCCAGATGCACTCGAACAACCGCGAGGACATCAAGGAAGCCTTCGCCGGCGACATCGTCGCCCTGGCTGGCCTGAAGGACACGCGGACGGGCGACACCCTGTGCGACCCCAACAAGGGCCCGATCCTGCTCGACAAGATGGACTTCCCTGAGCCCGTCATCGAGATCGCCATCGAGCCCAAGTCCAAGGCCGACCAGGAGAAGCTGGGCGTCGCCCTGCAGAAGCTGGCGGCCGAGGATCCGACTTTCCGCGTCAACACTGACCAGGAGAGCGGCCAGACCATTCTGCGGGGAATGGGC
>DASXGQ010000243.1:0-12472 GCA_036488995.1 Caulobacteraceae bacterium
TCCCACCGCCGTGGTCTCCCGCCCCGCCGACCCCTTCCTTCGCATCGACCCGGCCGAAGCCCAGGGTCAGGTAGGGAATGCCTGCTTCGCCGAGGGACTGGTCGCATTCCACGGCGAATGGCGGCTTTACGTCGGCCTCGCCGACTCCCGCCTGGGAGTCTCCACCGCGCCGATGGCGTGAGGTCCTCTTTTTGGACCGCCGGCATTCCTGCCGGCTCTTTCTTCTTTCGCGAGCGCCGACGCGCGCCTCGGGGGGAAAAGTAAGGGCCGGCGGGACGCCGGCGGTCCGAAGAACGACGCCGGCGCGCCAGCGCTTAGCGGAATCCTGGCGTGAAGCGGATGTTGTCGCGGGCGAGGCCGGTGGCGATGATCTGAAGGCCGCCGGTCTTGACCATCCACTCGAGGCGGTGGTCGCGGTACTCGCGCTTGAAGAGGCCCTTCTCCAGCAGGTCGGCCACGCTGCTCATGTCGCGTCCGCCGCCGGCGAGCATGTCGGTGATGTCCTTCACCGTGGCCGCGACGCTGGGCCGGGCGTTGGCGCGGGCGAACCAGTCGGCCAGGCGCGTTCCTGCCGGCGGCTGCAGGCCATGACCGCGCGAGCCGTTGAGGAACGGGATCACCGCCAGATCGCCCCAGCCGAAGGCCTCGCCGTTGAACCATTCGCGCCCGCCGAGCTGACGTTCGAGCCAGGCGAAGAAGCCGCCCGTCTGCTCGGCCGCGCGCGCTTCGATCGCGGCGGCCTCGTCGCCGACGGCGCGGCGGAAGGCGCGGACCTCGGACAGGCCCCAGTTGATTGGCTCGTAGTGGGTGTCCATCACCTCCTCGAGCATACGCACGCGGGCGCGCTCTGCGGGTCCGGCCGGCAGAAGGGGCGGATCAGGCCATTTGTCCTCGAGGTATTCGAGAATGATCGTGGAATCGAAAATCCGGACCTCCCCGTCGATCAGGGTCGGCACCTCGGCGCGGGGGTTGGCCTGGACGAACTCGCCGGCCGCTCCGCCCGCGCCCAGGCCGTCGGGCATGGGCGCCTCGAACTCAAGCCCCTTTTCCCGCAGGGCGATCTTCACCTTCTGGCCATAGGGCGAGAACGGATGGTCGTAGACACGCATCATGGCGCAAACTCCGGTGTGATGGGGTGAGACTGCGCGCCTTGACGCAGCGGGGCGCAAGCGTCGCCGCTCAGCCCACGATGGCGTCGGCGATGAGGTCCTGGGTTCCGGCCTGAAGCAGGGGCATGCCTTCCTGCATCATCCGCTGGATGAGGCCCACGAACAGCAGATCGTGCTCGGGGTCGATCCAGAACCAGGTGCCGGCGGCGCCGTCCCACTGATAGGTCCCGGGTCCGACTCGTGAGCCCGCCAGAGGCGGATCGTAGAACACTGCGCCGTTGAAGGCGTAGCCGCGGCCCGGACCGACGTGCTGCATGCCGACGCCGAAATTGCCGGCGATGATCGCGTCCGACAGATGGTTCGATGTCATCAGCTTCACGGCGTCCGAGGAGAGGACCCGCACGCCGCCAAGCTCGCCCTTGTTCAGCAGCATCTGGGCGAAGCGGGCGTAGTCGTCGACCGTGGAATAGAGACCGCCGCCGCCCATGGGGATGGCCGGGACGGCCAGGGGATCGCGGACGAAGGCCGGATTGTCGAGCACGGTCAGCTCGGGGACGTCGTAGCGGTGGTAGACCGTCGCCAGGCGCGCGAGCTTGGCTGCAGGCAGGAAGAAGCCGGTGTCGACCATGCCCAGCGGCTCAAACAGGCGCGTGCGCATGAAGTCGGGCAGGCCCTGGCCAGTGAGGCGCTCGATGATCGCGCCCTGCAGATCCATGGAAAGCGAATAGCGCCAGGCGGAGCCAGGCTGGTAGGCGAGGGGCAGGGCGGCGATGCGACTGGAGAAGTCGGCAAGGTCTTTCGCGCCCCACACCTTGGCGGCGATGTACGCCGCATCGGGCGGATCGTGCGGCCCGGGGCCGATGCCGTAGGCGAAGCCTGCCGTATGGGTCATCAGCTCGCGCATGGTCGGCGCATGGTCCGGCGTCTTGCCGTCAGGACCTTTCACGTCGGCGAATTCGGGCAGGTGGCGCGCGATCGGATCGTCCGGCGTCCAGCGACCCTCGTCGTGAAGGACCATCATCGCCGCGGCGGTGACCGGCTTGGTCATGGAATAGATGCGGAAGATTGTATCGGCGGCCATGGGCTGGCGCGCGGCGAGGTCCTTCACGCCCAGAGCCGCCCGGTGGACGATGCGCCCGTGGCGCGCGACCAGGGTCACGACCCCGGTGATCTCGCCGGCGTCGATCACCTCCTGCAGCCACCGGTCGACCCTGGCCAAACCCTCAACCGAAAGACCGACCTCGTCCGGCGCCGTGGTCGTCAGAGCTTCCCGCATTGCAGTCTCCCTGCGCTCGCCTTGGTCAGCGGTGCTGAGCCGCGTACCCGAGATCGCGGCGCCGCGCACCCTCTTCCGCGTGAGACGCTTCACGATTGTACTAATACGGGCAGACAGACCAGATTTCGCCCTATTTCGCCACAATTTCCACCTTTCCACTAAATTTTACATTGACTTGGTCACAATCTCTGTATGGTCTGTGCTCAAGCTGTTCAATGCAATCATCGCGGGCTAGGTCGATCCGGCTCGATGGGGGACCAAACGAATGATCCGTAAGATCCTGCTCGGCGGGGCGTCGTGCCTCGCCATCCTCGGCGTCGCGGGCGAAGCCTCGGCGTCCATCGCTTTCGTCGACACGACTCCAGGCGTGTCGTCATTCACGGCCCCGACCGCGGGCTCGTATACAATCAGCGTGTGGGGCGCCCAGGGCGGGGCCGGATACGCCGGATTCACTGCCGGCGGCGGCGCGACGTTCGCCGGCGGCCTTGGCTATGGCCAGCGGGCGATGTTCCAATTGACCGCCGGCGAGACGGTCAACCTTTTCGTTGGCGCGAAGGGCGGCGACGCGATCACTGGCGGTATCCCGGGTGGCGGCGGCGGTGGCGGCGCCAGCGCGGTGCTGCTGGGTGCGGCGGGTTTGGTCTCCGGCGGCGGCGGCGGCGGCGGGAAATATGGAGTTGGTTACAAAGGGCAGGCGTTCTCCGTCGGTGGGGCGGGCGGCGCCGGAGGAGGTTCCGCCGGCGGTCAGGGCGGCACAGATGGTTCCCCAGGCGGCTATTCCATGACCGGCGCGCCGGGAGGCGGCCTTGGCACCGCTTCGCCTCCGGGTCCGTACGCCGGGCGGGGCTTTTTTGATGGCGGCGCCGGCGGCTCGGGAACGGCGGCCGGGGGCGCGGGCGGATCCGGGTTCGCGGGGGGCGGCGGCGGCTTCTTTGGCGGTGGTGGCGGCGGCGGGTTCAGCGGGGGTGGCGGCGGCAATAAGTACGGCGGCGGCGGTGGCGGCAGCTACGCTTCCGGCGGAAGCGGCCGGACTGCCCTCGCTTTCAACGCCGGCAATGGCGAGATCGAGATCAGCTCCGTGCCGGAACCCTCCACCTGGGCCATGATGCTCGGCGGCTTCGGCTTCACGGGCTACGTGCTGCGCCGCCGCGTGATGCGCCGCCGGGTGATGCGCCTCGCCTAGTCATGCATTGGCCCTGGTCCCGGCGCCCGGCGCCGGAAGCGGCGCCGGGCTCGTTCGGCAACGTGTCGTTCGAGCCTGTGCGGCCCCGCCGTAACCTCGAAGCGCCACGGGCGCGCGCCGAGACCCGGCTGCCCATCTACCCCGAGCCTCCGTCGCCCGAGCAACTGGGGGTCGACCTTCGCGTCGGCTGGCTGCGCGGCGACCCGGCGATCGAGGCCGACGTCAAGCAGTTCTGGGCCCGCTGGGGCCTGCTGCCGCAGGGCGTCGATCCAGATCAGCGGGCGAAGGAGGTCGTTCTGGCGGCCTACGCAGGGGGCCGGCTGGTCGCGGTTTCCACAGCCGTCGTGGAGTTGGTCCCCTTCCTGCGCAGCAAGATGGCGGTCTATCGCTGCGCCATGGACCCTGAGCACCGGCGTCAGTTCATGTCGGTCCTGATCACCGCCCACTCCGTCAGGCTGCTGGAGCGGTGGTCCCTGGCGACGCCGGCGGAGGAAGTGATGGGGGTGGTGGCGGTGCTCGAGGCGGCCACCTACAAGACCAGGAGCCATCCGCACCGCGCGCCGGAGACGCGGCTCTCGCTGGTGGGCTTCAGCCCGGCCGGCGAGAAGATCGTCGCCGCCTGGTTCGACCACGCGCTCATCTGAAACGCGTCCCATCCTGGCAAAGGTCGGACCTCCCAAGGATCGCGCATGCAGAACGGCATCCACTTCATCTCCGGGCTACCGCGCTCCGGCTCCACGCTTCTCTCGGCTCTGCTGCGCCAGAACCCGGGCGTCCACGCGTCCATGACCAGCCCGGTCGGCTCCCTGGTGAACGCGCTTCTGCGGCAGATGAGCCAGGAGAACGAGACCGCTGTCTTCATAGAGGACGACCAGAGGGCGCGGATCCTCAAGGCCTGCGTCGAAGCCTTCTATGGCGACCTTCATCCCCGGAAGGTGGTGTTCGACACCAACAGGCAGTGGACCAGCAAGTTGCCGCTGCTGTCAAAGCTGTACCCGAAGGCCAAGGTGATCTGCTGCGTGCGCAGTCCGGCCTGGGTCCTGGACTCGATCGAACGCCTCACGCGCGAGAATCCGCTCGAGCCCTCGGGGATCTTCAAGTTCGACACGACAGGCACAGTCTATAGCCGCGCCGAAGGCCTGATGAGCGGCGCCGGCATGGTTGGTTTCGCCCTCAATTGCCTGCGCGAGGCGGTTTTCGATCCGCGGCGCGAGCGTCTGCTCCTGCTGCGTTATGAAAGCCTGACCCGCGATCCGCGAGCCGCACTGAAGTCGATCTACGACTTCATCGGCGAGGCGCCGTTCGAACACGACCCCGGCAACATCGAGCAGGACTTCGACGCCTTGCAGTTCGACGCCCGCATCGGCGCGCCCGGCCTGCATGCGGTCGGCTCTAAGGTGCGGCCCAAGGTTCGACCCACCCTCCTGCCACCCGACCTCTTCCACAAGTACGAGGGCGACGCTTTCTGGGATCGGCCCCAGGAGATGCCGGAAGGGGTGACGGTGGTCTGACCCCGCGGCGCGCACTGGCGGAGGCGGATGGGAATCGAACCCACCGCCCGCTGTTGGCGGGCCACCGGTTTTGAAGACCGGGGGGGCCACCAGACCCCAATCGCCTCCGTGCGGCCGAGCTTAACATGACACGCTCGTCGTGGAGGGAGATGAAGCGTACCGCATCGTGCTGTTACGGCGCCTGCGCGCCGAATTCGCGAGAAACGCGCAAGGCTCGCTCGAGCTCACCCGTCCGGCGCGCGCACCGCTGCCGCCAGCGCCTCGACCTCCTCGTCCGCTACGGTGAAGAGGTCGAGCAGCAGACGCCCTCCCGACAGGCGACCGACGATGGGCGTCGCGCCCGAGCGCAGTCGCGCGGCGAGGGCTTCGGCTTGCGCGTCCGTCTCGCCCAGAGCGAGACTCCAACTCGCCAGGGCCTCCCCTGGCAGAGAGCCGCCGCCAACCTGGGCTTCCGAACGGCGGATCTCGAAACGGACGACGCCCCCCAGAAGATCGCCAAGGCGCGCGGCGCGCGCCGCCACCTGCTCGACAGTTTGCGCCAGCATGCGCAGCACCGGGACCTCGATCGCGGCCCGGGCGGGGTCGCGGTAGAGCCTGAGCGTCGCCTCAAGAGCGGCGAGGGTCGCCTTGTCGAGGCGCAGCGCTCGCATCAGCGGATGACGGCGCAGCGGTTCGAGCGCGGCCGCACGGCCGACGAGCAGGCCGGCCTGGGGCCCCCCCATGAGCTTGTCGCCACTGAAGGCGACAAGGTCGGCGCCGGCGGCGAGGGACTCCTGCGGTCGTGGTTCCGGGGCGCGTCCGAGGCGGGCGAGCTCGGCCAGGGCGCCGCTGCCCAGGTCGTGCATCAGCAGCAGACCGCGTTCGCGGGAGAGTCCCGAAAGCTCACCCAGGGACGCCTCAGCGGTAAAGCCGACGATGCGGTAGTTGCTCTGGTGCACCTTCAAGAGGACGCGCGTCCGCTCGCCGATCGCCCGGCGATAGTCGTCCAGCCGGGTCTTGTTGGTGGTCCCGACTTCGACGAGTTGCGCGCCGCCCTGGGCGACCACCTCGGGGATGCGGAAGCCCCCGCCGATCTCGACCATCTCGCCGCGCGAGACGATGACCTCGCCGCCGGCCGCGAGGGCCGACAGAGCCAGCAGTACCGCCGCCGCGGCGTTGTTCACCGCCAGGGCCGCTTCCGCGCCCGTCAGCTCGCGCAGCAGGGGCTCGACCCCCGCCGCACGCGCGCCCCGCGCTCCCGCCGCGAGGTCGAATTCGAGGTTCGAATAGCCAAGGCCTGCGCTCGCCATGGCCTCCAGGGCCGCCGCCGGAAGGGGCGCGCGCCCGAGGTTGGTATGAAGGATCACGCCCGTGGCGTTGATCACGCGGCGAAGATGGGGCTGCGCCCCTGACGCCAGGGCTGCGGCCGCACTCTCGGCGAGGGCCTCGATCTCGGGTGGCCGTCCGCCGGCCAGTAATTCGGCCCGCGCCGAGTGCACGGCCGCGCGGAAGGCGCTGACCACCGCGTCGCGAGCGTGACTCTGCAGCAGCGATTGCGCCTGCGGCGTCTCGAGCAGCTTCTGGACCTGAGGCAGGGCCCGCAGCTTTTTCGCGGCCGCCCTCGGCGGCTCCCGACCCTGGCCGTCCGCGCTCATCGGGCCGACAACGCAGAGAACGGCAATTCGGGCGCGCCGCCCGCCAATGGAGCGCGACGCGCGAGCGGGCGCGGCGTGATAGTTTGGGGCGAAGGCGCAGGACCGGACATTTGGGCCATCCCCTAGATATAGCAGAGGCGGCGGACTGCGACGTCGGTGGCTTGCCCAAGTGGCAAACGGCCGTGACGCGCCTGCTGGCTGCGGCCTCTGTCCTGGAGCCCGAGGAGATCTCGTTGGAGGCGGCGGCAGGCCGAGTGCTCGCCGCCCCGGTCATCGCACCTCGCAACCGACCCGCGCGCGACCTCTCGGCGATGGACGGCTATGCGATCGCAGGATCGCCTCCGGAGCCGGGGGCGGAGCTCGCGGTCATTGGACATGCGTGGGCGGGAAGGCCCTTCGCAGGGCGCCTGGCTGCGGGCCAGGCGGTGCGCATCACCACGGGCGCCCCAATGCCGTCCGGAGCCGAGCGCGTGATCGTCGACGAGGCGGTGAGCGTGGAAGGGTCTCTGGTGCGGGTCACTCGTCCCTCTGGGGAGAAGAGGCATGTCCGCCCCATAGGATCCGACTTCCGGGCCGGGGACGTCCTCGTCGCCGCCGCGGCGCGCCTCACGCCTCCGGCCCTGATGGCCGCGGCCGCAGCGGAGGCAAGCCGCGTGCTCGCGCGTCGGGAGCCCCGCCTCGCGATCCTCGCCGTGGGCGACGAGCTGGCGCGAGACGAGCGGTGCGGCGACGACGCGATTCCGGACAGCGCCTCCCCGGGGATCGGGGCATTGGCGCAGGCCTGGGGTGCGTGGGTTGTTCGTCGCAGGCGCTGCGGCGATGACGCCAATGATCTTGCCACGGCGGTCAGGGAACTCCTCGCGGGTTGCGACGTGCTGGCGGTGATCGGCGGCGCGTCGGGCAGCGAAAGGGATCTGACGCGGGCCGCCGCCGGCGAGGCGGGCGCTGGTCCATTGTTCGCGGGCGTGTCCATCAAGCCGGGCAAGCCAGCCTGGGCCGCTTCGACGGGCGCGCGCCTCGTGGTCGGCCTGCCGGGAAATCCTGTGGCGGCCCTGGTCGCCGCGAGGCTGCTGTTGGTCCCCGCGCTCGTGAAGATGGCCGGCGGGGATCCATCGGCGACGCTCGCCTGGCGCAGGGGTCCGACTACGGCCGCACTCGCTGCCACGGGCGAGCGCGAGACGCTGATACTCGCAGAGGCGTCGGGTGGGAGCGTGACGCCGCTGGATAGACAGGAGAGCGCTTCCCACGCCCAGCTGGCCCGGCTGACCGCCTTGATCCGCCGCCTTCCGGCAAGCCCGCCCGAAGCAGCTGGCGAGATCGTGGACTATCTCGAACTATGACCCTGCAGTCGGCTTACCGCGGCGGCGAATTCATCCGGCGTGTTGAGGTTCGCAAACGCGGTCTCGTCGGGAAAGTCCGCCCACGCGCCGCCGAGCTCGTCCACCAGGCGCTGCAGCGGCGGTTGGCCCGGCTGAAGGGCCAGTTGCGCCAGGCGCGCGGCGAAGTCGGCGCGCCAGAGTGCGCAGAGGGGATGACGGCCAAGGGCGCGCGCCGCGACCACCGGGCTCGCGCCGGCGGCGGCAATCAGCCGGGCGGCCAGATCGGGCGGAAGGAATGGGGTGTCGCAGGGCGCGGTGAGGCAGTGACTGCACCCCTCGGCCGCCGCCCAGGCGAGGGCCCCGGCGACGCCGGCCAACGGACCGGGTGGCGCCCCTTCGAGGTCTGCGACGGCAGGGAGGCCAAGCGTCGCGGCGAGTTCGGCAGGTCCGCTGATCGCCAGTCGGGCGCAAGCAGGACCGAGGGATTCGAGGCTCCAGGCGATCAGGGGGCGGCCCGCCAGCGGTTCGCGCGCCTTGTCACGACCGAACCGGCGCGATCGTCCGCCCGCAAGCACGACGCCGGCGATGTTCACGGGACAGGCCCGGCAAACCGTCGGCGGTCCGCGGTTCGCAGGCGCGGGCGACGATCAAGGATCGGGGAATGACAGAGGTAGATCATCGGGCGTCCGCTTCCGCGGCCATGCTGCGCATACGTAATGGCCAGGCCGCCGCGGATAAGCGCGAAGTTCCCGAGGAGGCGCCGGTGGCGATCGTCCATGACGCCTCCACCTACGCGGTCATGATGGCGACGCCCAGGGATCTCGAGGATCTCGCCATCGGGCTGTCTCTCACCGAGGGCGTGATCGCCGACGCCAGCGAGGCGCGCGGTGTGGAAATTGTCCAGGGCGAACTGGGATTCGAAGCGCGGCTCTGGCTCGAGCCGGGCAGGGCGGCCGCCCTGGTCGCGCGTCGCCGGACGATGGCCGGGCCGACCGGCTGCGGCCTGTGCGGTATCGAGAGCCTGGAGCAGATGCGCACGGCGCATGCGCGACCTCCGGCCGAGCTAGCGCCCCTGACGATCGCCCAGGTGCAGGCGGCGATGGCGTCGCTCGAGCCGGCGCAGGCGCTTGGGCGTGTCACGCGCGCCGTCCATGCCGCCGGGTTCTGGACGCCCAGCGAGGGACTCGTCCTCGCCCGGGAGGACGTCGGGCGACACAACGCCCTCGACAAGGTGATCGGCGCCATGACGCTTCGCGGAATCGCGCCGGCGGGTGTCCTGGTGCTGACCAGCCGCGTTTCGGTCGAGCTGGTTCAAAAGGCCGCAGCGATCGGCGCTCCGGTGATCGCCGCCGTCTCCGCGCCTACCGCCCTGGCGATCCGCACCGCCGAGGCGGCGGGAATTACCCTGATCGCCGTGGCGCGGTCGGATGGATTCGAGGTGTTCACCCATCCGTCGCGAATAGTACATTAGCGACATCTCGTCACTGCATGCAATAGACTATTGCCGCAAACTTTAAGAAAACAAGAATATTGCAATATCACGGCAGTCTTGCCGTTGGGATACTAACTGAATATGGCTCTCATGTTCTAGTTCAGTGATTTCGATCTGGCGATTGTTGGGGTGGGGCAAGCATGCGTATCGGTGACATCCTCGTAGCCCAGGGGCTGCTCTCTGCGGAAGACGTGGCCGAGGCCATGGAGATGCAGCGCAGTCAGGGCGGCGCCTTGTCCGAGTGCATCGCCCAGCTTGGGAAGGTCGACGCCGAGGCGGTCGAGCGCGCGATGCGCATCCCGCCCAAGGCGTCCCGTTCGGTCGCTGAGACTGGGCTTACGATAAACAGCCTCCTCAACCTGATGATCAAGTCGATCAGCGTGACCGGCGAGGGCACCGGCCCATCGATGGCCGCAGCGCTGAAACTGACGCCCGTGGTCGTCCAGGAGCTGTTCGAAGAGGCGAAGAAGCGCAAGCTGCTGGAATCCCTGGGGATGGCGGCCATGGACGGGACCGCCGGGCCGGACGTCCGCTACGCCCTCACCGCAGCAGGTCTGCAATGGGCGCGCCAGGCGATGGAGCAGAACGAATATGTCGGCCCCGCGCCCGTCACCCTGACCGCTCTGTGCGACCAGATCCGGCTGCAGGCGATCGCCGGCGAGCGTATCGGCCGGACCGCCCTCGAGAACGCCTTCTCCGATCTCAAGATCTCCGACGCGCTGATGCGGGAGCTGGGTCCTGCGGCGAACTCGGGCAAGTCGATCCTGCTCTACGGGCCGCCCGGCAACGGCAAGACCTCCATCGGTGAGCGGATCGGGCGACTCTACAAGGGCATCGTCTTCATTCCGTGGTGCGTGGAAGTCGAGGGCCAGATCATCCGCTTCTTCGACCCGACGATTCACCAGCCAGTGGAGACGACCGCCACGGCGGGAAACCTGCGTCGCGACGAGTTCGACACGCGCTGGGTGGCCTGCTGGCGCCCATTCGTGGTCGCGGGGGGCGAGCTGACGCTGGAAATGCTCGACCTGAAGTACAACGAGCAGGCAAAATTCTATGAGGCCCCGCTGCACATAAAGGGCATTGGCGGCATCTTCCTCATAGACGACTTTGGCCGCCAACTGGTCTCGCCCGAGCAACTGCTCAACCGTTGGATCGTGCCGATGGAGAGCCGGGTCGAGTACCTCAAGTTGCACACCGGCAAGACCTTTCAGCTCCCGTTCGACGAGCTGGTGATCTTCTCCACCAACCTCTCCCCCGCCGGGCTGATGGACGGAGCCTTCCTGCGCCGCATCCCGTTCAAGATCGAGATCGGAGGTCCGCCCGTCGATGTCTACAAGGGCATCTTCAAGGGCATGTGCCTGAAGAACGGCATCGAGCCGGACCCCGACATGATCGACGAGATCATCAGCGACCTGACGGTCCGCAACGACTTCCCCCTCGCGAGCTTCCAACCGAAGTTCATCCTCGAACAGGTCCTTGCAGCCGCGCGGTTCGATGGCGTCCCGCCAAGCCTGGACCCTCGCTACCTGACCCTCGCCTTGGGGAACCTGCACACCAGCGACTCGCCGGGATTCAAGGCGCCTCCGTCGATCCGGCCGCGGCCGGAGACTCTCGCGGCCGCGGCGGCCTGAGATCGGAGTTCATCGCCCCGGCGCGTGAACGGTGGCGAACAGCCACGGTCCAAGAACGCTCTCGGCTCCCGTGATGATGATCTGCACGCCGATGCAGAGCAGGAGGAAGGCCGCCAGCCGGTTCAGCACGCGGGCGCCGGAGGGGCCAAGGAACGACAGGACGCGGTCGGAAGAGACGTAGAGCGCCCAGACGAGGAAGGCGTTGAGCAGGGCCGCCAGGCCCATGCCGACGAAGAAGGGGATCACGTTTGGCCCCTCGGGTCGCACGGAGGCCAGAGCAATCGCCACCGAGATGGAGCCCGGGCCTGTGGTGAGCGGCATCGTGAGAGGGAAGAAGGCGATGTCGTCTCGCTCAGTGGCCGGCGCCGCTTCCCCGGCTTTGCGCGTTTCCTGCGCCTCGGGGGCCAGCAGCAGGTTCCAGGCCTGCACGCTGACCACCAGGCCGCCCCCGATGCGCAGGGCGCCCAGGCTGACCCCGAAGAAGTTCAGGATATATCCGCCCAGCAGGATCGACCCGAGCAGGATGGCCAGGGAATAGACGCCGATGCGGCGAGCCAGAAGCGCCCGCTCCCTGTGCGGGCGGTCGCTGGTGACGTTGTAGAACACCAGGGATGAACCGATCGGATTGATGATCGAGAACAGGGTCGGGAAGGCCAGCAGGAAGGCGCCGACCGCCGTGTTCACGGGCCAGGGGCCGACAGTCATGGGCGGCAGGCTCCCGGATCGGCGATTGCAGCTGGATCGAAGCTAGAGGTTATGGCCGGCTCGACCAACCGCAAAAGTCATACCGAGGCGTCGCGGCCACCCTCAGACGGTCAGGAGGAAGATGAGCGTGGGGCGCGGTCGTCTTGTCGACACTCCAACTGTGAAGCCCTAGTTTCACGGCGACGCTTGTCGGGCGCTGCACGCTCCGGATGCTGGGGAGCGTCCCTGCGTCTCGTCGAGCAGGTCAGGGTCGTGTCGTAGAGTTTGGGATTGGAAAGGCGCGACTCGCCGGGCGGGGCCCGTACTGAGGTCCGCAAGTCGCGCCGGGGGGACGATATGACCGACACGCCCATGTCCTCATGGGGACGACTGTCTTCGAGGCGAAGCGTCGTCGGCCTCGCGGGCGAACTCGTCGCCGTACTGGCGGTGGTCGGCTTTGCCGGGTCGATCATCCTGAACACGCTGGTGTTCCGTCACTGGCGCCTGAACTTCATTCAGATCGCTTCCTCGTCCGACGTCCTGACGACGGGATTCGACGGCAGCCTGAAGTTCGCGCTCATCGCCATTGCGATCATGGCTCCTTCGGCGATCGTCTACTGCGCCAGGACCTAT